>DASQGE010000046.1:0-10974 GCA_035632775.1 Solirubrobacteraceae bacterium | reverse complement strand
GGGGCCGCGCCCGGGCACGCCTGACCCGATCGCCCGATCCGGGAAGGCGCGCAGCGCTGCTTGACCAGCAAGGCTGTGGCTGGGAAGTCCGGCCGAAAAGGGCCTGTGCGACCCCGGTCCCGACCGCACCCGCTTATTTTGTCAGGCGCTCTCAGGAAAGCGGGCGGGTCCCGACGACGACGGGGATCAGGGTGTGGCCTCCCGTGACAGCACGTTCACATTGACGCCCTTCGACAGCACGTCGACGTGCAGGCCCTTCGACAGCACGTCCACATTCACGCCCACGTTCACATCCACGTCCGTGGCGCTGTGCACGACGCTGCGCAGGGCGTCGTACTCCACGTGCGCCAGGCGCTCGGTGATCGACAGGCCCGTCCCGAGGAGAGGCATGCTCTCGGCCGTCTCCAGGAACTTGCGCACCGTCTCGATCGCAGTTCGCCGGCTCACCCTGGCCAGCTCGAGCCACTGCTCAGGCAGGTCCATCCTCTCGTCGGCGGGTGCGTTCTTGACGAGCGTCTCGGGGATTACGGTCTTGGCACTCGGCATCTGAACCACTTCCTTTCGGGTGGTTTGATCCTCTCGGTGGCTGGGGAGCCACCTGGTGCATTCACCTTCAACAACCCCCAGCCGGCGAGGCGGTTACAGCCGGCGCAGGCGGGCGGGCGCTGTGCGCGGGCCGGGCTCTCGCGAGTCGGCTCGCGGAGTCCGTCTGCGCTCACTCCAGGGCCGGAAGCCTGCGCGCGAGCCACTCTGGCAGCCACCATATGCGCGGGCCCGCCACGCGCATGATCGCCGGCAGCAGCACGAGCCTGACGATCGTCGCGTCGAGCAGCACCGCGATCGTCAGCCCGACGCCGAACTGGCGCAGCGGGATGACGTCGGCTCCGGCGAACGCGAGGAAGACGGCCGTCATGATCGCCGCGGAGCCCGTGATCACGCCCGCCGTGTGCCGCAGGCCGTGCCGGATCGCGCCCTCGGCGTCGCCCTCCGCGTCCCACTGCTCGCGCATGCGCGTCAGCAGGAAGACCTCGTAGTCGATCGACAGGACGAACATGATCGAGAGGATGCCGGCGCCGGAGGCCGCGTCGATGTAGCCGGGGCCGCCGAGCACGCGCTCCTCGGTGAGCAGCTCCAGAGCCCCGAGCGCCACGGCGATCGTGGCGAGGTTCAGCGCGACGGCGATCAGCGGCAACAGCAGCGCCCGCAGCACCACGATCAGCGTGAGCACGGCGACGATCGCAAGCGCCAGCACCAGCCACGGGAAGCGGGCCGTGTTCGCGTTCGTGTAGTCGAGCAGATACTGCGCGCCCTGGCCGATCTCGACCTTGCTGCCGGTCGCGGCGGCGAGCGCGGGAAGGCCGCGTCGCAGCCTTCTGCTGAGAGCCGCGGTCGCGGGGGCGCCGGATGGACTGGAGGCGATCACCATCACGCGCGCGGCCTGGCCGCCCGCGTCGACGTTGACCAGCTGGGCCACCTGTTCGCGCATGGGCGAGACGGTGCCGTCGAGCGCGGTGAGCACGAGGTAGCCGGAGTCCACCGCATTCGGGGCTTCTGCGTGCAGCAGCCGGGAGTCCTGCTGGTAGCCGTGCAGCATCCTCGCGTAGCTCTGCAGCGGCCGTTGCGTGCCGTCGAGCCCTGCGGCGAGCGCTCCGGCATGGCTGTCACCCGCGGAGAGTCCGCCCGCGAGCCGTGCGTCGCCGGCCACGAGCGCGCCGAGTCCGCCCGCGAGCCGTGTGTCGCCGGCGGCGAGCTTGCCGAGCCCGCCGGCCAGCTGCCCGTTGGCGTTCGTGAGCTTGCCGAGCCCGTCGGCGAGCCGTGCGTTGCCGTTCGTGAGCTTGCCGAGCCCGCCGGCGAGCCGTGCGTTGCCGTTCGTGAGCTTGCCGAGCCCGTCGGCCAGCCGGCCCGCTCCGCCGCTCAGTCCCGCAAGCCCGTTGCTGAGGCTGTGCCCGCCCGCGGCCAACCGCTGCAGGGCGGAGTGGAGCGCGAGCGCGCCTTCTTCGGATTCCCTCGTGCCGGCGGCGAGCCGGTCGGCGCCCGAACGCAGCCGGTCCAGGCCGGCGGTCAGCTGTGAGAGCTCCGCCGGCAGATTCGCGAGCCCTTCCAGGCAACCGAGCAGCTGCTGCTGGATGCGGGCGAACTGCGAGAGGCCGTTGCGTTCGATCAGCTGCGTGACCGCGGTGAGCTCCCGCGCGAGCGCCTCATACCGAGGGTCGCTGCGCCCGACGGTCATCGCTTCCAGTTCGCGCATCGCTTCGCTCATCCGGGTGCGAAGCTGTTCGTCGGAGGCTCGCAGCGTGGCGATCCAGCCGGCCCAGCCGTGGAGCTGTTCGGCGAGCAGGTCGATCGGCGCGAGGACCGCGTGGACGGTGTTGTCGAGCGTGTCCATGCCTTCCGCGAGCTGCCCCGCGCCGGTCGTGAGCTGACGGTCGGAGGCGGCCAGGCGTTCGGCGCCCGAGGAGGCTTCGTCGATCCCGTCCGCGAGCTGGGTCGATCCAGCCGCCGCCTGGGCGAGGCCCGTCTGCAACTGCTTCGCGCCATTGCCGGCATTGCCCGTTTGGGCCGCGAGTCGCTTGGCGCCCGCGTGGGCACGACCCGTTTCGCTTGCCAGTCGCTTGGCGCCAGCGTGGGCGCGACCCGTTTCGCTTGCCAGTCGCTTGGCGCCACGGCCGGCTCGGATCGTCTGACCGGCCAGTCGTTCAGCGCCGCTCTCGGCGCGTCCGGCGCCGCCGCCGAGCGACCTTGCGCCGTCTGCGGCCGAGGCGATGCCGCTGCGCAGCTCCGTGACGCCGTCGCTCGCGCGGCTCAGTCCCGAGCGCAGGCCCGTGACCCCGCGCTGGGCGCCTTCCAGGCGCTTGGGCGCGGAGACGAGCGCGGCGTGGGCTTCGGCGAGCTTGACTCGCGCGCCCACGACCGATGCGGGGCCGAGCACCGCCGCGACGCCGGGTTCGCGGGCGATCCCTTCCTGCCACTTCATCAGCGCCCGCAGGCGCTGCGGAGTCGTGATCGCGCCGTCGCGGGCGCTCGCGACGATCACGAAGGGCGCCGACCACCCGGGGCCGATCGTGCGTTCCACGATCCGCACCGCGATGCGCGCCGGGCTCGAGACGGGAAGCTCCGATGCGTCCGGTGGGCCCATGCGGAGCGCGCCGGCGGGGGTCGCCAGCGCGAGCATCCCGACGAGGATCAGCGGGACCGTGATCGCCGGGTGGGCGATCAGCCGTTCCGCCAAACCTCCCGCCCTGCTTGGGCGCCCCACGGCGCGGGAGCGGGTGAGCCGGATCTCCCAGCGATCCAGGCGGGGGCCGAGCAGGCGCAGCAGCGCCGGCATCGCGGTCAGCGCCAGCGCGACGCTCAGCAGGCCCGAGATGACGACCCCGATCGCCACGGGGCCGAGCAATCCGGGCGTCGCCACTCCGCTCGCCGCGAGCATCGTCAGCGCCAGCGTGCCTCCTGCCGCGGCGATCGTGCGCCCCGCGGATTTCGTCGCGATCGCCACCGCCGCCTCATGACCCTGGCCGCCGGCGAGCTCCTGGCGCACGCGCGAGACCATCAGCAGCGCGTAATCCACTCCGAGCGCGAGGCTCATCATCGCGGCGATCGCGACTCCCAGCGAGTTGACCGGTGTCAGGAAGCTGACAAGCCACAGCAGCCCGTGCCCGGCCATCACCGTCGCAGCGCCCATGGCGAGGGGCACCGCGGCGGCCACCGGCGAGCGGAAGACGAGCAGCAGCACGAGGATCAGCACCGGCAGCGCGATCATCTCGGCCCGCTCGGTGTCCGCCATCGTGGCGTTCTGAAGCGCGCGCCCGATCACCGCGACGCCGGTGAGGTAGCTGCGTACCGGGCGCTGGACGGTGCGGGCGATCACGGCTTCGGTGCTGGGCACCACCGCCATCGCCCGGCTCGCAGGCCGGACGTAGGTCACGAGAACGAACGCGGCTCCGGGCTGGGGGCGCAGCGATCCCACCATGGTCGATCGGTCCCATGGCGAGAGCACCTGGACCTGTCTGATCCCGCGCAGCGCAACCACCAGCCGCTGCCCCTGGCGGTCGACTTCAGCGGGTGGGCCGCGCAGCAGGACGGCGATCGGGATCGTGTTGCCGAACTTGGTGGCCAGCATCGCTTCGGCCCGTGAAGAGGGCGTGCCGGGCACCGCCAGGGACATCGGCGCAAGCCTGCCTTCGAGGCCTTTGCCGAGCAGCGCGAGCACGGCGATCGCCAGACCCCAGGCGAGCAGGGTCGAGGCCGATCGCCACCTCGGCGTGGTGCCGGCCGGCTCCCTTCGTGGCCTGCTCATGGCTGCCTCCTGGCTGGTGACCATCGAAGGCGACACCGCCCACCGACGTATCTCGATACGTTGTATCATAAGTTGACGTTACATTGATCTGTGTGATGTTTATCACGGGAATATGCTTGGGGCATGGCGAGAGCGCAGACTGAGCAGCGGCTGACGATCGACCAGCTCGCGCAGGCGGCTGGGCTGACCGTGCGAAACGTGCGCAGCTACCAGTCGCGCGGGCTGATCCCTCCACCGGAGGTCCGGGGCAGGGTCGGCTACTACGGCGCCGAGCACCTGGCGCGGCTGGCGCTGATCCGCGAGATGCAGGCCCAGGGGTTCAACCTCGCCGCGATCGCCCATCTGCTGGAGGAAGCTCGCGGCGCCGGAGAGGAAGTCCTCGGCTTCACCCGCGCGCTGATGGCCCCCTTCGAGACGGAGGCGCCCGAGATCGTCGAGCACACCGAGCTGCTCAAGCGCCTCGGTGGCGGGGTCGACCCGAAGCTCATCGCAAAGGCCGAGAAGCTCGGCCTGGTGATCCCGATCGGCGATGACAGCTTTGAAGTTCCAAGCCCAACCCTGCTGGCCGCCGGCGAGCGACTGGTCGGCCTGGGGGTCCCCCTGGAGGCCGCGCTCGACACGATGGACAAGCTCAGGCGCCACACCGAGCGCATCGCGGAGACGTTCGTGCAGATGTTCCTCGAGTTCATCTGGAAGCCCTTCGACGACGCCGGCCGGCCCGAGTCCGACTGGCCCCAGGTGCGAGCGGCGCTCGATCAGCTGCGGCCGCTCGCCTCGGAGGCGCTCACCGCCGGCTTCCAGCCCACGATGACCAGGGCCGTCGAGGTGGCCTTCGGCAGGGAGCTCGACCGCGGACTCGAACGCGGGCCCGACCGCGGACCCGAACACGGGCCAGACGGCGGACTCGAACGCGGGCCCGACCGCGGACCCGAACACGGACTCGAACACGGACCCGACCGCGGACTCGAACGCGGGCCCGACGGCCCTGTGGACGAGCGCCGCGAGCGCCCTGGAAGGCGTGCCGAGCCCGACCACGAGTAGTCGATTGCGATGCCGGGCGAGGCTATGGCGATGCCGGACGAGGCTATGGCGATGCCGGGCGAGGCTATCTGTTATCGGGACAGGTAAAAGAAAAAGACAGCAGATTTGCAGGTATTTCGCACGCGTCCGCGGAGACGCTATCCAAACTCTCATGTATGAGGACTTCGTCGATGCTCTGCTCGATCCGGTGGGACGGCTCGGCGAGAGCGGGCACTCCAAAGCTTGCGGTGGATCGATTGTCCACATTCGGACTAGGGCTAGCTAAGCGTGCTACGATTGGCGACATGGCCCGCGTGGGAATGCACGATGCCAAGACTCATCTCTCCAGGCTGGTGGAGCGCGCTGAAGCTGGTGAGGATGTTGTCATCCAGCGCAACGGCAAGCCGGTGGTGCGGCTGGTGCCCGTTGTGGAGGAGCCGCGCTCGCTGGCGTCGGTGCGAGGCGCTTGGCGCGACCGCGTGCACATGGCCGACGACTTCGACGAGCTCCCTGAGGACATCGCCGAGGCCTTCGGCGCCCGGTGAGGCTGCTGGTCGATACCCACGCCGCGCTCTGGCTGCTTGCGGAAGACAAACGACTGAGCTCGCGCGCCGACGAGCTGCTCACCGACGCCAACAACGAGGTCCTGCTCAGCGCGGCGGTGGTATGGGAGGTCGCGATCAAGCGATCGCTTGGAAAGCTCAACGCGCCCGATGGGTTCGCAAGGCAATTGTTGGATGGCGGAGCCGTTCCCCTGCCCGTCAGCATCGACCACGCACGAGCTGTCCGCTCGCTGCCGTGGCATCACCGCGACCCGTTCGACCGCTTGCTCGTCGCCCAAGCCAGCCTCGAGGACGCGATCCTCATCTCGAATGACCAAAGACTTCGTCCCTATGGCGTGCGGGTCGCCTGGTAGACCCGGCACGCGTCGCCGGGTCCGCGCCTCGAGGCACGAACGCCGGCTGCTGTCGTGACCGGCGCCGACAGGGCTTATCGAAGACCAAGCTTCCGGGTCTCCCAAAAACAGAACCACCGGCCGGCTCGCCGCCCGTCGCGTAGGAGCCCGTGGATGCGGTCGCTGCCCCGAGCACCCGCCCCATGACAGCTACCTTCGCACGCGCCAGGAGAGATTCGAACTCCCGACCTTCGGTTCCGTAGACCGACGCTCTATCCAGCTGAGCTACTGGCGCAGGACCGCTCAGTCTAGACGGCCACACCACGGCAGGCCATTCAGGCGGAACGCGGCCCCGGCCTGCCATCGGCGAAGGCTTCCGTCAGCGTCGCCTCGGCCACGAGGTCAGCTCGCTGCTGCGCGGCGCCACCCTGCCGGGCGCCGCCGCGCCGCTCTCGCTCGCCGCCACCCCAAGCTGCTCTCGAGCGTGCGCCTGCTCGGCGATCGCCCGCGCGACTCCGGCTCCCGCCAGGGCGTCTACCTGCAGGCGATCGCGCGCGCCCTGCACCCGCTGGAGCAGCACGGCGCGCGCAAGGCCTTCCTGCACACGCTCCGCTCGGCGATCGAGGTCGTCTCGCCGGTTTGAGCCCGCTCCCGTACGGTGTCAGCGCCTTCGGTACTCAGCCGGGAGTTCTTGCAGTAGCCACAGATTGCCGTCGGATCGCAGCGGAGCTTTCACGATGCTACCGAGCCCTTCGCTGTTCCTTGAGCCTCGGATTGGTGCAAACGTCGGTCGCGAGCGGGCCGTTCATAACGCGCTTGCTCCCAACGATCCAGGCGCTTCAGCCGTCGCTCCGGGCTTGGATGCTCGTTTGGGATCGGCAGATACCCGAGCGACCGCGGGCCTTCTACCCTCAACCAGGCCGAGGCCAATCCCTCTTGCAACCGCTTCTGCCAACTCTCTTCACGTTTCGCGTCTCGCGGTCGCTTGTGTCTTTCCAACGCCTGTACAAGCGTATCGCGGTTGCCCGACTGGCACGCGAAGCGGTCGGCGTCGTACTCTGCGGTCCTCCAGCCCAAGCGCAACACCACCCACGCCAACCAGCCCGACACGGAGCCCGCAGTAAAGAGCAGCCGCGCCGGACGGCGCAGAAGCTTAGCCATTCCGTGCGAACGCTCGCCGCGCCCGAGCCCCCAAGACTTGTCGTCGTAGTAGAGGTACGGCCACATGTAAAGATAAGAAAGCACCAACGGACGAATGTGCTGCAGGCGCTGGTGACCCAGCTCGTGGGCGAGCGTCCCCGGAAGTGTGTCCTCGTGTGCGAGGGCGTCTGTTGTGACCGCAAAGTGCCTGTGCCGCCCGACGGCCGGGGCATTGAGCGCGTCGCTTTCTACCACACGCAGCTGGTCTTTGTCCCACTCGGTGAGCTGGCTGAGTAAACCAGCCTCTTTGAGCGCCGCGAGCTGCGTCGATTGCTCAGGGGTCGGCTTCTCATCGTGCACGATTCGCCGGTACAGCAATTCACGCATGACACCGCGCGGTGCGAGCAGCGGCACGACAGTCATCCAAATAGCTGCCGGGAGCCCGATCCAAATCAGTTCCACATGTGGGAATCCATCGACTTGATTGAGCCAGCTTCTCAGCCAGAGGCTCAGGGGCCAGAAAAACCATGGTGTCGAAATGAGCCCCACAAGACCGAAGAGCAGATAGAGACTCACCCGTATGCGTAGGCGCGGGCGCACCTTCTGCTTGCGTTCTGCTGGTCGTGGTCGCGAGGACAGTTCTGATTTGTGTTCCTCCGGTTCGGATGTAAAGTCCCTCAGCCGCTCATAGCACGAGCGAAAGTAGCCGAGCAGCGTGACCAGAATTATGTAGTTGATCGCCACAGCTACTGGGATCACCCATTCGTTTGATTTCTCTTTCGGATGGGAATGCCAGTAGAAGTGCAACCCCATCACAACCGATGCCACCTGAAAAGCGATCAGCAGCCCGGTGATGGTGATGTACCTGTGTAGACCTCCCACGATCCGTGACTGTGTGATGCCGCCTTCGCGCAGCCAGCTCTCCCAGTGCAGCGGAGGCGACAAGCTCTGACAGCGGCTGCTGATGCGCCCCTCCAGCATGGCTACATAATGCCCGGCGCGCGCCATGCGCTCGTACTCCCCCATCCATACGACCGCGGAGAACAGCACAACCAGCGGAACGAGGGCGAGCGCGATCGCCCACCCGAGGTAGCGGTCGCCGTGCTGCTGGGCGGCCACCCCGATGAGCACCACGCAACCGGTGACGCCATAGCGCAGGGTGCTGACGTAGCTCTGCATCGAGGTGATCTCCTCCTGGCGTACGGTGCGATACTCCTCCAACGCCACGGCGATCTCCGGCTCCAGCGGCGGGGTCGCCAGCGCTCCGGGAGTATCAGCGGTCATGTGACATCACCGTCCCACATGATCGAAACGTACATGATGATCGCGGTTAGGGGATGCCCGCCGGGGCAGGCAGGTGCAAGCTGCATGAGCTTCGGTTTGAAGGAGCCACTGCCAGTTGACGGACCGGGAGATCGTGACTATAATACTGGTCATGTCTGAGACCTTGCCCCTATCCTCAGTCAAGGCCCACCTTTCCGAGATCGTTGATCGCATTGAGGACCAACACGATCGCGTTGTCGTGACACGCAACGGGAAGCCCGCCGCCGTGCTCGTCAGCCACGACGATCTCGAGAGCCTCGAGGAGACCCTGGCGATCATGTCCGACCCAGCGCTCTTGTCGCAAGTCCGCGAGAGCGAACAGGCAATCTCGGATGGCAAGCCAGGCTCCACGCTCGCCGACCTGCGCGCTGGATTGGAGACCCGCCGCAAAGCGGCCGCGTGAGCGACCCCCAATGGCACGTGCGGGTGACGGCGCCAGCACGCCGCCAGATCGATCGCCTACCCATCGCGGTCGCCGCCGCAGTGATCGAGACACTTGACGCGATCGCCTCGAATCCCCGGCGGCTTGGTAAGCCTCTGCGCTTCGAGCTCACCGGACGCTGGTCGGCGCGCCGCGGTCCCTACAAGATCATCTACAGCATTGATGACGCGACTCACACGGTGTCAGTGCTCGCCGTCGCCCATCGCGCCGACGTGTACCGCCCGCGCTGACCTCTTTCTCGGCGTTCGAGAGTGGACCGGGACAAAAACGGGGAGATCGGGACGATGTGCGAACCCCGGCGTGGCCCTGGAGCGGCTCCTGGCCGCGCTGCTGGAGCCCGTCGGCCGAGAGGCTCGCAGGCGAGCCGCGGAGGCCATCGGTGAGGTTGAGGTCCGCCGATGGCCCGAGCCCGCGTGCGGAGGGCCCGGGCCTGCGGCATGCCAGGACCGTTCGAGGCGATATGGATCAGTCGGCGCTGAGTGGCGGCCCGAGCAGAGACATGTCGTGCCTCTCGAAGATCGCCGCGACCTCGGCGCGGTCGGGAGTACCGTTGCGCGTCGCCGGCCCGAGCTCTTCGAAGAAACGGTGGCCGCCCCCGGGCGTGAAGACCACGATCAGCTCGCCCGGCTCATCGGTCAGGTTGAGGAACGCGTGGGGGATCTTCGATGGCAGGTAGGCGAAGCCGCCTTCATCGAGCTCGAAGAGCTCGTCACCGATCCTGACCTTGAAGCGCCCCTTCAGGACATGGATCGTCTCCTCCTGCTTGTGGTGCACGTGCAGAGGGGGTCCGCCTTTCGGCGCAACTTCGACCGTGAAGTAGTCGAAGGCGCCCGAGGTGTCGTCTCCGGTGACCTTGAAGACGAGGTCTCGTCCCGGGCCAGACTCCAACCGCATGCCCCCGTCTGCTGCCAGGACCGTCTGCTGACTGGTGGTGGTCGGCATTGGCGTCTCCCTTGTGGTGGTTTGCGTGATCGATAGAGTACTTGCCGTGCGCAAACAATATAGCGTAGTATTTGCAGATGTCAAATAGTTTCGGGCCAGAACCCGGGACTGCGCACGACCTCGACCCGGAGCTCGAGCCGAATCCGTTCACGCCCGCCGAGATGGCCGCCTGGCGTGGCATGTTGAGGGTTCATAGCGCGGTCTTTCGAGAGCTCGACCGCGAACTGCTGGCCGAGCACGGGTTCGGAATCGACGCCTACGGCGTGCTGATCACGCTGGTCGGTGCGCCCGGCCGCACGCTGACGATCGGCGAGCTGGGCGTGCGGCGCAACCTCAGCCCGAGCGGCGTCTCACGGTCGGTGGACCGGCTCGCGAAGATCGACCTGGTCGAGCGGAGCGCCAACCCGGCCGACGGGCGCAGCCTGCTCGTCGGACTGACGCCACAGGGCCTCGCTCGCCTTCGCGCCGCACAGGTCACCCACCACGAGGTCGTCCGCGAGGCGCTGCTCGATCACCTGAGCGAGCGAGATCTGAAACGCTTGGGCGAGCTGTGGGAGAAGGCTATGCCCGGCTCGGTCTCCAGTCCCGTCTGGCCGCTGTAGAGAGCAAAGACAGGCAGCGTTGGCTCAGTCCTGGCTCGGCTGAGCCGCGTCCAGGTCTTCAAGGTCAACGAGATCGCGTGGACGCCCGGCAGCTCGCTTCATCGCCCGAAGGTGCTCGAGCGCGCAGATCGGGATCGTCACGTCCGCCATCTCGACATCTATCGCCCCCGCTCGGAGCTCAGCGTATGGCAAGACTCCCTCGAGACCCTGGACCACATCCAGGTCGCCGAGTTGCGTGGCGATCAACGCCCGCTCGCCACTGCGCAGCAGCGCCGCAATGGAACGCTCGGAGCCGAGCAACGATTCCCCCAGC
>DASQGE010000045.1:0-8048 GCA_035632775.1 Solirubrobacteraceae bacterium | reverse complement strand
CCGATCGAAGATCGGCCAGCCACGTGACGGCTCGCACGTGCTGGCCGATCCCGGACGATCGGCAGCATGCGCTTCGCCGCCCCGCGTCGCCCAGCTTGGTCCATGAACGCCCCACCGATCGAAGATCGGCCAGCACCGCCTGGTTTTGAAACAGGTCCTTACAAAGCTCCCGGCCGCTCAGCCTCGGCGCTGCTTGAGCGTGATCCCCTCGAGCACGTGCGCCACCGTCTCGCACGCGTCGACCGCGGCCTCCAGCGACTCGAAGATGTCCTTCCAGCGGATCACCACCATCGGGTCGATCCCTTCCGCGAACAGCGACGCGACCGCGTCGCGCTGCAGGCGGTCGCCCTCGTTCTCCAGGCGGTGGATCTCGACCAGGTGCGGGCTCAGATCCTCGCCGCTGTGCAGCCTGCGCAGCGCGCCCGATATCTCCCCGCCGGCGGCCACCAGCACGTCGGCGAACGCCACCGCCTGCTCCATCGGCGCCTCGACCCCGTACAGGTCCAGCTGCGCGCCAGCCTGCTCGGTGTAGTCGACGACGTCGTCGATCGCGGTCGCCAGCGCGTAGCCGTCGCCCGCGTCGAATGGGGCGCGCACGTGCCGGCCGCCGCCCATGCGGTGGATGATGTCGTGGGTGATCCTGTCGCCTTCCTGCTCGCACGCCGCGAGATCCTCGGCCAGCGTCGCGTGCTCGGGGAACTGCGCCAGCAGCTCGCGCAGCACCACGCTCGAGCGCTCCACGTTGCGCCCCGCGTCCTCCAGCAACGTGGTCAGCGTGGTGTCGACCCGTCCCGCGCGCAGGCTCATGGCCGGCTCCCGAACGGAGCCGTCTCGGCCGGGTCGTCTCGGCGTTCGCGCGATCGCATTCGCGCAGATTATGGACATCGGCCGGCGCCCGTGGTCCTCTTCACTACTTCTTCACGACTCGATCACGACTTTGCAACCCGCGCGGGCGGCGGCAGAGGCGACGCTCTGCACCGGTGGCGGCTTCAGCCGAAAACGCGAGCACCCTGTACGCCGGCGAACTCGAGATACGGCTCGGCGAGGGCCTCGTGCTGGCCACGGGACGGGCGCTGACGCTGTCCGTGCGCGAGTTCGAACTGCTCGCCGCGATGGCCACGCGCGCCGGCGCGATCGTCACGCGCGACGAGCTCTACCGTGAGGTCTGGGGCGGGGAGCTGCGCCCCGGCGACCGCTCGGTCGACGTATACGTCAGCAAGCTCCGCGGCAAGCTCGAGACCGCGCTTCCCGACCGCCGCTTCATCCACACCCACCCGGGCTTCGGCTACCGCTTCCAGCCCCAGCCCTCGCACGACGGGGCGGCGTCTGGGCCGGGCGCGGACGCGGACGACGAGCAGACGGCGGACATCGACCCGGACGCGCTTTCACGAAATGTTCACATCGCGGCCGCCGACCGTTAACAGACTGGACCCGCACGCCACGGGACCGGCAGAACGTACCGCTGCCAGCCACACCTCGCAGACCCCCACGGCGGTCGCCAAAACAATCCCGGAAGAGGAGAAGCAGTGATCCAGAACAAGATCGGCGCGCTCGCGGGCGTCGTCACGCTCGCGCTCGGCCTCGCCGCATGCGGCAGCTCCAGTTCCTCGAGCAGCTCTTCGAGCAGCTCGTCTTCGACCACCATCTCCGGCGCCGGCTCGACGTTCGCCGCCCCGGTCTACGAGCAATGGGCCTCGGCGCAGTCCGGCCTGACGGTCAACTACCAGGCGGTCGGCTCGGGCGCGGGCATCACCTCGCTCGAGACCAAGACCGTCGACTTCGGCGCGAGCGACCCGCCGCTGAAGCCGGCCGACTTCACGACGCTCGAAAAGGTCGGCCCGGTCGTGCAGGTCCCGATGTTCCTGGGAGCGATCACGGTCTCCTACAACCTGCCGGGCGTCCAGACCGGCCTAAAGCTCGAAGGCAAGACGATCGCCGACATCTACCTCGGCAAGGTCAAGACCTGGAACGACCCGGAGATCAAGGCGCTGAACCCCGGCGTCTCGCTGCCCCCCACCCCGATCACCGTCATCCACCGCTCGGACTCCTCGGGCACCACGGCCGGCTTCACCGGCTTCCTGGCCGCGGTCGACCCCGAATTCAAGAGCAAGGTCGGCGAAGGCAAGGACGTGCAGTGGCCGACCGGCACCGGCGCGAAGGGCAACGCCGGCGTCGCCGGCGCGGTGCAGCAGACCACCGGCGCGGTCGGCTACGTCGAGCAGGCCTACGCGCTGCAGCACAACTTCACCTACGCCGCAGTCAAGAACAAGGCCGGCAACTTCGTCTCACCCAGCCTCGCATCGACCAGCGCCGCGGCGGAAGGCGTGACCGTGCCGGCGAACCTCGGGATCAAGATCTCGAACCCCGCCGGCGCCGAAGCCTACCCGATCACCTCGCAGACGTTCGTCATCGTCTACAAGGACATGTGCAAAGCCGGCATCCCCGGCGGCGAAGCCGCGGCCAAGGGCGTCGTGCAGTTCATCGACTACGGCCTGAACCAGGGCCAGTCGGTCCTCGCGCAGGCCGACTACGCCTCGCTGCCCGCCTCGATCCTGCCCAAGTCCAAGGCGGCCGTCACGACACTGCAGTGCAACGGCTCGCCGCTCAGCGGCTGACCCCAAGACGCCACTCCGCCCTCTCGGCCCGGAATCGGGTATAGAGAGGCCATGGAGGCGGCATCGCTCACGACCGGCGGGCGCGCGACCCTGAAGCGCCCGCCGGTCGCGCGCCTGCCCGACCGGGCGCTGAAGTACTGCCTCACCGCGCTCGCCGCGCTGATCCTCGCGCTGATCGTCTACTTCTTCGTCCGCCTCGTCGGCGAAGCGCGGCCCGCGTTCGCCAGGTTCGGCGTGCTCGGCTTCACCTTCGACAACGACTGGAACGTCTCCGCCGAACAGTTCGGCGCCCTGCCGCTGCTCGTCGGAACGCTGATCACCTCGGCGCTCGCGCTGCTGATCGGCGTTCCCGTCGCCGTCGCCGCCGCGATCTACGTCACCGAGCTCTGTCCCCGCCGCTTTCGTGCACCCGTGACGGTCCTGATCGAGCTGCTCGCCGCGGTCCCCTCCGTCGTCTACGGGCTGTGGGGCATCTTCTACCTGGCCCCCAAGCTGCAGCCGGCCGAGCAGTGGATCGCCGACCGACTGTCGTTCGTCCCGTTCATAGGCGGCGGCGCCGTGACGATCCCCAACTACTTCGTCGCCGGCCTGATCCTGGCGATCATGATCCTTCCGATCGTCAGCGCGATCTCGCGCGAGGTCATGGCCACCGTGCCCGCCGACCACAAGGAGGCCGCGCTCGGGCTGGGCGCCACGCGCTGGGAGATGATCCGCATCGCCGTGCTCCCCTACTGCCGCGGCGGCATCATCGGCGGCGCGATGCTCGGGCTCGGCCGCGCGATCGGCGAGACGATCGCGGTCACGATCCTGATCGGCAACGCCCCTCAGCTCAGCGGCCACCTGTTCGGCCAGGGCTACAGCCTCGCCGCGGTGATCGCCAACGAGTTCGGCGAGGCCCAGGGCCTGCACCGCTCGGCCCTGTTCGCCGCCGGCCTCGTCCTGTTCGTGCTGACGCTGCTCGTCAACGCGATCGCGCGCCTCCTGGTGCTGCGCGCCGACCGCGCCCACGCGCCCATGCACACCCCCCAGGACCCCACCGAGAGCGTGCCGCCCGCGATCGCGGGGACGGCGGGGCTATGACCCCCTCGCCGGCGCCCCCACCCCGTAAGCGGGTCCGGACGACCCGCGCCCACCACCCGATCACCCCGACCACCTCCGCGGACGGGCCCCCCCAGAACCACCGCCCTCGCGCCCTCCGCCATCGATCCGATCGCCGAGCGCCCCAACCATGAGCGACCACGCCACCCCCTCCGAGCGGCTCGCGCGCCACGCGCTCACCCCCGCGCGCCGGCGCCGCGACCGGATCGCCCGCGCGGCGATCCTCGCGGGCACGATCATCGCGCTGATCCCGCTCGTGCTGATCGTCTACTACCTGCTGCAAAAGGGCCTCAGCTCGTGGAGCCCAAGCTTCTTTACGACCGACCCGACCGGCAACACCTTCTTCAAGAGCTCCTCGATCGGCGGCATTCAGAGCGCGATCCTCGGCACGATCGAGATCGTCGCGCTCGCCTCGGCGATTTCAATCCCGATCGGGATCGGCGTCGCCGTGTGGCTGATCGAGTACGGCCGCGACAGCTGGTTCGCCAGCGCCGTGCGCTTCCTCGTCGACGTCCTCACGGGCGTGCCCTCGATCATCTTC
The DNA here is from genome assembly GCA_035632775.1 of Solirubrobacteraceae bacterium. Taxonomy (GTDB): domain Bacteria; phylum Actinomycetota; class Thermoleophilia; order Solirubrobacterales; family Solirubrobacteraceae; genus Palsa-744. The sequence continues at coordinate 3,794 of DASQGE010000045.1, read as the reverse complement.
GGGCTGTTCATCTACATCGCCCTGATCGTCGGCACCGGCACCTCCTACGCCGGCTACAAGGGCTCCTTCGCGCTCTCGCTGCTGATGCTGCCGATCGTGATCCGCTCGGCCGAGGTGATCCTGCTGCTCGTCCCCGGCGCCCTGCGCGAGTCCGCGCTCGCGCTCGGCGCGCCGCGCTGGCGCGTGATCTGGAGCATCGTCCTGCCCACCGCCCTGCCCGGGATGGTGACCGGCATGCTGCTCGCGATCGCGCGTGCCGCCGGCGAGACCGCGCCGCTGCTGTTCACCGCCGGGGTCACCTTCAGGACGACCACCAACCTCGGCCAGTTCATGAACTCCCTTCCCGTGCAAATCTACAACGACGTCATCTCTCCGACCAACGCGGTGGTAAACCGTGCATGGGGCGCAGCCCTCACACTCGTCGTCATGATCCTCCTGCTCAACCTCATCGCCCGCGCCGTCTCCCGCAGGAGCCGTCTTGCATGACGCTCCCCCCCGACACCGGCCCTCCGCCCGCGAGGTCCGCTGAGGTGGAGCCGGACGAGCTCACCCAGCCTCCCCACCCCCACACTCCCGTGTCCTCCCAGCCCCACCCCCAGGCCGCTTCGCCGATCGAAGCTCGGCCGGCGCCTTCGCCGCCCGCCGCCAAGCCCGGCCTCGGCGTGCGCCTGCAGGGCCTGCGCGCCTTCTACGGCGACGCCGAACAGGTCAAGGGCATCGACCTTCAGTTCAACGCCAACGAGGTCACCGCGATCATCGGGCCGTCCGGCTGCGGCAAGTCGACCTTGGTGCGCTGCATCAACCGCATGCACGAGGAGATCCCCGGCGCGCGCGCCACAGGCCGGGTGCTGCTCGACGAGCTCGACGTCTACGACCCGTCGGTCGACGTCGTCGCGGTGCGCCGTGCGATCGGCATGGTCTTCCAGAAGCCCAACCCGTTCCCGACCATGTCCGTGTTCGACAACGTCGCCGCCGGCCTGCGCCTGACCTCGCGGGGGCGTGGCGACCTGCGCCCCAAGGTCGAGGCCGCACTGCGCAGCGCCGGTCTGTGGGAAGAGGTGTCCGAGCGCCTGCACGAGCCCGGCGCCGGGCTCTCGGGGGGCCAGCAGCAGCGCCTGTGCATCGCCCGCTCGCTCGCCGTCGACCCCGAGGTGATCCTGATGGACGAGCCCTGCTCGGCCCTGGACCCGATCGCCACGCTCAAGATCGAGGAGCTCATCGACCAGCTCAAGACGCGCGTCACGATCGTGATCGTCACCCACAACATGCAACAGGCCGCGCGCGTCGCCGACCGCACCGCGTTCATACTCGACGGCCGGCTCGTCGAGGTTGGACCGACCGGCGAGATCTTCACCACGCCAAGCGACCCCCGAACCGAAGAATATGTGACCGGAAAGTTCGGCTGACCCCCCCGCCGGAGCGCGAGCCCCGCTCGGCGGCCCCGGCGGCGCCCCCCCCAGCGCCGGCCAAGGCACGGGCGCCGCCCCCGAGGGCGCCGGTCAGGGGCGCATCCACTTCCAGCAGCAGCTCCAGCAGCTCGAGTCCCATGCGCTGGGCGGCCTCGATTTGATCGTCGAGCAGCTCGACCGCGTGCTGGAGGCCCTCAAGCACCAAGACGTCGAGCTCGCGCAGATGGTCATCGCCGACGACGACCGCGTCGACGGGCGCTACCTCGAGGTCCACCAAGGCATCCTCTCGCTGCTCGCCCTGCAGGCGCCGGTCGCGGGCGATCTGCGGCTGGTCGCCGCGCTGCTGCACATGATCAAGCACATCGAGCGCATGGGCGACCAGTGCGTCAACATCGCCAAGCTCATCCCCCTCTCCGGCCACGAGCCGCCGGTGCGCCGGGAGGTGCTGGACGCGCTCGCCAAGATGGGCGCCCACGCGCGCTCAGAGGTCGTCCAGTGCCGCGCCGCGTTCGCCGGGCGCGACATCGAACTGGCCGAGGACCTCGTCCGCCAGGACCGCGAGATCAACCGCCTCAACCGCGAGATCTTCCGCACGGCCATCGAGATCGGCGACGATCCCGACACGCGCGAGTGGGCCATGCACATGATCCTCGTCGCCCGCGCGCTGGAGCGGATCGGCGACAACGCCGTCGACATCGGCGAGCAGGTCGCGTTCGTCGTCACCGGCCTCTTCCGCGAGTTCTCCGACTCCTCGCATCCCGACTGATCGGGGCCACGCGCCTCCCAGGGCCGGCCGGACGGCCCCGAACGGCCGCACGGCCTGAACACCCGAACGGCCAGGACGGCCCCTGGTCCAGCTGGACCAGGGGCCGCCTCGCATAAAGAGCTATCGATCCCCGAAGAGTGTCGGGAGAACCCGGAGTCAGTTCACCCTAAAGCCCGGGCGGCCCAGGCGCCGCGCAACCCCCAGAGCCCGGACGACGGTCACATCGAGCACGGACCAGCCCGCAAATAGCGCCTTTCGCTTGTGAAGATCCTGTGACCAGGGGCAAGACCGTGTGCGTCCGATCCGCGCGGTCCCCTACACTGCGCCGCGATGACGGAAAGCATCCGCGCCCAGGAGGAGGCGGCGCCGTCAAGCGCCCGCGCCGGCGCGTCGCCGCGCATCGCGGTGCTCGATCGCGACAGCGGGTTCATCCAGGTGCTGAACAAGCGCCTCGATCGTCTCGGCTGGGAGCATCGCGTGCTCTCCGGCCCCGTCCCTCCCGACGCGATCGCCTCGATGCGCCTGAGCGCGCTGGTCGTCGACCTCACCGTGCTGGCCCCTCATGCATGGGAGTGGCTGGAGCGGCTGTGCGAAACGCTGCCCCAGCTCGGCGTCGTCGTCTGCACCGGCCCCTCCACGGTGGCCCAGCGCGTACGCGGCCTGCGGCTGGGCGCGGACGACTGGATCACCAAGCCGTGCCATCCCGAGGAGGTCATCGCGCGCGTCCAAGGCGTCACGCGCCGGCGCCGGCGATCCACCGCTCGCACCGATGTCAAGCCACTGCACGCCGGCGAGGTCGAGATCAGGACCGATCGCTTCCAGGCGTTCGTCGGCGGCCAGAGCCTCGAGCTGACCAGACGCGAGTTCGAGCTGATCGAGCTGCTCGCCGCCGCCGAGGGCCGAGTGCTCGAGCGCGAGGAGATCTACTCGCGCCTGTGGGGCTACGCGATGGTCCGAGGCGACCGCTCGGTCGACGTGTTCGTGCGCAAGCTCCGCCAGAAGCTCGAGAAGGCCTCGCCGCGCTGGCGCTACATCCACACGCACTTCGGCATCGGCTACCGCTTCGCGGCGGAGTCGATCGACGGCGACCCGGCCGCGGTCGAGGTGGCGCCCTCAGTCCCGGTCGACTGGCACGCCGGCGATCAGCCCGAGCTCGCGCGGGCGCATCACGATCGCAAGCTCGCCGCCCCCGCCCTCTAGCCTGACGACCGCCAGACCCCCCTTCTTCAGGTCGATCCGTCCCGCGGTCAGCCCGCCGACGGTCAGCGACAGGTCGGGCTCGTGCCCGACCACCAGCAGCCGCCCATCCGCGCTCGGGACGCCCGCGAGCGCGTCCAGCGCCTGACGCGCGTCGAAGCCCCCCGCCAGCGGCGGATGCTCGCGCAACAGCTCCCGCTGCTGCGCGCTCCAGCCCGCGGCCGCCAGCTCCGCGGTCCTGGCCGCTCGCTCCTTGGGGCTGAACAGCACCTCGTCGAACGCCACCGCCATGCGCGCGATCGCGATGCCCGCCGCGCGCGCCTGATGCTCGCCCCGCGCCGTCAGCCGCCGCTGCGCGTCGGGCCGCGTTCCGTGCGGCTCCGCCTCGGCGTGACGTAGTAGCCAAAGTTGGCGCGCCATTC
>DASQGE010000044.1:0-6785 GCA_035632775.1 Solirubrobacteraceae bacterium | reverse complement strand
TCACCTGCGTCACCTGCGTCGCGGGCGGCTTCGGGGGCACCGGAGTCGGGGGCTTGACCGGCGCTGCGCTCGCGGCCGGAGCCTTCGCGCTTTGATCGAGCGTGGCCGGCCCGACGGCGGGGCCGGCCTTGGCGGTCTTCGCGAGCAGGCTGCCGCGGGCTCCGTGCCGGCGCGCGGCGGATGTGAGGCGGGCATGTCTGGCTGCCGCCGTGCTGACCGGCTGGATCCGCTCGTCCACGACCACCGGTTCGGCGCCCGAGGCGCGCGCGGCCGGCGCATACGCGGTGGCGACGGCCGCGCGATGGGCGTGCGCGGGCTTGGAGGCGTGATCGGCCGCGACCGCGCCCGCCGTCACGATCGCCGCGGCCGCCAGTCCGGCTACGGCCTTGGTCGCGATCGCGCCCGCGCCGGCCGTGAGGATGCCGCCGGCGGCGCTCCCGGCTCCCGCGGCCGCTCCGGCGCCGGCGGTTGCGCCCACCGTGGCCCCTGCGCCGGCGCCGACGTGGGCGCTGCCGGCCGAGGCGGTCGAGCCGAGCTTGGTGAGCAGCAGCTTCTTGGCCAGCAGCAGCGCGCCGACCGGGAAGATCGCGGCGAGCGCCTGGTTGTTGGTCTTGAGCTGCCTCTTAAAGAAGCGGCAGCGCTCGCACCCGCGCACGTGACGGCGCGCCGGGGCGCTCAGCTTGGTCAGGCCCTCGGCCGTTTCGCCGAGCTGCAGGCGCACTTCGTCGCAGCTCAGCTGGCGCGCCTCCGCGGCCTCGGCCAGGGAGATGCGAGCGCGCACGAGCAGCGACTTCACCGAGGGGATCGTCGTCTCCATCGCGTCCGCGATCTGCTCATAGGAGAGCGCGTCGATCTCGCGCAGCAAGAGCGCCGTGCGCTGGGTCTCGGGCAGCGCGTTGACATCGCCCAGCAACTGCCTGAAGCTCTCGCGGCGCATCACCCGCTCACCGGTGGACAGCCCGTGGTCGGCGAAGTGCACGTCCATCGAGTCCACGCCGATCGCCGAAGCGCGGCGCAGGTGGTTGAGCGAGCGGTTGCGCGCGATCCGGTACAGCCACGGCCTGACGTTGATCTCGCGCTCGTCCGCGAGGATCGCGTTGAAGGCGGCCGTGAACACCTCTTGGAGCACGTCCTCCGCGTCCTCGCGCGAGCCCAGCATATGCCGGCAGAACGCGAGCAGCCGTGACTGATAGCGGGAGAACAGCACCTCGAAGGCGGCGTGCTGGCCGCGGCGCGTCAGCGCGATCAGGCGCTCGTCGGACTGCAGCCGCAGGAGCGGCGACGGGCCGCTCAGGCCCGGCATGCCCTTCTGTGTAAGTGCTGAGACCTCCACGGCAGCCCTCGGTCCCTTCTGCTGGCCGTCTTGCCCTTTATGACACGGTATCAACCGGGGAGTTGCGCCCGGCCGGGAACGAATACGATCGTCTAGAGCCCGGGTGGACAAACTGGAAAAGTCAGCGGACTTAAAATCCGTCGCTCGCACGAGCTTGCGGGTTCGAATCCCGCCCCGGGCACTGTTGTTGTGTCTCAGGAGATCCCGGATACCTGTCTCGGGAGATCCTGGACAGTTTAGGGCTGGCCGATGGGCTGGTAGTCGCGGTTGGGGTCGAGGGTCAGCTCGTCGGATGAGTTGGCGGCCCGTGCCGCCGTCGTCAGCGGGGATGAGCGGGTGTCGAAAACGCCGGATCCGCGCGCACGCGCGCTGCCGCGGTCGCGGCGCTTGGACTCCCCCCGCGCGCGGTCTCGGCCCCAAGACGACTCAGCCCGGCAGGCTGGCGTGCCAGTGGATAGAGTCGCGGTCGATGGCGGTTGAGCAGGGCACCGAGGAGAGCACCGGCACGTTTCATGGCGGACGGCTCGTCGCGCGCCGTCTGAAGGCGCACGGCGTCAGCAAGCTGTTCACGCTCTCCGGCGGCCATCTGTTCTCGATCTACGACGGCTGTCGCGAGGAGGGGATCGAGATCGTCGACGTCCGCCACGAGTCGAGCGCGGCGTTCGCGGCGGAGGGCTGGGCGAAGGTCACCCGCGAGCCCGGCGTCTGCGCGCTGACGGCCGGGCCGGGCGTTACCAACGGGATGAGCGCGATGGCCAGCGCCCAGGCCAACCACTCGCCGATGGTCGTGCTCGGCGGCCGTGCTCCCGCCGGACGCTGGGGTATGGGCTCGTTGCAGGAGATCGACCACATTCCCTTCGTGCGCCCCCTCACCAAGCTCGCGGTCACGCCCGAGAGCACGGCGGAGATCCCCGGGCTCGTGGACGAGGCGTTCGTGACCGCGCTCGCGCCTCACGGCGGCCCGACGTTCGTGGACTTTCCGCTGGACTACGTCTTCATGGAGGCGCCCGAGCCGGAAAGCGTGCTCGAGAGCCTTCCCGGCCGCGCGAGTCGAGGCGCGGACGGCGGGGCGATCGAACGCGCCGCCGAGCTGCTGCGCTCGGCCGAACGCCCGGTGATCATGGCCGGCACCGACCTGTACTGGGGCCACGGCGAGCTCGAGCTGCTGACGCTCGCGGAGACCCTGCGGGTGCCCGTGTTCCTGAACGGGCTCGCCCGCGGGTGCGTGCCGGCCGACCACGAGCTGTTCTTCTCGCGATCGCGCTCCCAGGGGCTGAAGGGCGCGGACGTGGCGCTCGTGATCGGCGTGCCGATGGACTTCAGGCTCGGCTTCGGCGGATCGTTCGGCGAGGACACCGAGATCGTGGCGATCGACATCGCCGAGCCCCAGCGCCGCCATCCGCGGCCGGTCGCGGCCGAGCTGTATGGAGCGCTCCCCCAAACCCTCGCCGACCTGCGGGCCGCCGCCGGCGGGCGCGCGCTCGCCAGCGCGCGCTGGATCGAGGAGCTCCGGGCCGCCGAGACCGAGCGGCGCGAGGCCGAGCGCCCCGAGCTGCAGGACGACCGTGCGCCGCTTCACCCGATGCGCCTCTACGCCGAGCTCGGCCGGGTGCTCGAGCGCGACGCGATCGTGATCGGCGACGGCGGCGACTACGTCTCCTATGCGGGCCGGATCATCGACAGCTTCCAGCCCGGCTGCTGGCTCGATCCGGGCCCCTTCGGCTGCCTCGGCGCGGGTCCGGGGTACGCGCTGGCGGCCAAGCTCGCCCACCCCGACCGCCAGGTGGTGCTGCTGCTGGGCGACGGCGCGTTCGGGTTCTCGGCGATGGAGTTCGACACGCTCGCACGCCACGGTGTGTCCGTCGTCGGCGTGATGGGCAACAACGGGATCTGGGCGCTCGAGAAGCACCCGATGGAGTTCCTCTACGGCTACTCCGTCGCGGCCGAGCTGCGGCCCGCGACCCGCTACGACCAGGTAGTGCAGGCCCTCGGCTGCCACGGCGAGCTGGTGGAGCGCCCCCAGGACGTCGTGCCCGCGCTGGAACGGGCGTTCTCGGCGGGCCGTCCCGCGCTGATCAACGTGCTGACCGACCCGGACGTGATCTACCCGCGCAAGTCCAATCTGGCCTGAGCCTCGGGCTCGCAGGCTCCCGTCCCCCGTCCCCGGTGCGCACGCCGAGGAAGCCGACCGGATGGACACGTGAGGAAGCCGCCCGGGTGGACGGCTTCCTCGGGGATGGGGCCCTAGAGGAACAGGCAGGGTTCGTGCCCCAGGGACCTCGTGGTAGGGCGACCTGGACAACGGGAGGTATCGAGGTCTGGCTCGACACAGTCCAGGTCTATGGACCGGTTGGCGGGACGTACGACACAGCACGTCTCCACCATTGACAAGAGTATCAGATGTCGGAACTCAAGCGTCGAATTGAATTTTCGCCGGCAGGCGGGGTAGGCGAGGTGTGCGAGCCGGCCGGTGGGCGCCGGGGCGGCCGGAAGTCGGCGGGGCGGCCAGGAGGCGTCGGAGGCGGTCGGCGGGCGTCAGCCGCGACCGGCGAGCGAGAGGGCGCCGCCGTGGAGGATGTCGTGCTCGGAGACCTCGACCTGGTCGAGCTCGAACATGCGCATCGCCTGGGACAGCAGGATCATGCCGGCGACGATCGTGGGGGCGCGCGCGGGATCGAGGCCGACGACGGCGCGGCGCTGGGCTTCTGTCATGTCGGCCAGACGCGCGAGCAGCAGCTCGACCGTGGCGAGCAGCAGCGGGTAGCCGTGGACGCGAGCCGGGTCGTAGGGGTCGAGCTCCTGGTCGATCGCGGCGGCGGACGTGGCGGTGCCGGCCACGGCGATGCCGCGCGTCACGCGCGCGCGCTCGGCGGCCGGGAGTCCGGCGAGGAAGATCGCGTGCGTGTCGGCCGCCAGCCGCTGGAGCTCGGCGGGGGCGGGAGGGTCGGTGTGGATGTGGCGCTCGCTCATCCGCACGACGCCCGCGTGCAGGGACACGTGAAAGCCCGGGGTCCGTCCGACGCCGACGACGAACTCGGTGGAGCCGCCGCCGATGTCGATGACGACCGTCGGCTCGCCCGACGCGGCCGGGTCCTCGCGCGGTCGGCCGGACATCGCGCCGAGGAACGTCAGCCGCGCCTCTTCGTCGCCCGACAGGACCTTCGCCTGCAGGCCGTACTCGGAGCGGATCCTGGCGGCGAACTCGGCGCCGTTGGACGCGTCCCGGACGGCCGAGGTCAGCACAGCGAGGTTCGCGTCGGGCCGGTGCTCCTCGATCTCGGGCCGGAACGCGTCGAGCGCGGCGAGCACGCGCGCGGCGGCCTCCTCGGAGAGCGCGCCGCTGGAATCGACGCCGTCGCCGAGCCTGGTCACGACCGAACGGCGCGCGAGCTCGAAGACTAAGCCGTCCTCCGAGACGTCGGCGATCAGCAGCCGCGTAGAGTTGGTGCCGATGTCGACGACCGCCGTGCGCACCGCCGGGATGGTATGGGTTCGGGGTAAGCCCTATCGATCGAGCCAGGGTGGCGCAGCCGGGAGGCTCGCGCGCGCGGTCGGTCGTGGGTTTGGGTGGGATGCAATCCGGCCCGGTCCCCGAATCCGGGTTCCCATCGCCGGCGGCCCTGCGGGCTGGACGAGCCTCGGGCGGGGCGATGGGTTTCACGGGACACCGGCGACGAGACGCGCAGGTGGGCGGCGTGCAGGCGGCCGGCCACGTTGGCGAGGACGGGTGGTTTCTGCTAGAACGTAACCACGCGACGCGGGGTGGAGCAGTCTGGTAGCTCGTCGGGCTCATAACCCGAAGGTCGCGGGTTCGAATCCCGCCCCCGCTACTTCGTTAATCTGCGACCGTCCTTCGGGCGGGTCGCAGATTTGTGGCCTGATCCCGCCCCCGCTACTACAGGAAAAGCCCGGAAATCCGGACCTTTTCTTTTTGGTCGGTCGGCTCTCGCCGGGTGTCATTGTTCCAATATCGTTCCAATTTGTTTCGGAACGTCGATCTCACGGCGTTCGTCGGAGAGCGTCAGCGGCCCTTCTCCGAGACGCCAACGATGCGGAAAAGCGGCGCGTCGGTCAACGCTCGCGAGGTATCCGTCTATCGGGCGAGCCGTCGGGGAAGGTTGGCCAGATGGTCCTCGCCGAGGGCTCTGACGTGCTTGCGGTAGTCCCGGTCGGTGAAGGTCGTGCGGTGCGGCTTGCGCATGCCGTTGATGACGACGATGCTTGGCGCTTTCAGCCCTCGGCGGCGCAGCTCGGTGGGCGCGGCGTTCTCGAGTAGGCAGAACAGGCGGAACTGCTCGCGGCCAGGCCCGGTGAGGCGGATCTCGTAGTAGCCGCCCATGCTGCCGTGCATGGCCTCCCACTTGCCGCCTCCGCTGAATCGCGGCGGAGGCGCGGCCGTGACGGCGTCGAGCACGGCGTTGAACTGGGCATCGATCTTGGCAGGGCACCCGTCGAGGAACTTCGCGGCGGGAGCGCTGCCGTCGTGCTGTTGGTAGTACTCGATCCGCCAGGCCACCGAGCGAGGTTAGCCTCGGGTTCGGCGGTTCGGTCAGGCAGCGGTGGCGCTCGCGCGCTCGTCGCTCTGAAGCCGGCGGTCGCGCTTCTTGCGGCGGGGGACGACGACGATGTCCGCGTCGAGGTCGTTGGCAATCTGAACCACGAGCCTCAGCTCGGGGTTGGATGTCGCGGTGAACAGGCGGCGGATGCTCGATGGGTTGCGCCCGATGCGCCGCGCCAGGTCGGTCTTGCTCGTACCCGTGCTCTCGCGTAGCTCATCGAGAGAGCGAACAACGGCGTCGATCTGCTCGATCTCGCTGCGCGCGCGCTCGTACTCGGCGCGAAACTCCGGATCGCGCATCCGCTCGGTCCTGCGACGCTCGTGAAAGCTGGTCTGGCTCACCGACACTCCCGGTTTGTGGGACCACACATCGTATCATAGGTGCAACGCGATGGCGCTCTGGCATAGTCTCGCTGACTGTCTCGCGCTGTCGCTGTAGGTGATCTTCAGTGGTGTGCGGCCACTGCGGTCCTTGACAGAGCATGTCGCTGGGGCCTACCGCCGGCGCGATGAACTGTTCCATGCGCTCGCGTTGAGCAACAGCCTCAGCCGTCAAGACATGGCGAGAGCCGCTGGGCTGAACAAGACTCGCGTTGACCAGATCATCCGGGAGATGGCCGAACAGGATCAACGGCGTAAGAACGTCGAAGCGGAAAACCGAGTCAGACGCCACATGCCGCGTGGTTAGATGGGAGAAGACGCCTGGAGGAGTGGCTGGCCGACAACACCCATGCCTGACGACATCCCCATGAGCTCCGCGCCGTATTTCCGGTGTCGCCTGGCCTCGACACCGATGCTCGCCGGCCGCTCTGCCGCCTACAATCACGCAGCCATGGCTAAGCGCTCTTACGGCAGCGGTAGTCTTTTCGTCTACACGGACAAGACGGGCACGGA
>DASQGE010000043.1:0-2327 GCA_035632775.1 Solirubrobacteraceae bacterium | reverse complement strand
TCCCACCCACGGCCCGAGCCGTCCGCGACCGCACACGCACCGTCGCGCCCGCCCACCATTCCGCGAACGCCGCCCGCGCTGCCCGTCTCCAGGCGCGGCGGCGCGGCCCTGCTCGCCGCGATCGTCGTGGTCGTCGTCATCGCGGTCGTCCTGCTCACGAGCTCCGGTGGATCCAGCTCGGACAAGAGCCGATCCAGCGCGAGCACCGCGAAGGCCTCGACGTCCGCGAAAACCCCCAAGATCACCAAGCAGATCACGCTGACTCCGCCCGAACCGGCGAGCAAAGCCATCGGTATCGTCGAGGTCCTCACGGAAGGCAGCCAGCACGCCTTCTACATCGCCACCGAACACCTGCCGCCGTCCAACGGCTCCGTCTACGTGATCTGGCTGTACAGCTCGCCATCCCACGCCGAGGCCGTCAGCAAGAGCCCCACCGTCGGCTCCAACGGGCGGATGCAGGGCGGCGCTCTCCTACCCGTCAACGCCGGGCAATACCACGAGATCCTGCTCACGCGCGAGACCGTCGAACACCCGACCCATCCCGGCCCGATAGTCCTGAGCGGCCCGTTCAGCCTCGGCCGCTGATCGCCGAGGAGAAGACCCTCCCAGCTCCGCCGGCCGCCGTGGCGACCGGCGCCACCGCGGCTGTCGGACCGCTCACGGAAGCAGCTTGCCCGGGTTCATGATCCCGGCCGGGTCGAGCTCCGCCTTCAGCGCCCCGATCGCCGCGACTCCCTGAGCGCCGACCTCGCGCTGGAGCCACGGCGCGTGGTCGCGCCCGACCGCATGATGGTGCGTGATCGTGCCGCCCTCGGCCACGATTGCCCCGCTCGCCGCGCGCTTGACCGCTTGCCACTGCTCGATCTCGGCTCCTTCGCGCTGGGAGGCGATGAACGTGAAGTACAGCGACGCGCCGGTCTCGTACAGGTGCGAGACGTGACACATCACGATCCCCGGCGTTCCCTGCTCGCGCAGCGCGCGCTCGATCGCGCCCTGGACGGCTCCGTGCAGCCGCTCCACGCCCGACCAGCGCGTCGCCGTCTCCAGCGTCTCAACCATCACGCCTTGCGTGAGCAGCTCATCGCGCAGGTACGGCCCCTCGAACCGCCCTCTCCGCCAGGCCTCGCCGGCTGCGCGCCCGACCGCCAGCCCGCCGTGTGCCCGCGCCAGCCCCCTCGCCCGCTCGCGCCTGGCCCGGACCTCCTCCCGCTCGCCCTCGAACCCGAAGATCGCCAGGCACCGGTCCTCGGCGGCCTGTCCGTAGCCGCGCAGCCCGAGATACGCTCCTCCCAGCCACCCCTTGATCCCGCCGTCGCCGGCCAGCGTCAGCGCCGTCGACGTCTCCCGCGCGTCGGACAGCCGCGCCACCTCCGGCATCGCGTGCTCCTGCGCGAGCGCGCGCAGCGCCTGCAGGCCCGCGCCGAAGCTCTCGAAGAACACGCCCTCGTAGATCCTCTCGCCCGGGGCCCTGCGCACGCGCAGGGCCACCTCGTCGATCACCCCCAGCACGCCCTCCGAGCCGACCAGCAGCTCGCGCAACCCCGGGCCCGCCGCGCTCGCCGGCATCGCCTGAAGCTCGATGTCCCCCGCGGGCGCGGCCAGGCGCAGGCCGAGGACCATCTTCGCGATGCCCCCGTAGCCGCTCGACGCCTGGCCGGCCGAGCGAGTGGCGACGCACCCGCCCAGCGACACGTACTCGAACGACTGCGGCCAGTGCCCCAGCGTCAGTCCCTGCGCCGCCAGCCACCGCTCCAGCGCCGGCCCGCGCATCCCCGCGCCGGCCGTCACGATCCGCGACTCGCCGTCCAGCTCTCGCACCTCTGAGAGCCTGCGCATGTCCAGCGCGATCGCCGCCTCGTGCGCGCCCCGCAGCGGCTCCACGCCGCCGACCACGCTCGTTCCGCCGCCGAACGGCACGACCGCCAGCGAGCCCCTCGCGCACAGCTCGAGCACCGCCCTGACCTGCTCGTGGCTCGCGGGCAAGACCACCGCGTCCGGCGCGCCCGCGGGCGTCCCCGCGCGCAGACGCACGAGGTCGACATAGCCCTTGCCCGCCGCGTGCGCGACCCGTTCGCGCCGATCGTCGCGGACGCCGTCGGCGCCGACGACCCTCCTCAGCGCATCGCCCACCGTGTCGCGCAGCCGTGCGCGCGGCAGTCTCACCGCGTCGAGGGCGACCGGCGGGCGCGGCGTGCTCGCGACGCCGGTCGTGTCGCGCAGCAGCGCCAGCGTGCGCGCGTCCAACGCCGTGGGACGCGCCTCATCGCCCCACCCCCACCAGCGCATCTGCGGCGGCTCGGGCATCTCAGGAGGACCCTTGACCGCCG
>DASQGE010000042.1:0-13996 GCA_035632775.1 Solirubrobacteraceae bacterium | reverse complement strand
AAACTGCGCGACCCTGCCGTTCAACCCGACGTTCACCGCCTCCACGCAGGGGCAGACGAGCAAAGCCAACGGCGCGAGCCTGACCGTCAAGGTCACCTCCACACCGGGACAGGCGAACATCGCCAAAACCACCGTCACCCTGCCGATCGCGCTGCCCTCCCGCCTCACCACGATCCAGAAAGCGTGCGTGAACAGCGTGTTCGAGGCGAACCCCGCGTCCTGTCCGGAAGGGTCGGTCGTGGGCACCGCGATCGTGCACACCCCCGTGCTGAAGAGCCCCGTCAGCGGACCCGCCTATCTGGTCTCCCACGGCGGCGCGGCGTTCCCCGACCTGGAGTTCGTGCTCCAGGGCGAAGGGATCACGCTGATCCTCGACGGGCAGACGAACATCAAGAAAGGGATCACCAGCTCTACGTTCGACGCGGTGCCCGACGCGCCCGTCTCCTCCTTCGAAACGATCCTGCCCGAGGGTCCTCACTCCGCGCTGACGACGAACCTCCCGGCGAGCGCGAAATACAGCCTGTGCGCCACCAGCCTTCAGATGCCGACCGTCATCACCGGCCAGAACGGCGCCGTGATCGAACAGGACACCAAGATCGCCGTCCAGGGCTGCCAGGGCGTGGCGGCCTCCAAAACTAAAAAGCTCACCCGCGCGCAACAGCTCAACAAAGCGCTCGTCGCGTGCCGCCACAAGTACAAGCGCTCCCGCGCCAAACGCGCCGCCTGCGAAAAACAGGCCCGCAAACGCTACGCCGCGAAGAAGGCCTCGCATAAGGCCACGAAGGCCGGCCACGGCAGGAAGCCGTAGGGGGGCCTGGCGCCCGCCGGGAGGCCGGACGCCGGGGGAGCGGCATAACAGAGCTGGGTGCGCGACAGGGCTTTCCGGACCGGCGCCTATGCTGGGAGCAGCGATGCTGAACGTGCTGCTGACAAACGACGACGGGATCGAGGCCGAGGGGTTGCAGGCGATGCGCTCCGCGCTGCGGGGGGTGGAGGGCGTCAATCTCGCGGTGATCGCGCCGGACGGCAACCGCTCGGCGATGGCGCGGTCGATCACCACGCGCAGGCCGCTGTGGGTCGCGGAGGTTCCGTTCTCCGACGGCACGGTCGGCTACGCCAGCGACGGGACGCCGGTGGACTGCGTGCGGCTCGCGAGCCTGGGGTTGGTCGAGGGGTTCAAGCCCGACTTGGTCGTGTCGGGGATCAACCACGGCTCGAACCTGGGCGACGACATCACCTACTCGGGGACGGTCGCGGCGGCGCTGGAGGGGGTCGTGCTGGGGATCTCCGCGATCGCGGTCTCGCAGCAGTCGGGGGCGCGGGCGCTGGACTTCCGCTACGACGGCGGCTTCGGCTTCGACGTCGCGGCGAGGTTCGTGGCGCGGCTGGTGGAGCGGATCGAGGACGTGCCGCTGCCCGCCAGCACGCTGCTGAACGTCAACGTGCCCGCGGGCGAGCCGGACGGCGTGGAGGTGACGCGGCTGGGCAAGCGGATCTACAAGGACGAGCTGAAGCTCGCGCGCGAGGAGGAGCACCGCCGCCACTACTGGATCTACGGCTCGGACCCGGGCTTCCACGACGAGCCGGGCACGGATCTCGCGGCGGTGGCGGCCGGGCGCATCGCGGTGACCCCGATCCACTTCGACCTGACCGACCGTTCGAGCCTGCAGGCGCTGAAGAGCTTCGACCTGGAGGAGCTGCTCGGGCCACCGCCGATCACCGATCGGCCAGCGGATCGGCCGGCGCGCCGCGCGTCGTGAGCGCGACGGCAGAGCCCGGTCCCGCAGAGGAGCCCACGAAGGAGGCGCGTGCGCGCGCGCGGGAGCTGCGCGGGGAGCTGGAGTACCACGCGCACCGCTACTACGTGCTCGACGACCCGGTGATCGGCGACGACGAGTACGACGCGCTGCTGGACGAGCTGCGCGGGCTGGAGGCGGAGTACCCGCGGCTGCGAACCCCCGACTCCCCGACGCAGCGGGTCGGCGGCGAGCCGGTCGGCAGGCTGGAGAAGGTGGAGCACCTGGAGCCGATGCTCTCGCTCGGCAACGTGCGCTCCAGGGAGGAGCTCGAAGCGTGGGTTGAGCGGATGCGCAACCACCTCGCGCGCGAGGGGATCGCAAACCCGAAGTTCAGGTTCGTGGTCGAGCCGAAGATCGACGGGCTGGCGATCAGCCTCGTCTACCGCGACGGGACGCTGCAGCGGGGCGCGACGCGGGGCAACGGCGAGGTGGGGGAGGACATAACGCACAACCTGCGCACGATCGGCGCGATCCCGCTGCACGTCGAGGACGTGCCGGCGCTGTTGGAGGTGCGGGGCGAGCTGTACATGTCGCTGAAGGACTTCGCCGCGCTCAACGAGCGGCGCGCGCAGGCGGGGCAGTCGACGTTCATGAACCCGCGCAACTCCGCCGCGGGGACGGTGCGCCAGCTCGACCCGGCGCTGGCGGCGGAAAGGCCGCTGTCGATCTGGTGCTACCAGGTCGGCGTGGTGCAGGGCGTCTCCTTCGAGAGCCACTGGCAGGCGCTGCAGTGGCTGAGAGAGCGCAGGTTCAGGGTCAACCCGGACGTCGGGCTGCTCGACGGCGAGGAGCAGGTGATCGAGCAGTGCGAAGAGTGGCAGCGCCGGCGGGGAGAGCTGGACTTCGAGATCGACGGGGTGGTCGTCAAGGTCGACGACCTGGAGCTGCAGCGCAGGCTCGGCTCGGTCGGGCGCGACCCGCGCTGGGCGGTCGCCTGGAAGTTCCCGCCGACGACCGCGGTGACGAAGCTGGAGAAGGTGATGTGGAACGTCGGAAAGTTTGGCGACCTGCGCCCGTACGCGGTGCTGGAGCCGGTCGCCGTGGGGGGGGTGACGATCAGGCTGGCGACGCTGCACAACGAGGAGGACCTGCGCCGCAAGGACATCAGGGCGGGCGAGGACGTGATCGTGATGCGCGCGGGGGACGTGATCCCGCAGGTCGTCTCGCCCGCGCCGCACGTGGTCGATCGCAAGGAGCGCCCGGCGCGGCCGAGGCCGCCCGCGCGGTGCCCGTACTGCGACTCAGAGACGGTGAAGCCCAAGGACGGCGTGTTCACCAAGTGCCCGAACCGCGACTGTCCCGCGCGCGCGTGGCAGCTGCTCAAGCACTTCGTCTCGCAGGGCGCGATGGACGTGGAGGGCCTCGGCGAGAAGCAGGTGGCGCTGCTGCAGGAGCGCGGGCTGGTGGGGACGGCGGGCGACTACTACCGCCTGCGGGAGGATCAGCTGCTCGAGCTGGAGGGCTTCGCCGAGCTGTCGGCGCGCAACCTGATCGCGGCGATCGAGGCCTCCAAGGAGCGGCCGTTCGCGCGCGTGCTGTTCGCGCTGGGGATCGAGGAGGTGGGGGAGGTGACCGCGCGCAACCTGGCGATGCGCTTTCGCGACGTCGACGCGCTGCTGGAGGCCTCGCCGCAGGAGATCGCGCAGACGCCTGGGATCGGCGAGAAGATGGCGGACGTCATCCACGAGCAGCTGCACGACGCGCGGATGCGGGCGCTGATCGAGGACCTGCGCGCGCTGGGGCTGACGCTGCGCGAGCAGGGCCCGCCCCCGTCCGAGGGGCTGCTGGCGGGCAAGACGCTCGTGCTGACGGGCACGCTGCCAAACTGGTCGCGCGAGCAGGCGAGCGAGCGGATCGTAGCCGCGGGCGGGCGCGTGACGGGATCGGTGTCGAAGAAGACCGACTTCGTCGTGGCGGGCGAGAGCGCGGGCTCGAAGCTTCAGAAGGCGGAGCGGCTGGGGGTGACGGTGCTTGACGAGGCGGGACTGCGCGCGCTGCTTGGGGGGTGAGCGGTGTTCTGGTGTGGTTCCGGTCGGCGCATGTAGCGACGGCGGGCTTGCATGCAGCTGATTAAGCTGTTCCGGTCGGCGCATGCGCCGACCGGCGGAGTCGTGCATGCACGACTCCGGACCACGCCGCATGCGGCGTGGTCAGTCAGGCCGCATGCGGCCTGACTTTAAGATAAAAAAGATTAACTATTAATAGCCCGCGATCGTGATCGTCATGTGGTCCTGGAACGCGTGGGCGGTTTCGGTGGGGATTCCGTCGGTGAAGATCGCGAACGCGAGCGTGTGGCCGTCCGCGGCGTTGCAGTAGCCGACCAGGTTGGAGACGCCGGTGAGGGTGCCGGTCTTGCCCTGGCAGTGGCCGGCGGCGCCGGTGCCGCGCATGCGCGAGGCGAGCGTGCCGGTGTGGCCGGCGACCGCGAGGCTGCGGCGCAGGATCGCGCCGGTCGGGGTGGGGGCGAGCCCGACCAGCAGGTCGGCGACTTCATACGGGGAGGTGCGATCGGCGGGCGAGAGCCCGGAGCCGTCGAGGACGCGGGGGTGGATGGCGAGCAGCGAGGCGATCGTCTGGCGCACGACCGCCGCGCCGGCCGCGGTCGTTCCGGCGCCGCCGTAGCGGGCGCCGAGGTCCTTGATCAGGGTCTCGGCGAAGAAGTTGTCCGAGGGCGGCAACATCAACCCCAGCAGCTGCGAGAGCGTCGGCGAGCGCACCTGTGCGAGCCGGGTCGCGCCGGGGGGCGTGGCGGCGGCGCCGATCGAGCCGTGGATCGAGACGCCGGCGTGCTTCAGGGCGGCCCACAGCCGGCGGGCGGCGTAGGCGGCGGGCGCGTGCGGGCCGCGTTCGGCGCCGCTTTCGCCGCGGTCGAAGGAGAGCCCGCTGAGCGTCCCTTCCAGGAACGGGTCGGGCGCGTAGCCGCTGGAGGGCTCGCCGCGGCGGGAGTCGAACCAGGTCTCGTCCCCGAGCACCGAGCCCGTGATCCGACGGATGCCGTCGACCCGCACGAGCTGGCTGACGAGCGCCGACACCGACGCGCCGGCGCCGCCGTAGTGGGCGCCGATGAAGGCGCCGCTGCCGAACGTCGGGTCGCCGCCGCCGCGCAGGTACACGCGGCCTTCCCAGACTCCGCCCGCGGCGAGCCGGCCCGTGCCCAACACGGTCGTGCCCAGGCGGGCGCCGGCGCCCATCCGCGCGAGCGCGGCGCTCGCCGTGTAGAGCTTCTGCACCGACGCGGGCGGGCGCGGCGTGGCGGCGCGCTCGGAGAACAGCGCGGCGTGGGCGCTGAGGTCGTAGACGTAGGCGCCGTCGCGCGGCCCGGCGAGCGCGAGCTGGCGGCCGAGGTCGCCCTGCAGGCCGGCCAGGTCGCCGGCGGCGCCGGCCGCGGAGGGGGCGAGGCAGGCGCCGAGGAGGATCGAGAGCGCACAGAGGGCGCTCGCGGCCCGCCGCGCAAAGGATTTTGCGGCCGGCGGCGGCGATTGCGCAGGATTCCGGGGCACGTGGACGTAAAATGAATCGAGCATGGGAAAGGTTGTCAAGCTGCAACCGAAGACGAGAGAGGGTGCAAAGGTCAAGCCACGCCCGCGCGGGCTGGCGCCGCGCGGTGTCGGGCGCCCGCCGGCGACCGACCGCCGCCGGCGGCCGAGGCGCGACAAGACCGCGCTCGTGCTCGGCGGCGGCGGCTTCACGGGGGGCGTGTACGAGATCGGCGCGCTGCGGGCGCTGGACCTGCTGGCGGTGAACAGCACGGTCACCGAATTCGACATCTACGTCGGCACCTCGGCGGGGTCGTTCATCGCGGCGCTGTGCGCGAACGGCGTGACCCCGGAGGAGATGATGCGCGTCGTCACGCGCCAGGGTCAGGCGCCTTTCGAGGCGATCGACCTGGGCGACCTGCTGCGGCTGAACCTGCTGGAGCTGGCGCGCAAGGGCGCGCTGCTGCCGTGGCGCGCGCTCGGGCTGGCGCGCCAGGTGGTGGAGCAGCGCGGGCAGGTTTCGCTGATGGACGTGGTGCTGGGGCTCGCCGAAGGGCTGCCCTCGGGCGCGTACACGGGCGCGGGCATCGAGGCGTACCTGCGCAAGGTGCTGGACGAGCCGGGGCGCAGCGACGACTTCAGAGAGCTGCGCCGCCAGCTCTACTTGACCGCGACCGACCTGGACACGTGCGAGCGGATCGTGTTCGGCCAGGACGGGTTCGCCGACGTGCCGATCTCCACAGCGGTGCGCGCGTCGGGCGCGCTGCCGATGGTGTACGCGCCGGTGGAGGTCGACGGACGCGAGCTGGTCGACGGCGGCCTGATGTCGACCACCAACCTTGACATCGCGGTCGAGGCCGGGGCGAAGCTGGTCGTGGTGATCAACCCGATCGTGCCGTTCGTGAACGACTTCTCCGAGACGGTGCGCACGCTGCGCGGGGTGCGCCCGCGGCGGGTCTCGGACATGGGCTTCCCGCAGATCGGCTACCAGGCGTTCAAGCTGCTCGCGCACCAGCGCCTGCACGAACTGGCCAAGGGCTGGGAGCAGCGCTACCCGGGCGTGGACATCGTCCTGATCGAGCCCGAGCCGGCGGACGAGCTGATGTTCCAGACCTCGATGCTGCACTTCGCCTCGCGCGTGGAGATCGCGCGCCACGGCTTCGAGTCGGTGACCAGGCACCTCGCGGAGGAGTACAAGCGCTACAGCGAGATCGCGGAGCGCCACGGCATCGAGATCTCGGGAGAGCGGGTCGAGCAGGTGGTGGAGCACTTCGAGATCGAGCCCGAAGAGGTCAGCGCCTGGCGCAAGATCCTCGAGGGAACCACAGGAGCCCTCCTGCGCCAGTCCGGCCTCGCCGCAGGTTAGCTCCCGCCCCCTCTTCCTTCCTGGTTCCCGGCCGCGCCCCTCTCGCTTCGCGCGCCTCTCTTCCTCGTCCTTCCTCTTTCCCCTTGCGCTTTCCCTCCCCCTCGCCGCCGTCGGTCAGAGGGCCTTGTCGAGCGCGCTGAGCAGACGGTCGGTCGCGGCGGCGTCGCGCAGGCCGACGCGTACGTAACGGGGCTCGCCGAGGGCGGCGCCGCCGGCGACGAGCACGCCTGAGCGGGCCAGGCGCGCGGACAGCTCGCCGCCGTCCACGGCTGGATGGGCGGCCCACACGAAGTTGGCCTGGCTGTCGCCGACGTGAAAGCCGCGCTCGCGCATCGCGCGAGTCAGCCTGGCGCGCTCGGCCGAGACGCTCGCCACGCGCCGCGCGATCAGCTCCGAGCAGCTGCGCAGCGCCTCCAGCGCCCCCGCCTGGGAGACCTCGGAGACGCCGAGGTCGGGCTCCAGCTCGGCCAGCAGCTCCTCCGAGCCCGGCCCGCCGATCGCGTAGCCGACGCGCAGGCCGGCGAGCCCCCATGCCTTGGAGAAGCTGCGGAAGACGAGCAGGCCGGGGTGGTCTGCGAGCAGCGCGAGCGAAGAGTCGACGGGCTGGGCGTCGGCGAACTCGACCAGCGCCTCGTCGAGCAGCACCGCGACGCCGTCGGGCAGGCCGTCGAGCAGCCGCGCGAGCTCGGCGGCGGCGAGCAGCCTTCCGGTCGGGTCGTCGGGGCCGGCGATCGCGACGACGCGCACGCCGGGCTCACGGGCGGCCTGCAGCAGCTCCTCGACGCCGCCGTCGACCCGCACGGCCTGGCCGTGGGCGCGGCGGGCCATGATCGGGAACAGGGGGTAGGAGGGCCAGGAGGTAAGCAGCCGCTGGCCGGGCTCGATCAGCGCGCGCGCGGCGGAGTTGAGCAGCTCGGCGGCGCCGTTGCCGAGGATCACCCGCGCCGGCTCCACCCCGTGGCGCTCGGCCAGCTCGTCGCGCAGCTGCGAGCCGCGCAGGTGCGGGTAGCGGTGCAGACCGCGGCGCGCGACGAACGTGATCGCGCTGACGATGCTCGGGTGCGGCAGCTCCGGCCAGGTGGTCTGCGAGAGGTCGAGCGTCTCGACGCGCGTGAGCGCTTTGCGCTTGCGCTCGGCCGCTTCGGCGCGCAACCCTTCGTTGACCTCCTCCTCGGTCATCCCTTCGAACTGCCGGTAGTAGTCGAGCAGGCCCATATGAGCGTGGCCGGTCTTACGTCAAGTGTTCCCGCGCGCCGCATGAGCGCGCAGGGCAAGCTGGGCCAGGACGCAGTGAGCGAAGTGTGCTCGGCACACGAGTGAGCGAGGACGCCGCTCCAGCGCCGCCATGCGCGCTCATGCGCCCATGCCCGGGCCGTGGATGATCAAGAACCAGAACGTGAACAGCGCCGCGCAGATCGCGGCGGTGATCGCGAACACGCGTCCGAGCGCTCCCGTGCGCTGGTCGTGGCCGGCGGCGCGGCGCACCAGGATCCAGGCCTCGTCGAGGCGGCGCAGGATCGCGAGCGTGCCGAACAGCAGCACGAACAGCCCGACGAACGCGACGAGGATGCCGAGGCTGACGCTGTGAGTGAGGTAGTTGACGCGCGAGCCGATCCACAGGCAGGCGAGCGGGATCGGGCCCCAGCAGAGCAGGCTGAGGAGCACGATCGCGCCGAGCAGGACGTACGCGAGCGAGCCGTCGAAGCGCCGGCGGCGCTCGCTGCCGCGCTCGGGCAGCTTGCGGAAGTGGATCGGCGCGGTGCCGGGGCGCCGGCCGACGAACAGGCCACCCGTCTCGGAGGGGTCGGTGCGCATCGCCCCCTATCTTCGCAGGTGCGCTCCCACGATCTCTGCGTCCACTCCGCGCGCCGGCCCGCCGCGGAGCCCTCCCGCCCGAACGCCTGTCGAGCCGCCGACGGCCGGGCGCGCGCGGGACGCGGCCCAGCCTAGCTCGCGTACAGCGAGTCGAGCACGTCCTGGTACTTCTCCTCGACGACGTTGCGCTTGACCTTCAGCGTGGGCGTCAGCTCGCCGGTCTCCTGGGAGAGGTCGTGGTCTAGGATCGCGAACTTCTTGACCTGCTCGACCCGGGCGTATTTGGCGTTGGCCTTGTCGAGCGCCTCCTGGACGAGCGCCTGCACGGCGGGCTCGCGCGCGAGCGAGGGCATGTCGGCCGGCAGGCCGTGCTCGGCGGCGTAGCCGGCGATCTCCTCCTCGTCGAGCGTCACGAGCGCGACCGGATAAGGGCGCTGGTCGCCGTGCATGACGGCCTGGGAGATCCAGCGGCACTGCTTGAGGTCGTTCTCGATGTTGGCGGGCGTGAGGTTCTTGCCGCCGGCGGTGATGATGATGTCCTTCTTGCGCCCGACGATGTAGACGAAGCCGTCCTCGTCGATGCGGCCGAGGTCGCCGGTGTGCAGCCAGCCGTCCTCGATCGTGCCGAAGCTCTCGTCGGTGCGGTTGTGGTAGCCCTGGAAGATGTTGGGGCCCTTGATCAGCAGCTCGCCGTCGTCGGCGAGCTTGACCTCGACGCCCGGGAACGGCTTGCCGACGCTGCCGAAGCGGTGTTCCTCGGGGCTGCACGCGGTCGCGGCGGTGGCGGTCTCGGTCATGCCGTAGCCCTCCATCACGGGCACGCCGCAGGCGAAGAAGAATTCGAGGATCTCCTTGGCGATCGGCGCGGCGCCGCTGACGGCCTCGCGCACCCGCCCGCCGAAGGCGGCGCGCACGTTTTTGAACAGCTTCTCCTCGGCCTCTTCGAACGGCCCCTGCAGCTCCGTCGGGATCGGCCGGCCGGCGAGCTGGAGCTCGCGCACCTGCACGCCGACGCGCACCGCCCCGGCCAGCTCCTCGGGGTCGGCGTTGGCGCAGACGAGCGTGTAGATCTTCTCGAAGATGCGCGGCACCGACGGCAGGTAGGTGGGCTTGACCTCGGCCAGCTCGCCGATGATCTGCCTGGTGTCGCCGCCGAAGTAGGCGAGCGTGACGCCGAGGTCGAACACGAGCAGCTGCAACAGCAGCGCGAACGAGTGCGCCAGGGGCAGGTACAGGTAGACGACGTCGCCGGCGTCGCTGTCGAGGCTGCCGCGCTGCTCGATCATGTCGACGATCGCGCTGTAGTTGCCGTGCGAGAGCACGCACCCCTTGGGCGGGCCGGTGGTGCCGGAGGTGTAGATGAACGTGAACGGGTCCTCGGGCCGCACGCCGGCGCGGCGCGCGTCGAGCTCCTCCGCGGAGCGGCCCCGCCCGCGCGCGCGGACGTCCTGCAGCGGGATCGCTCCGAGCGCGGCGATCTCGGGCGTGAGGTCCCCGGCGGAGGGCGCGTCGATCGTGACGACCGTGCGCAGGCGCGGCAGGCGGTCGCGGATTGCGGCGATCTTGGCCAGCTGGGTCGCATCCTCGCAGACGATCGCGCAGGCGTCGGAGTCGGAGATCACCCAGTGACACTCCTCGGGCGAGTTGGTCTGGTAGATCGGCACGACGACCGCGCCCGCGGAGGTCGCGGCGAGGTCGACGTAGGACCACTCGGGCCGCGTGTTGGCGAGGATGCAGACCCGCTCGCCCGGCTCGATGCCGAGATCGATCAGGCCGAGCCCGATCTCCGTGACGATCTCGGCGAGCTCGGCGAAGGTGACGTCGTGCCAGGCGCCGTCGCGCTTGTAGCGGACCGCGACGCGATCCCCAAAGCGCGCGGCCGCGCGCGGGACCAGTTCGGCGATCGTCTGCAACGCGGTTGCCGGCGGCGCGGCGGTGACCTCCATGGAACTTCCCTCCTCGATCGACGAGCTGACTGAGCCTCTGATCTTAGGGAGTTCAAGCGGTCTTGGCAGAGGCGGGGCGCTGCTGCGGGGCGTCCTGCCGGAGGGAGGCGAGGAACAGGCTCTTGTCGATGCGTCCCTTGAAGATCGGGACGCCGTGCTCGAGGCACTTCGAGAGGACTTCTCGACGCCCGAGTCCGGCTTCGCGGGCAAGCTCGGTGGGCGTCAGGTGGTTCGCCATCGGGGATTTCCTCCTGTCCGGGGGCGTGGCTCGCTGCTCGCGGTCAACCTAGCGCCGGCCGTGGACGAATGCAACAGGGGATTCCCGCAAAGTGCGGGCATAGGTTGGCCCAGGCGGGGGTGCGGGCCGCCCGCTCGACCCACGACCCCGCCGACCGGACTTCCCCCCGCTCGTCTCCCGGGTGAACCCCCCGCGCTCGTTTTCCGGGCAAAACGTGTTCGCCGGCCGAGGGCGACCCTCAGACGGGGTTGGGCACGTCCAGGAAGACGTGGCGCAGGCCGAAGCGCTCGGCCAGGCGATCGCCGAGCGCGCACACACCGAACGTCTCGGTCGCGTAATGGCCGGCGGCGAGGAAGTGCAGGCCGAGCTCGCGCGCCTGTGCCATCGCGCGCTCGGCGGGCTCGCCCGTGAGGAACGCGTCGGCGCCCGCGGACGCGGCCTGCGCCAGGTGGTCGACACCGGCGCCCGAGACGATCGCGAGGGTTCGCACGAGCGGGGGTCCGGCGTCGAACACGAGCGGCGCGCGCGCCGTGGCCGTCTGCACGCGCGCGAACAGCTCGGCCGCGGGGATGCTCCCGCCGGGAAAGCGCGCGAGGCAGCCGATCGGCTCGCCGTCGTGCGGCGCGAACGGCTCGTCCAGCCGCTCGGCCCCGAGCGCGCGTGCGATCAGCGCGTTGTTGCCGAGCTCGGGGTGCGCGTCGAGCGGGAGATGGTAGGCCGCGAGCGCGATGTCCGCGTCGAACAGCAGCTTCAGGCGGCGCTTGAGCTGCGCGTCGATCGGACCCGGACCCGAGCCCCAGAAGAGGCCATGGTGGACGAGCAGCAGCTCGGCGTCCGCGCCCGCCGCCAGCTCGAACAGCTCGGCCCCCGCGGACACCCCGGTGGCGAGCGTCGAGACCTCGGCGGGACCGGGGACCTGCAGGCCGTTGGGACAGTAGTCCCGGAACCGCCCCGGTGCCAGCAGCGAGTCGAGCTCGTCCAGGATCTCGGCAAGCGCGGTGGCCACGCGGGCGACGATAGCGGTGTGGGATACTGGAACGCGCGTCGGGGCGTGGCGCAGCCTGGTAGCGCGCACCGTTCGGGTCGGTGAGGTCCCCAGTTCGAATCTGGGCGCCCCGATAAAAAGAGCCCCGCACTGCGGGGGTTTTTGTTGGGCTGGAGGTGCGTGGCTGCCTTCGCGATTGGGCAGTAATGAGCCGTCCTGGGTTTGACGGAGACTTTGATCTACCCCGGCTTTAGCGGACTCGCTGATCTGACCTGGGTTTGGCGGAGTCGCTGATCTGACCTGGGTTTGGC
The DNA here is from genome assembly GCA_035632775.1 of Solirubrobacteraceae bacterium. Lineage (GTDB taxonomy): Bacteria > Actinomycetota > Thermoleophilia > Solirubrobacterales > Solirubrobacteraceae > Palsa-744. The sequence continues at coordinate 2,060 of DASQGE010000042.1, read as the reverse complement.
GGAGTTGTGTTTCTGGAATCCTCCGGCGTTCAGCGAGGAGGAAGCGGCCGACAGCGATCGCATAGTCGGGGCGACGAGCGGCTACGACAATCTTGCTGCAATCGTGCTACAGTGTGGTCGTGTCGTCTTCTGCCCTAGCTCCGCAGCCGTTGATCCGCGAGGCGGTTTATCTGCATGAGATCGCGCAGTTGACGGATGCCGATATTGCTCGTGCGACCGGTGTGGCTCGCAGCACGGCTCGGGCATGGCTCGCGCATACACGGTCCCCCACGGGTGAGCGGGCGGAGCGGCTGATCGAGCTGTCTGCGCTCGTGGAGCGGCTGGCGCGTGTGATGGAGCCGTCCTACATCGCCGTATGGCTAAGAAAGCCCGTGCCGGCGCTTGAGGAGCATAAGCCGATCGACGCGATCGCCAGCGGCGACTACCTGCGCGTGGCCGAGCTTGTCTCTGCGCTCGAAGAGGCCTCCTTCTCGTAAGGCTGCGTAGTGGCGGCGGATGTTCAGCGCGTTTCGGTCGCTGGCTCATGGTGGCGGCAGACTCCTCACGGCGCTGACCCCTTGTGGCTGGCCTCGCCGCCATCCAGCGGTCGCTGGCAACACATCGCCAACTTCCGCCTACGATTTGAGGAGCCCCCGCCCGAGGGAGGACGTGCACGCGCGAACCGCGTCGTCTACCTCGGCGAGGACGCACAGGGGCAAGTCTTGGAGGTCATGGCCGTCGAAGCGGACAATCACGAGATGCTGGTGATCCACGCCATGCCGCTACGCAACAAGTACAGGAAGAAGTACGAGCAGGAGGCCGGGAAATGAAAAAGATCAGGACGGCCGCTGGCGACGAACTCACCGACGAGGATATTGAGGCCCTCGCCGACGAGGCCGAACGCGGCTACGACCTCGACAAGGCCATAAGGGTCACGGTCGGTAGGCCCTCTCTCGGTGCCGAGGGTGTGTCGCCGCGCATACAGGTGCGCGTCGATCCGACTCTCGCAACCGCACTCCGTTCGCGCGCCCGCCGGGAGAAGCGCTCCGTCAGTGAGGTCGCTCGCACTGCGCTACGCGAGTACCTCGACCGCGCAGCCTGACAAGACTCCGACTGTCGGGCCGCCTTCGCTCGACCGGGTGAGCGCGCTGGCCGACACTTCGGTGCTCGTGGACTATCTGCGGGGACTAGATCTGTGGACGCTCAACGTTCGCCACTTCCCGATGTTCCAGGGTCTCCGCCCGCCCTGGTGAGCATCCAGAGGCTGCACTCGCGATTGAGGGGCCCACTGCGCGGGTTGGCCTGCTGCTGTCGACGAGCCGGGCAGCCGCGCCGGATTGTCGGTCTGAACATACGTGTGTTCAGAATGGCATACGCTCGGTCTCGACGGGCCGTAATGCCCGGCTTGAAACTGGCCTGGTTCGTCGCTCGCGTAGGCGCTACTCGCCTTGCCCGGCCCAGTAGACCTCCGCCTCGGCCTCCATGACGGCCAGGCGAGAGTAGTAGTCCGGGAACTCGTTGAGGTGCGCTCGCGCGATCTTTGCGGTCACGGTCACGTCGTCGTCGGTGACGTTCGTCTCGAGATCCTGCGTGCCGTGCTCGAGCTCGACGTCCATCCCCATCCGAAATTGCTCGACCTCGAACGGCGATGTCGCCCAGTCGATTCCGATCTGCTCGCCAGCCGCACGGGCCTCCTCGGCCGTGAAGTGTGCCTCGTCGCTCATGCCACAGAGCCTACGCTCACCGCGCGGGCGCCGTCGGAATGCGCGACGAGCATGAGGAGGTGAACGCGACACCACGTACTCGGTGCCAGATGGCCGCCTGTGAGCCTGGTGAGGCGTCGCGCAGCCGCCGCGATCGCCGGCGCCGAGCGCCTCCCGTCAGATCTGGTCCACGTGATCATGCCCGTCCGCGGCGGTTTGACGTTCTTGCTCGTGTCTTTCTGCGTTCTGCCGCTTGTTGTCGATGAACTCGTCGGCAGCACGTGGGCCGAGGAAGGGCGCGAGGCACAGATAGGTGGTGTGGTAGGCGAACCGGGGCAGCTGGCGGGCGCGGCGGTGGCGGAACTGGTGGGAGCCGAT
>DASQGE010000041.1:0-6122 GCA_035632775.1 Solirubrobacteraceae bacterium | reverse complement strand
CGCGAAGGCATCATCGAGTCCTGACCCGCGCGGGCACGAGAGAAGGCACCGGGCCGAGGATCATCGGGTACCGACTTGCGGGCGCCGGAAGGCGGCGCGCCGGGCATCGAGTCCTGGCAGGCGAGAACCGGAAGGACTGCGCGCCGAGGATCATCGAGTCCTGGCCCGCGCGGAGCGGAGCGCCCGCCGATGACGCGGGGCCGGACGCCCCGCGCCCGCCCGCGCCGGAAGAGGGCTCACCCGCGCGGACGCGACCCAACCCCTCAACCCCCCATGAGCGTGCCCACGACCGCTTCGTAGACGCCCGTTCCGTGATCGGACTCGGTCACGCGCACGTTCTCGTGCGCCGCCATCGCCTCGCGGATCGACGGGTCGCGCCGGACGGCGTTGCCGACCAGCCAGCACACGCCCACCTGCTCCGCGCACGCCAGATCCTCGCGGGAGTCGCCGATCGCGAAGGTCTCCTCGCGCGCGTACCCCCGCGCGCGCCGGTGAAACGCCACGGCCGCCGCCTTCGAGGCGCCCGCCGGCACCAGGTGGTACCCGCGCACGTGCTCCAGCTCGGCCAGCGCCGGCGAGCGGCGGCTGACCACGCCGTTGTCCACCAGCCGCAGGTTCTCATGGCCGTGCTCGATCAGCACCTCCTCCGCCTCCCCCACCTCCACCAGCCCCCGGAACAGGTGCGACACTTCGCGCGCCACGTGCCACGGCTCGTGATACTCCAGCCGTCCCTCGTAGCGCTCCAGCAGCAGCTCCGGCGCGCCCGAGCGCCCGATCTGCTCGGCGATCGTCAGCTCGCCCGGGCGCATCTCGCCCGTCAGCCAGTGATCCTCGCCGCCGAACTGCGCTCCCCCGCCCAGCACCACGCACGCCCCCGCCTCGAAGATGAACGAGTCCTGCCCCAAGAGGCGCGCGTCCTCGTGCACCTGCGCCCGACGCCGCCCCGACATCAGCACGACCTCCACATCCGCCCGCAGGCACGCCTGCACCGCGCGGACCCCCTCGAGCGAGATCCGGCCCTCGCCGTCGTGCAGCAGCGACGCCCCCCGCCCGAGCAGCGTCCCGTCGAGATCCAGGTACACGCACCGCACGCTCATCGACCGACCCCTATCGCCCGACCACGCATCGCCTGACCGTCATCGCCCCGGCGGCGCGCCCGACCGTCGTCGCCTGTTCGTCGTCGCCTGACCCTCATCGCCCCACCGGCGCGCCCGCCAGCGGTGGGCGTTCGAGGACCGGCTCCGCGAGCTCCACTCCCGTCAGCCTGCCCTCCCCCTCCAGCCGGCGCGCGATCGTCGCCAGCACCGTCCGCGCCATCGGCCCAAGCGCCTGAAGCGGCTGGTGGCGGTTGCGGTGCTCGTCCAGATCCACCTGCGCCATCCTCCGAAGCCCGACCTCGCGCCAGACGTCGATCAGCATCCCGACCTCCACCCCGTAGCCGGTCGCGAACGGCACCCTCTCCAAGAGCTCCCGCCGCGCCGCCACCTCGCCCGCGAGCGGCTGACGAAAGGCCGCCAGCTCCGGATAGAACAGCCCGAGCGCCGGCCTCGCCAGCAGGTGGTTGACCCGCCCTCCCCCCTCCGCCAGCGACACCCCGCCCTGCTCGAACGGGCGCCTGTAGAACGCCTTCACGAACTCGATCTCCAGGGGCTCGCACAGCAGCGGCCCGAGCAGGCCCGTCGCGTAGTGCGCCTGAAAGCCCGCCGTGTCCGCGTCCAGGAAGCACACGATCTCCCCCCGCAGCTTCGGCAGCGCCCGCCACATCGCGTCGCCCTTGCCCAGCACCCGCCCGAGCTCGGGCATCAGCTCCGCCTCCTGGTGGACCGCCGCCCCCGCGCGCTCCGCGACCGCCGCCGTGCCGTCGGCCGAGCCCGCGTCCACCACCACGATCTCGTCGATCGCCCCCTGCTCGCGCAGCCCCACCAGCGCCGCGACGATCTCGCCCACGGTCCCCGCGCACTCGCGCGCCGGCAAACACACCGACACCCCCAGTCCCCGCTGCGCCCGCGCGCGCGCGATCCGCGCCGGCGAGTACCGCGAATGGTGGAACGTGCGCGTTTGCGCCCAACGCTCGGCGTCAGAAGCCCTCATCGCATCTACTATCGCAACCGGTGGCGATTCCACGCAAGATCGAGCCCTGGACCGCGCTGCTCGACGAGGGACGCGCCGACGAGCGGCTCGTCCGGGAAGCCCGCGAAGGGCCCGGCCGGGCGCGGCTCGTGGACGTGCCCGCCGAGCTCCATCCCGAAGTGCTCGCCGCGCTGCGGCGAATCGGGATCGAGCGCCTGTACTCCCACCAGGCCCAAGCCGTCTATGCAGCTACCGAGGGCCCGACGATCGTCACCACCGGGACGGCATCGGGCAAGTCGTTGTGCTTCAACCTGCCGACCCTTCACATACTCTGCGAGCAGGCCCGCGCACGTGCGCTGTACCTGTATCCGACAAAGGCGCTCGCCCAAGACCAGGCGCGCGCGCTGCACGCGTTCGGCCTGGCCAGACGTGTGCGACCCGCGATCTACGACGGCGACACCCCGCGCGAGTCCCGCGCCGACATCCGCCGCCAGGCCAACGTCGTGCTCACCAACCCCGACATGCTCCACGTCGGCATCCTCCCCAACCACGCCGCCTGGGCCGAGCTGTTCGCCAACCTCGCGGTCGTCGTCGTCGACGAGGCCCACGTCTATCGCGGCGTGTTCGGCTCGCACGTCGGCTGCGTCCTGCGCCGCCTGCGCCGGATCGCCGCCGCCTACGGCACCGAGCCGCGCCTGCTGCTCACCTCCGCGACGATCGCCAACCCGCTCGAGCTCGCCGAGCGTCTGACCGGCCTGGAAGATGTTCGCCTGATCGACGCCGACGGCTCGCCCGCGCCCGGCCGGCGGATCGCCGTGTGGAATCCGCCGCTCACCGACGAGGCGCTCGGCGCGCGCCGCTCCGCGCTCGCCGAGGCCGCCGAGCTGCTCGCGCGCCTCGTGCGCGAGGGCGCCCGCGCGATCTGCTTCATGAAGTCCCGCAAGGGCGTCGAGCTGCTCAGCCGCCTGGTCGCCCAGGAGCTGCAGAGCAGCGGCCGGCCGGAGCTGGCCGAGCTGATCGCGCCCTACCGCGCCGGCTACACCCCCCAGCAGCGCCGCGAGCTGGAGGGCCGCCTCACCCGCGGCGAGCTGCGCGCGGTGATCACGACCGACGCGCTCGAGCTGGGGATCGACGTCGGCGAGCTCGACGCCGCCGTGGTCGTCACCTTCCCCGGCACGGTCGCCTCGCTGCGTCAGATGTGGGGCCGCGCCGGCCGCCGCGGCCGGGGACTGGCGGTGTACGTCGCGGGCGAAGACGCACTCGACCAGTTCTTCTGCCGCCACCCCGACGAGCTCCTCGGCCGGCCAGTCGAGGCCGCGATCCTCGACCACGAGAGCCCCCTCATCTTCCGCGCCCACCTGCTCTGCGCCGCACACGAGGGCCCGCTCGAACGCGGCGACGTCGAGTTCTTCGGCCCACGCCTTCAGGCTCACGCCGAGCAGCTGGCGAGCGCCGGAGAGCTGCGCACGCGCCCGGTTCGCGGCGCCGGCGTCGGCGCCGACCACGCCTACGTGCCGCGCCGCGCCGACCGCTACCCGGCCGCCGAAGTCTCGCTGCGCTCCGCCTCCCCCGAGCGCTTCGCGATCGTCGACGTCTCCTCGGGCGAGCTGCTCGGCCACACCGAGGCCGCCCGCGCCCACTCCACCGTGCACGAGGGCGCGATCTACCTGCACCAGGCGCGCTCCTACGAGGTCCGCGACCTCGATCTGCCCCACCGGCGCGCCCTCGTCGCGCCGTTCGGCGGCGACTGGTACACCCAGCCCAAGCGCGAGACCGACACGACGATCGAGCGCCTGCTCGACAGCCGCGACGCGCTCGGCACGACCCTCAGCTTCGGCGAGGTCTCCGTCACCGAGACCGTCCTCGCCTACCAGCGCAAGCGCCTGTCAGACCACGGGCTGCTCGATCTCGTCGCGCTCGACCTGCCCGAGACGAGCTTCTCCACGCAGGCCCTCTGGTTCGAGCTCGACCCCGGCGAGCTCGAGGAGACGATCCCCCTCGAGTCCCTGCTCGGCGCGCTGCACGCGACCGAGCACGCCCAGATCGCGGTGCTGCCGCTGATCGCGATGTGCGACCGCTGGGACATCGGCGGGCTCTCCACCAACCTCCACCCGCAGACGAGCCGCCCCACGATCTTCATCTACGACGGCCACCCCGGCGGCGTCGGCATCACGCGCACCGCGTTCGCCCACTTCGAGGAGCTCTGCGAGGACGCGCTCAGGCTGATCGCGGGCTGCGGCTGCGCCGACGGCTGCCCGTCCTGCGTGCAGTCCCCGAAGTGCGGCAACCTCAACGAGCCGCTCTCCAAGACCGGCGCCCGGCTGCTGCTGGAGCGGATGCTCGCCCAGCCAGTCACAATCGGAGCCTCGTGCTCCACGGCCGCTCCCGCAAGACAGCGCTCGCCGGCATAGCGGCCTGCGTCGCGCTGGCCTCCACCGCGTCCGCGGCCCTGGCCCCGCCCAGCCCCTCGCTGCTCGCGCAAGGCCCGAGCGACCGCATGCCCCTGACCCGCTGGACGCTGCGCGAGGACCCCGCCGACCGGGGGCTGCGACTCGGCTGGCCGAAAGGGGGCTTCGGCGGCGCCGGCGTGAGCGTCCCGAACGTCGTCAGCGCCGCATACCGCGGCCCGGCGGGGGAACGCAACTACGAAGGCTCCGTCGCGTGGTACCGCACCACCTTCCAGGCCGCCACCGCGGGCGTCTACGCGCTGGCGTTCCAGTCGGCCAACTTCCAGGCCGACGTGTTCCTCGACGGGCGCGCGCTCGGCTCGCACCGAGGCCCCTACCTGCCGTTCGAACTGCGCCCCAAGCTCGCGGCCGGCGCGCACACGCTGGTCGTGCGCGTCGACTGGCGCAACCTGAGCGCGCAATCCAGACTGGGCTTTCACCGCACCTGGTTCAACTGGGGCGGGCTCGACGGCGAGGTCGACGTGCGCGCGATCGGCGCGAGCGAGCTCTCCAACCCGACCGTCCAGACGACGCTCCGGCCGGGCTCGAGGAGCGCCGGCGAAGCGAACACGGCCACGGTCGCCGTCGGCGTCGAAGTCCGCAACGACGGCGCCTCCCAACGTCCGATCGTCCCCGCAGGGACGCTCTCGCGCGGCGCGCAGACGATCCCGCTGCACTTCCCCGAAGTGCATCTCGACCACGGCCGCACGGCGACGGTGAGCACGACCGTGACCGTCCCCGAGCCGGCGCTGTGGTCGCCCGCCAGCCCGAGCCTGTATGAGCTCACGCTCGCGGTCGGCGGCGAGAGCGGCTACTCCGCGCGCGTCGGCCTGCGTCAGATCACCTGGCACGGCGGGCGCCTGTACCTGAACGGCCGGCGCCTGCTCCTGCACGGCGCGACGATCCAGCAGGACGCGCCCGGCCACGGCGACGCGCTCACCCCGGGCGACGAGGACGCGCTCGTGCGCGAGCTGAAGGCGATCGGGGCCAACGCCGCGCGCGCCCAGCACCCGCTAGACCCGGCGCTCTTGGAACGACTCGACGCGGCCGGAATCCTCGTGTGGCAGGGGATCGGCCCGGTCGAAGGGGCCGGCAACTGGTACCCGAGCACCCCCTCCCTGCTCGCCGGCGCCGAGCGCCAGGCGCGCTGCGCGGCGATCGCCGCGCAGCTGCACCCCTCGATCTTCGCCTGGAACCTCGTCGACGAGGTCGCCGAGAACGGCCGCGACAGCGCCGAGGTCTCCTACGTGCAGACGCTGACCCGCTGGCTGCACGCGCACGACCCCACGCGGCTCGTCGCGGTCGACGTGTGGGGCGACCACCCGCCGCAGCACCCCGGCGCGCTGTATCGCGAAGCCGACGCCGTCGCCGAGACCGACTACTCGGGCTGGTACGACAACCCGCACAACTCCCCGGGCGCCGTAAGCGCCGAAATCAAAAGACGCCTCGCCGCGATGCGGCGGACGTTCGCCGGCAAGGTCCTCGTGATCAGCGAGTTCGGCGCCGAATCCAACGGCCTGAACCCCAGCCCCAACCCCGGCAGCTACGCCTATCAGTCGGCGCTGCTCGCGCGCCACATCCGCATCTACACAGCCGACCCCCCGC
>DASQGE010000040.1:0-21714 GCA_035632775.1 Solirubrobacteraceae bacterium | reverse complement strand
GGTGCGGGGGCGGAGTCCGGGACCGGGGAGGCTGCGCGATCCGGGGCTGCTCGCGGAGCTGCGCGGGCGCACGTGGTCGGCGTCGTCGCTGGAGCTGTGGATCGCGTGCCCCGCCAAGTGGTTCGTCGAGCGGATGCTGCGCAGCGGGCGCCCCGAGCCCGACTCCGAGCCGCTCGCGCGCGGGGGGCTCGCGCACGCGGCGCTGCGCGACACGCTCGCGGGCCTGCGCGAGCGGACGGGCTCGGCCCGGCTGGACGGCGCGCGGCTCGGGCCGGCGTCAGAGCTGCTCGGGGATGCGCTGCGGCGCCACGAGTCCGACTTCCCGCTGTCGGCCCGGCCCGAGCGCGTGCCCGGGGCGCGCCGCCGGCTTCAGGTGGACCTGGAGCGCTACCTGCGCCACGCGGCTGCCCAAGACAGCCCGCTGGAGCCCGCCCACCTGGAGCTCGGGTTCGGCTTCGAGGACGAGGACGGGGGACTGCCGGCGCTGGAGCTCGGCGCGGGCGTGCGCCTGCGCGGGCGGATCGACCGCATCGATGTCGGCCCGGGGGGCGAGGCGGTCGTGTACGACTACAAGGGCGGGAGCGTGTGGCCGGCGGCGAAGTGGATCGCGGACGGCAAGGTCCAGTTGGCGCTGTACATGCGCGCCGCGCGGGAGCTGCTCGGGCTGGAGGTCGTCGGCGGCTTCTACCAGCCGCTCGCGGGCGCCGACCTGCGCGCGCGGGGGGCGCTGGACGCCGGAGCGGGCATCGGGCTCGAGTGCGTTCAGACCGACCGGCTGGACCGGGCGGAGCTCGATGCGCTGGTGGACGAGGCGGTCGCGCTCGCGCGCGAGGCGGCGGCGCAGGCGGTCGCGGGCCAGATCGAGGCGCGGCCGCAGACCTGCGCGTACACGGGCGGGTGTCAGTACCCGGCGATATGCCGCTGCGGACGCTGACGGCCGCTGGGCGGCGCGCTGCTTTGTCCTCGGTCACACGCGTGCGAAGCACGCCACGCTGGTGGGCGGGCTTTCTATCCCGCGCATCGCTTGCCCAGCGACCGTCAGTGGCGCAATGTCCACAACATGCAAGAGGATGATCAGAGCGTGAAGACGCTGACCGACGAGCAGGAGCACGCGGTCGCCCGCCGCCGCGAGCCGCTGGCGCTGGCCGCGGGGGCTGGGAGCGGCAAGACGTCGGTGCTGGTCGAGCGGTTCGTCAGAGCCGTGTGCGAGGACGGTCACGCGCCGGAGCGCATCCTCGCGATCACGTTCACCGAGCGCGCGGCGGGGGAGCTGCAGGAGCGGGTGCGCGCGCGGCTGCTCGCGTTGGGGGAGCCGGACGCGGCGCGTGCGAGCGAGCGGGGTTACGTCGGCACCTTCCACGGCTTCTGCGCGCGCGTCCTGCGCGAGCACGCGCGCGAGGCGGGACTCGAGCAGGGGCGGTTTCAGATCCTCGACGAGGCGCTGGCGGGGCGGCTGCGCAGGCAGGCGTTCGCGGCGGCGCTCGGAGATTTCCTGGAGGGCGAGCGCGGCGACGCGGTGGACCTGATCGCCGCGTACGGCGCCGATCGGGCGCGCGCGACGGTGCTGGGCGTGTTCGCAGCGCTGCGCAGCCGCGGGCAGCTCACGCCGCGCCTGCCACGGCCCGCGCTCGGCGACGGGCCGGACAAGCCGGACGGACCGAGGGAGCCGGACAAGCTGGGCGGGCCAGGCGGGCCGGAGGCGATGGACGGGGAGGATGAGCGAGAGGGGTCGGACGGCTCGGACCTGGAGGGCGCGAAGGCCCTCGCCTTGTGGGGCGAGCTGCTCGAGCGGTTCGGCGAGCATTACGAGGCGGGCAAGCGCGCGCGCGAGGGGCTGGACTTCGACGACCTGGAGCTGCTCGCGGGCGCGCTCCTGGCGCGCGACGCCGAGGTGCGCCGGACGTGGGCGGAGCGGTTCGAGCTGCTGATGGTGGACGAGCTGCAGGACGTGAACCGGCGCCAGCTCGAGCTTGTGCGGGCGCTGGAGCGCGAGAACCTGTTCACGGTGGGGGACGAGTGGCAGTCGATCTACTCCTTCAGGCACGCCGACGTGAGCCTGTTCCGGGCGCGCGAGCAGGAGCTGGCCGAGCGCGGTCAGAGCCTGCGGCTGGCGCACAACTTCCGCGGGCGCGGCGAGCTGCTGGAGGCGGTCAACGCGGTGTTCGCGATGCGCTTCGGCGAGGCGTTCACGCCGTTGCGCGCGGGTCGCGAGAGCGAGCGCGAGCACGAGGCGCGGGGCGAGCCGCTGATCGAGCTGCTGCTGACCGACCGGCGCGGGTGGGGGGCTTCCAGGCGCGGCGAGGAGTCCGGCGTCGGCGCGGCGTCGGCGGCGCAGCCCTGGCGCGAGGCCGAGGCGCGGCAGCTGGCGCGGCGTGTCGCCGAGCTGGTGGACGGCGGACGGGCGAGTCCCGGGGAGGTCGCGGTGCTGCTGCGGGGCACGGGGGACATCGAGTGCTACGAGCGCGCGCTGCGCGAGCGCGGCCTCGAGACCGTCGCCAGCGCCGGGGCGTTCTGGGAGCGCCAGGAGGTGGCCGACCTGCTCGCGTACCTGCGCGCCCTGGAGGACCCGCTGGACGAGGTGGGGCTGTACGGGACGCTGGCCTCGCCGCTCGCCGGGCTTTCGGCGCAGGCGCTGGCGCTGGTCGCGCAGGCGGCGCGGGCGCGCGGGCTGAGCATAGGGGAGGCCGCGCGCGAGATCGCCAGCGCGGTCGCCGATGCGGGCGTCAGCGGGCAGTTGCGCCTGGAGGAGGATGCGGGTGAGCCGTTGCAGAACGGGGAGCGCAAACGCCTGGCGCGCCTGGTCGCGTGGCTTGAGCGAGAGCGGACGATCGCACCGAGGCTCGCGCTGTCAGAGCTGCTCGAGCGGGCGGTCGAGCACGGCGACTACGCCGCGCGGCTGCGCTTGCTGCGGGACGGCGAGCGTAGGCTGGCGAACGTGCGCAAGCTGATCGAGCTGGCGGAGGGCTGGGAACGCAGCGAAGGGCGCGACCTGCGCGGGTTCCTCGACGAGGCGGCCTTCCAGCAGAGCACGGGCGGCGGCTTCCTGGCGGGCGCTGAAGCGATCGCCGAGCCGGACGCGCCGGCCGAGGGCGAGGCGCGGGACGCGGTGAGGCTGATGAGCGTGCACGCCGCCAAGGGCCTGGAGTTCGAGGTGGTGTGCGTCGCCGACCTCGGGCGCGCCCCGAGCATGGGCGTGCCCGACCTGCTCGTGGACGGCGAGCGGGTGGGGCTGCGCCTGCTGGGCCTGGACGATCCGCGGTCGCGGCCGGCGCTCGAGTATGACGAGCTCGCCCAGGAGCGCAGGGAGGCGCAGGCCGCGGAGGAGGATCGGATCGTGTACGTGGCGATGACCCGCGCGCGCGAGCGGCTGCTGCTGAGCGGAGCCGTCGACTTCGCGGCCTGGCCGAAGGAGCGCCCCGGCGCCGCGCCGATCGCGTGGCTGGGGCCGGCGCTGGCGCCCGATCTGCCGGCGCTGTGCCGCGAGGTCGCGGCCGGGCCGACATCGGAGCGCGCGGCCGGGGAGCGGCCGGGGACGAGCTTGAAGGTGGACGGCACCGACGTGGCGCTGGCCCTGAGACTGAGCACGCCGGGAGCGGGGGCGACGCCGTAGGGAAGGCCGGGCGCTGTGATGGCGCCACGGGCACGCGACGGCGTGCAGCCCGACGGGCTCGCAACCGGGGCGCCACGGGTTGACATCGATGGGCGGGCCCCCGACACTGTGGCGGCGCCGCGGGCACGCGACGGCGTGCAGCCCGACGGGCTCGCAACCGGGGCGCCACGGGTTGACATCGATGGGCTGGCCCCCGACACTGTGGCGATGGCCAGGTCGATGTGGAAGGGCACGCTCGGCTTCGGGTTGGTGAGCGTGCCGGTCAAGCTGTACAGCGCGGTCACGAGCAGGAGCGTGCACTTCCACCAGCTGCACGGCGCCGACAACGGGCGCATCAGGCAGAAGCGCGTGTGCTCGGCGGACGGCGAGGAGGTGCCGTTCGAGGAGATCGTCAAGGGGTATGAGATCGCGCCCGAACGGTACGTCGTGGTCGAGGACTCCGAGCTCGCGGCGCTTGCGCCGAAGGCGACGCAGACGATCGAGATCGAGGACTTCGTCGAGATCGGCGAGATCGACCGGATCTACTTCGACCAGCCCTACTACGTCGTGCCCGACCGGGGCGGCGCGCGCCCTTACCGGCTGCTGCTGGAGGCGATGCTCCAGACCGGCAAGGTGGCGATCGCGCGCGTGGTGTTGCGTTCGCGCGAACGCCTGGTCGCGGTGCACCCGCACGGGGACGTGCTGATGATGACGACGCTGAGCTACGCGGACGAGATCAACCCGACGAGCGAGCTGAGCGAGCTGAACGGCGAGCAGGAGGCGGTCGGCGAGCGCGAGCTGGAGGTCGCGCGTCGCCTGATCGAGTCGCTGGCCGAGCCGTTCGAGATGGGCCGCTACGAGGACACCTACCGCGAGGCCGTGCTCGAGCTGATCGAGCGCAAGGCGAGCGGCGAGGAGGTCGTGGTCGAGCCCGGACCCGCGGTGCAGGAGCTCGAGGCCCCGGACCTGATGAGCGCGCTGCAGGCGAGCCTCGAGAAGGCGCAGGGGCGCGGCGGGGAGGGCGGCAGGGCGAAGGGCAAGGCCAAAGCCCGCAAGCAGGCTCCGGCGCCGAAGCCCGCGCGCGCGAAGACCCGCTGAATCGCCGCCCCTGGCGGCGCCCGCAGGCCGGCCGACGGCGCTTTTCGCAGGCAGGTGAGCGGCCAGACCAGGCCCGAATAGCTCGCCCGCGCGGACGGTTTCGACCCGGCGCGCGCTGATACCCTTTCAGGCTCGACCTCAGGTGCCCGCCTGTGCCCGCGCGAAGGGAGCTGTCGCGGGGAATGCGCCGCCCCAAGGGAGCACTTCCATGACTTCGCAAACCATGCAGCCGCCCAAGGCCGTCGGACTCTACGACCCCCGCTTCGAGCACGATGCGTGCGGCGTGGGCATGGTGGCGCGTCTGGACAACGTGCCGACGCACGAGGTGATCGAGCGGGGGATCGCGGCGCTGAAGAACCTCGAGCACCGGGGCGCGTCCGGCGCGGACCCGTGCACCGGCGACGGCGCGGGGATCCTGATGCAGACGCCCGACGAGCTGCTGCGCGCGGTGGCGGGATTCGAGCTGCCGCGGGCGGGCTCCTACGGGGTGTTGATGTGCTTCCTGCCGAGGAACGAGGAGGCGCGTGCGCGCCTGGAGGGCCTGCTGGAGCGGACCGTGCGCGCGGAGGGCCAGAGCGTGCTCGGCTGGCGCGACGTGCCGGTGCGCCCCGAGCACACGGGCGAGGTCGCGGGCCGCTGCAGGCCCACGATCAGGCAGCTGTTCGTCGGCGCCGGTCCCGAGCATGCAGACGACCAAGACGCGTTCGAGCGCAAGCTGTACGTGATCCGGCGCATCTGCGAGCTGAGCCCGGAGGGGAAGGGGCTGTACGTGGCGTCAAGCTCGTCGCGGACGCTGAACTACAAGGGCATGCTGATCAGCTGGCAGCTGGCGGACTTCTACCCGGACCTGCAGGACGAGCGCTGCAGGAGCGCGCTGGCGCTCGTGCACTCGCGCTTCTCGACGAACACGTTCCCCAGCTGGGAGCTCGCGCACCCCTACCGGACGATCTGCCACAACGGCGAGATCAACACGGTGATGGGCAACGTCAACTGGATGCGGGCGCGCGAGTCAGAGCTGCGCAGCGAGCTGTTCGGCGAGGACCTGCAGAAGATATTGCCGGTCGTGACGCCGGGGAACTCGGACTCGGCGACGTTCGACAACGTGCTGGAGCTGCTGATGCTGGCCGGGCGCTCGCCGGCGCACGCGGCGATGATGATGATCCCCGAGGCGTACTCTGGCCGCGAGGATCTGCCGGAGGAGCTGAAGGGCTTCTACGCGTTCCACTCCTGCCTGATGGAGCCGTGGGACGGGCCGGCGTCGGTCGCGTTCACCGACGGGCGCGTGGTCGGAGCCACGCTCGATCGCAACGGCCTGCGCCCGGGGCGCTGGGTGGAGACGGCGGACGGACACGTCGTGCTCGGCTCGGAGACGGGCATCCTCGACGTCGCTCCTGGGGACGTGAAGCGGCTGGGGCGGCTGCAGCCGGGCAAGCTGTTCATGGTCGACCTGGAGCAGGGCCGGATCGTCGAGGACGAGGAGGTCAAGCGCGTCCTCTCCACGCGCAGGCCCTACGGCGAGTGGTACTCGCACAACTCGGTGCGCTTCGCCGAGATCGAGCCCTCCGAGCAGGTGACGATCTCCGAGGAGCCGCTGCACCGCCGCCAGCGCGCGTTCGGCTACAGCCAGGAGGATCTGCGCGTGCTGCTCTCGCCGATGGCGCGCGACGGCGCCGAGCCGGTCGGCTCGATGGGCAACGACATCTCCCTGGCCGTCCTGTCCGATCAGGCGCCGCCGCTGTTCTCCTACTTCAAGCAGCTGTTCGCCCAGGTGACGAACCCGCCGATCGACTCGATCCGCGAGGAGATCGTGATGAGCCTTCAGACCACCCTGGGCAGCGAGCGCAACCTGTTCGAGGAGACGCCCGAGCACGCCCACAAGCTCGTGCTGGAGCGCCCGATCCTGCTCAACCGCGAGCTCGAGACGCTCAGGCACATAGCGCACGAGTTGTTCGCAGCGCAGACGATCGACATCACCTGGCCGGCCGCCGAGGGCGCATCCGGAATCGAGCGGGCGCTGGAGCACGTCTGCGAGCAGGCGCACGAGGCGATCGGCCGGGGCGTCAACATCATCGTGCTCTCCGACCGCCGGATCGGCCCGCGGCGCGTGCCGATCCCGTCGCTGCTGGCGGTCGCGGCGGTCCACCACCACCTCGTGCGCGAGGGCACGCGGCTGCGCGTGGGGATCGTGCTCGAGTCGGGCGAGCCGCGCGAGGTGCACCACTTCGCGACGCTGATCGGCTACGGCGCGAGCGCGATCAACCCGTACCTGATGCTGGAGACGCTCGACGATCTGGTGCTGACGGGGCGGCTGACGCGCGCCACCGATCCCGCCAGCGACGGCAAGGGGCCGCTGAGCACCGAGGAGGCCGCACAGAACACGGTCAAGGCGATCGGCAAAGGGCTGCTCAAGACGATCTCGAAGATGGGGATCTCCACGATCCAGTCATACCGCGGCGCGCAGATCTTCGAGGCGGTGGGCCTGGAGAAGGCGCTGATCGACCGCCACTTCACCGGGACCGCGTCGCGCATCGGCGGGGTCGGCCTGGACGTGCTGGCGACCGAGGCGCTGGAGCGCCACGCGCGCGCGTATCCCGCGCCGCACGACGAGCTGCTGCCGGTCGGCGGGATCTACGCGTGGCGGCGCGACGGCGAGCACCACATGTGGAACCCGGAGACGATCGCGCTCGTGCAGCACGCGGTGCGCGCGACCAACGGGGATGTCAAGGCTGCCCTGGCGGGCGACGCGCGGGCGCACGAGGCGGTGCGCGGCAGCGAGGCGTACGCGAAGTACCGCGAGTACGCGCACGCGATCAACGAGGACGCGGCGCGCAAGGCGACGCTGCGGGGCCTGCTCGAGCTCGGCCTCGCCGCCGGCGAGGCCGAGGACGGACGCGAACGTCCGGCTGGCGAACGTCCGGCTGGCGAACGTCCGGCTGGGCACGGCGCGCGCGCGCGCGCGCCGATTCCGCTGGAGGAGGTCGAGCCGGCAGCGGAGATCGTCAAGCGCTTCTGCACGGGCGCGATGAGCCTAGGCTCGATCTCGCGCGAGGCGCACGAGACGCTGGCGATCGCGATGAACCGCCTCGGCGGGCGCTCGAACACGGGCGAGGGGGGAGAGGACCCCGCGCGCTTCCAGCCCGACCCCAACGGCGATCGGCGACGCTCGGCGATCAAGCAGGTGGCCTCGGGCCGGTTCGGCGTGACGATCCACTACCTGGTCAACTCCGACGAGCTGCAGATCAAGATGGCTCAGGGGGCCAAGCCGGGCGAGGGCGGGCAGCTGCCCGGGCACAAGGTGGACGCCTACATCGGCTCGATCCGGCACACGACGCCCGGCGTGGGCCTGATCTCCCCGCCGCCGCACCACGACATCTACTCGATCGAGGATCTCAAGCAGCTGATCTACGACCTGCGCTGCTCGAATCCCGAGGCGCAGGTGTCGGTCAAGCTCGTCGCCGAGGTGGGGGTGGGAACGGTCGCCGCGGGCGTGTCGAAGGCGAACGCCGACCGGGTGCTGATCTCCGGCCACGACGGCGGTACGGGCGCCTCGCCGCTGTCCTCGATCCAGGCCGCGGGCGTGCCGTGGGAGATCGGGCTGGCCGAGACACAGCAGACGCTCCTGCTCAACGACCTGCGCTCGCGCATCGTCGTGCAGACCGACGGCCAGCTGAAGACCGGGCGCGACGTGGTGATCGCGGCGATGCTGGGAGCCGACGAGATGGGCTTCTCGACCGCGCCGCTGATCGCGACGGGCTGCATCATGATGCGCGCCTGCCACCTGAACACGTGTCCCGTCGGGATCGCCACGCAGGACCCGGAGCTGCGCGAGCGCTTCAAGGGCACGCCCGAGCATGTCGTCAACTTCTTCTTCTTCGTCGCCGAGGAGGTGCGCGAGATCCTCGCCTCGCTCGGACTGCGCTCGCTGGACGAGGCGATCGGGCGGGTGGACCTGCTGCGAGCCGAGCGGGCGATCGAGCACTGGAAGGCGCGCGGCGTCGACTTGACGCACATCCTCACTCACATCGAGCTTCCCGAAGACGCCCCGCGCAGGCGCATCGAACCGCCCCCGGCGGTGCTCGAGGACGCGCTCGACTGGGAGCTCGTCGAGCGCTCGCGCGGCGCGATCGAGCGTGGCGAGCGCGTGCGGATCGAGCTTCCGATCCGCAACGTGAACCGCTGCGTCGGCGGCATCCTCTCGAGCCGCATCGCGCGCGCGCACGGCGCCGAGGGCCTGCCGGAGGGCTCGATCGAGGTCTCGTTCGAGGGCTCGGCCGGGCAGAGCTTCGGCGGCTGGCTCGCGCCGGGCGTGACGTTCACGCTGAGGGGGGACGCCAACGACTACACCGGCAAGGGACTCTCGGGGGGCGTGCTCGCGGTGCGCCCGCGCGAGGGCATGGCCGTCGAGTTCAAGGCCGAGGAGAACGTGATCGTGGGAAACACGCTGCTGTACGGGGCGACCGGCGGCAGGGCGTTCTTCAGGGGACTCGCGGGCGAGCGCTTCGCGGTGCGCAACTCGGGCGCGTGGGCGGTCGTGGAGGGCGTCGGCGATCACGGCTGCGAGTACATGACGGGCGGGCGCGTGGTCGTGCTCGGCCCGACAGGGCGCAACTTCGCAGCGGGCATGAGCGGCGGCGTCGCGTACGTGCTGGACGAGCAGGGGACGTTCGCGCGGCGCTGCAACATGGGCATGGTCGCCTTCGAAGCGCCGAGCCCAAAGGACGCGGCCGAGCTGAGGGCGCTGGTTCAAGAGCACGCTCGGCGCACGGGCTCGCCGGTCGCCGAGCGGGTGCTCGCCGATTGGGACGGACTGCTCTCCAGGGGCGCGTTCGTGAAGGTGATGCCGCACGACTACAAGCGCGTGCTGCGCGAACGGGCGGCCGCGGCAAAGGCTTCCTCGCCGTCCGGCGCGCCATCCGCGGCGGTGGTGGCCTAGATGGTTGACTCCACGATCCTGCGCCTGCGGATGGCACGGATAGCCTTCGCCGCTCTTTGTCCTCGGGCTTGCCTTGGCCGCCAGCCAAGGCGGCGCCCTGCGTCCGCGATCGGCTCGACTCTACGCACCCCCGCAAAACACACGCCCGTGGAGTCGACCATCTGATGGGCAAGCTCGGCGGCTTCCTTCAGATCGAGCGCCACGGTATCCCCTACCGGGATCCTCGCGAGCGCGCGCACGACTACCGGGAGTTCATGGTCACGCGCCCGGTGGGAGAGCTGCGCGAGCAGGGCGCGCGCTGCATGGACTGCGGCGTGCCGTTCTGCCACAACGGCTGCCCCTTGGGCAACCTGATTCCCGACTGGAACGACCTCGTCTACCGCGATCGCTTCGAGGACGCGATCGTGCAGCTGCACGCCACCAACAACTTTCCCGAGCTGACCGGACGCCTGTGCCCCGCGCCGTGCGAGGCCGCGTGCGTGCTGGAGATCCGGGAGGGCGACGCGGTCACGATCAAACAGATCGAGCTGGCGATCATCGATCGCGCCTGGCAGGAGGGCTGGATCGTCCCGCAGCCCCCCCGGCGCGAGACCGGCCAGGCGGTCGCCGTGGTCGGCTCGGGACCGGCGGGCATGGCCGCGGCGCAGCAGCTGCGCCGGGCCGGACATCGCGTCGTGCTGTTCGAGCGCGACGAGGCCGCCGGCGGTCTCGCGCGGTTTGGGGTGCCGGACTTCAAGATCGAAAAGTGGATCGTGCAGCGGCGTGTGGAGCAGCTGGTGGCCGAGGGGGTGGAGCTGCGCTGCGGCGTGGACGTGGGCGGCGTTCCGCGAGGGGCCGGGGGCGACGCTCGCGAGGTCGTCAGCGTGCAGGAGCTGAAGGGCGCCTTCGACGCGATCGTGCTCGCGACCGGCTCGCGCGTGCCGCGCGACCTGCCGGCGCCGGGGCGTGAGCTGGACGGAGTCTGCTTCGCGATGGACTACCTGTACGAACGCAACCGCTGGGCCGCGCGCGAGCTGGGTCCCGTGCCGACGGTCCCGCAGCCCGCGGCCGGGAAGGAGGTAAGCGCGAAGGGCAAGGACGTCGTGGTGATCGGCGGCGGCGACACGGGCGCGGACTGCGTCGGCAACGCGCTGCGCGAGGGGGCGCGCTCGATCGTCCAGCTGGAGCTGCTGCCCGAGCCCCCTGCCTACCGTCCGGACGATCGCACGCCCTGGCCGCAGTGGCCGCTGAAGTACAGGCTCAGCTACGCGATGGAGGAGGCGCTGAAGGTCGGCGTGGGCGAGCAGGACTACTCGGTCACGACGACCCGCTTCTCCGGCGACGGGGACGGCAGGGTGGCGGCGCTGCACATCGCCCAGGCCGAGCCGGCCCCCCCGTTCGGCCTTGTGCCCGGGACCGAGCGCGAGCTGCCGGCGCAGCTCGTGTTGCTGGCGATGGGCTTCCTTCACCCCGAGCCGGACCTGCTCGACCAGCTGGGCGTGGAGAAGGACGACCGCGGGAACGTGAAGGCGCTGGAGCCGTATACGACCTCGGTCGACGGCGTGTTCGCGGCGGGCGACGCCAGGCGCGGGCAGTCGCTGATCGTGTGGGCGATCAACGAGGGCCGCCAGTGCGCCCGCATGGTCGATCGCCATCTCGCGGGCAAGCGCGACGGCGGCGCCCAGGGTGAGGCGCTGCCCGTGGACGAGGCGCTAGCCGGTCACGCCGACGCCGACGAAGGCCCGGAGGGCCCGCCGCAGCACGTGAGCCCCGGCATCGCCGTGGAGCGGGACTGACGATGGCGCTCGCGAGCAAAAACGGAGACGACGCCCCTCGATCGGCGCTGCCGCACGCATGCATCATCGGCGCGGGCTCGTCCGGGATCGCCGCCGCCAAGGCGCTGCACGAGCGCGGTATTCCGTTCGACTGCTTCGAGAAGTCGGACCAGGTCGGGGGCAACTGGGTGTTCGGCAATCGCAACGGCATGTCGGCCGCATACAGGGACCTGTTCATCAACGTCTCGCGCGAGCGCATGGCCTACTCGGACTTCCCGATGCCGAAGTCCTATCCCGACTTTCCGCACCACAGCCACATCAAGGAGTACTTCAACGCGTACGTCGATCACTTCGGCCTGCGCGAGAAGATCACCTTCGAGACCGGTGTCGAGCACGTCGCCCGCCGCGAGGACGGCGCCTTCCAGATAGCGCTCGACACCGGCGAGACGCGCGTCTATGACGCGTTGCTCGTCGCCAACGGCCATCACTGGGATCCGCGCTGGCCCGAACCGGCCTTCCCGGGCGCCGAGACGTTCCCGGGCGAGCAGCTGCACGCGCACTCCTACGTGGACAACTCGCTGTTCGCCGGCCGGCGCGTGGTGATCCTCGGCATGGGCAACTCGGCGATGGACATCGCGGTCGAGTCCTCGTACGTCGCCGAGCACACCTGGCTGGTCGCGCGCCAGGGCGCGTGGATCATCCCCAAGTACGTGTTCGGCAAACCCGTCGACCAGCTGCCGAACAACCCGCGCATCCCGTTCAAGCTGCGCCAGCGCATGATCCACGAGGTCATCAAGGGCTACACCGGCCCGCCCGAGCGCTACGGGCTGCCCAAGCCCAACCACAAATTCGGCGAGGCCCACCCGACCGTGTCCGGGCGCATCCTCGACCGCATCGCCCACGGCACGATCACGCCGAAGCCGAACATCGCCGCGTTCGCGGGCTCGCAGGTGCGGTTCGTCGACGGCAGCGCCGTCGACGCGGACGTCGTCGTGTACTGCACGGGCTACAAGATCACCTTCCCGTTCTTCGACGAGTCGTTCGTGTCGGCGCCCGAGAACCACATCGAGCTGTTCCGGCGAGTCTTCCATCCGGACATCCCGAGCCTCTACTTCATCGGCCTGCTGCAGCCGCTCGGAGCGATCATGCCGCTGGCGGAGGCGCAGGGCGCGTGGGTGGGGGATCACCTGCTCGGCGACTACGTGCTGCCGCCGCCGGCCCAGGTGCGCGCCGACATCGCGGCCGACCAGGACGCGATGCGCCGGCGCTACGTCGCCTCCAAGCGTCACACGATCCAGGTCGACTTCGACGACTACCTCCACGACCTCGCAAAGGAGCGTCGCGCCGGCGCGGAGCGAGCCCGTGCCCACCTTCTGCCGGCATAACCGCTTCCTCGAGCGCTGCCCGATCTGCAGCCGGACGCTGCCCGACCATGCGCCCGCGGGCAAGCGGCGGTCCCGCGCCTCGCGCGGGGCGGGCCAGGCCTCCGGGGCGTCCACGGGCTCGGAGGGCATTCGTGGCAACGCCTCGGCGGGCAACTCCACGCTCGGCGCTCGCCGCCCCCGCGCGCGCGGGGGCGGCGAGACGATGCGGGTCCGCCGCGAGCTCCGTGCGCCCGACGACGGCTACCGCAGCCCGCTCGTGCCCGGCCTGCACGCCAGCAGCGACGCCGCGAGTCTGGCCGAGGAGATAGCCTTCGCGAGCGGCCGGCTGGCGCGGCTGCAGGCGGCGCCGCCAGGGCTCTTCGGCGAGATACGGCTGCTCGCGGGCGAGGGCGAGCTCGAGCGCGCGACATGGACGTGCTTTTTGACCGTCTATCTCTCGCCGCTGCAGGGCGCGGACCCGTTCGCTGGCGTCCGCCTCGCGCTCGCGCGGGGAGAGACCCCCTCGCTCGACGGCATCCCGCTGGGACCGCGCACCTCGCACGTGCAGGCCCGGGGCGGCGAGACGCTGCTCGCCTACCGTCACTGGGCCGAGCGTGCCGGCCCATCTTCGAGGGGTCCGTCGACCAGCGGCCGGTCGACCAGCGGCCGATCGACCAGCGGTCGGCAGGCGGGCGCGTTCGTCGGCGAGGAGTCCTGGACGCCGGAGCGGCGCTTCGAACGGGTCTTCGAACGTCTCGCGCTCCCCGGCTTCGCGCGTATGGGCCGCTACGAGCTGCTCGTGACGCTCGGGCGCCTCGGCGTGTACGAGCTGCGGGCGGGCTCCCTGCACTTGGGGACCGCGCATGGCGCGGCGCCCGACGATTTGACGACGCTGGCCGCGAAGCGCATCTTCGGCATCGGCGAGCCGATCTACCTGGAGCGGCGCGCGCTCGCGCTCGCCGAGGCGCTGTCGCTCCCGATCGACGTGCTCGACCTGGCCTTCGCGAACTGGTCCGCCCGGGAGCGCGCCACGCTCGGCTTCAGCCCAGAAACCATCGACCGCGACGCCCGGGAGCGCGCACGCGACGCGCTCGGCTTTTGAGAGCGCTGACAACGACAGCGCCCGCCGATCCCGGCAGGCGCTCCGAAAAGTACCGTCCTCTCCGGCGCCTACAGTCTGCGCCGATGCCACTCTGCTTCATCGAGCCCCAGGACGCGATCCGCGTGATCGCCGAGTCGGTCGGCCGCGAGGCGAGACGGCAGCTCGTCGGGGAGGTCGTGCGCGCCTGGGTCGACGACATCCCGGACCAGGAGCTGTCCGTGCACTACGCCAAGGCCGTCGCCGGCCTCGACGACGACGACCTGCACCTGCTCGCCGCATGGCACGCCTCGCTCGAGGTCGGCCACCCGATCCCCAACACCGACTTCCTGGTGGGCGTTTTTCCCAGTCTCGGCGACAACCGCCGCGAGGCGCTGAAGATCGCCGCCGGCTTTCGCGGCGAGGAAGCCTTCCAGGCCGGCGTCTCCGAGGAGCAGGCCCTGGACACGGTGCTTCCCTGCCTGTCGCGCGAGCGGGCGATCGAGCTGGCGCACGAGTGCATCCAGCTGTATGCCTGGGACCGGCTCGGCTGCGACAACTGAGAACAGTAGGCATCGGCCGTATCTCCGGTGGCCCCCTCTCGCCGGCGGACTTGCGTTGAACCTCGACAGGTCGGGGGTGTTGGCCACGCTCACTGCGTCCTTGCCATCCTTGGCCCTCGACGTCCAGGTCGGCGGCGTTTGGTGACGGGCTAGACTCGCACCATGTCCGAGTCTCCCTCCCTCACCGTCGATGACGTGATGGATGCGCTGTCCAACGTGATCGATCCTGAGCTGGGGCTCGACTTCGTCGAGCTCGGCCTGATCTACGGTGTGGAGATCGATGACGGCAACGTGCGCGTCACGTTCACGCTGACCACCCCGGGCTGCCCGATCGGCCCGCAGGTGACCGAACAGATCGACGAGTTCGTCGGCGAACTGGACGGCGTGAAGACGGTGGACTGCGAGATGGTGTTCACGCCGCCGTGGTCGCCGGAGAAGATGAGCGAGGACGCGAAGTTCGCGCTGGGGTACTGAGATGGACGCCCTTGTCAAGGGGTGCGTTGGGATTGGTGTGATTGAGGGTCACGGTGGTGTGGTGGCTGGGACCGGCGACCACGCGGACCGCAGCTACGCTGCGGGCGTCGCGCTGGCCTGCGCCTCCCCGGCCGCCTCGTGCGCGAGCGAGACCAAGGTCGCCAGCTCGGCGTCGATGCTCTCGCCGATCAGGTCGATGTCTGGGAGCGCGTCGAAGTCGCCGAGCAGGCCGAAGTTCATCTGGCCGTTGTAGGACATGATCGCGATCGCCAGCGCGTGGTGCTCGGGCAGGAAGGCGACCGGATAGACGGCCAGCATCTCGCGCCCGAGCACGTACAGCGGAAACTGCGGTCCCGGCACGTTGGTCACGATCAGGTTGAACAGGCGCGTAGAGAAGTTCAGGCGCGAGGCCTGCGCGAGGATCGTCGGCGGCGCGA
The DNA here is from genome assembly GCA_035632775.1 of Solirubrobacteraceae bacterium. GTDB lineage: Bacteria > Actinomycetota > Thermoleophilia > Solirubrobacterales > Solirubrobacteraceae > Palsa-744. Next base: position 6,424 of record DASQGE010000040.1, on the reverse strand, counting down.
AGTTCTGCACGCCCGCGATCACCTCCGCGCCGAGCGCCTGCTTGGAGTCCTTCAAGCCGTCCATGGCCTGCGAGACGAAGCGCAGCCGCTGTACGGGGTCGGCGATGTACACGGGCAGCGGCCCGCGCATCGCGACGATGCGGTTGCCGAGCTGATGGTGCTCGTCCTCGGCTCGTACCGACACCGGCACGAGCGCGCGCAGCTCCACGCCCTCGGTGCGGAGTCCGCGCGAGATCAAAAACGCGCGCAGGGCGCCCGCGACGACCGCGAGCACGACGTCGTTGACGGTGCCGCCGAACACGTTCTTGACGAGCTTGAAGTCATCCAGCCGCTTGCCGATGCCCACGTAGCGCCGGTGCGGGCCGATGTCGACGTTCAGCGGCGTCTCGGGCGCGGGGTTCAGCCCGGCCCAGACGATCTCGCCGATCCCCTCCGCCGCCTCGCGCGCTCGGGCCAGCGCGCGGTCGGGATGCGCGAGCGCGTCGAGGGCGCCCTCCGCCAGCTCGATCCCTGCGCGCACGGCCCCTTTCAGCCCGGCGGCGATCAGCTCGGCGGCGCCCGGTTCGCGGTGCGGGCGCCAGGCGCGCCCGGAGTGCTTGATCGGCGGCGGATCCGGGCTCAGGTCGAACAGCATCGTCGCAAGGTCGACCCCGGAGATCCCGTCGATCAACGAGTGATGGGTCTTGGAGATCAGCGCGAAGCGATCGTCCCGCAGGCCCTCGATCAACCACATCTCCCACAGCGGCTTGGAGCGATCGAGCTGCTGGGAGAAGATCCGCGCGGTCAAGGCGCAGAGCTGCTCCCACTCGCCCGGCGTCGGCAGAGCCGTGTGGCGCACGTGGTACTCGAGGTTGAAGCTCGGATCGTCGATCCACACGGGCCGCCCGCTGTCGAGCGCGGTTGACGCGATCTTCTGCCGGTAGCGCGGCACCAGATGCAGCCGCTTGCGGATATGTTCCAGGAACGCATCCATCTCCGGCGGCGGTCCTTCGAGGATCGTCAGCCCGCCCACGTGCATGTGCGAGCTCGACCCCTCCTGGTGGAGAAACGACGCGTCTATCGGCGTCATGCGGTCGAGGTGCTGTTGCGCCATACCCGGTTAGCCTATCTCCCCTCCGTACAATAGAGCCGGTGCTCAACACAGTCGAGAAGCTCCTGCTGGCCGCGCCACGCGGGTACTGCGCGGGCGTGGACCGGGCGGTGCTGACGGTTGAACGCATGCTCGAAACGCACGGCGCGCCGGTGTACGTGCGCAAGGAGATCGTGCACAACAAGCACGTCGTGCAGCGGCTGCGCGACCGCGGAGCGATCTTCGTCGACGAGCAGACCGAAGTGCCCGAGGGCGCGCTGTGCGTGTTCTCCGCGCACGGCGTCGCCCCGAGCGTGCGCGCCGGGGCACAGGCGCGCGGCCTGCGCACGATCGACGCCACCTGCCCCCTGGTGACGAAGGTCCACCGCGAGGCGGTCCGCTTCGCGCAGGACGGCTACACGATCGTGCTCGTCGGCCACGAGGGCCACGAGGAGGTCGAAGGCACGATGGGCGAGGCGCCCGAGCGAATCGTGCTCGTGCAGAGCGAGCGGGACGTGGACGAGCTGGAGGTGGAGGACTCCGAGCGGGTCGCATACATCACGCAGACGACGCTGTCGGTGGACGAAACCAGCTCGATCGTCGCGCGGCTGCGCGAGCGCTTCCCGCAGATCGTCGGCCCCCGCACGGACGACATCTGCTACGCGACGACCAACCGTCAGGCGGCCGTCAAGCAGATGGCGGGTCGCTGCGATCTCGTGCTGGTCGTAGGCTCGCGCAACTCCTCGAACTCGGTGCGCCTGGTGGAGGTGGCGCGCGACTGCGGCACCGAGGCCCATCTCATCGACAACGCGGGCGAGGTGCGCGAGGAGTGGCTGCAGGGGCGGCGCGTGGTCGGCATCTCCTCTGGGGCCAGCGCGCCCGAGGACCTCGTCGAGCAGCTCGTGGAGCTCTTCCGCGCCCGTGGCGTGCAGGACGTGTCCGTCCTCGACGTGGTCCGCGAGGACGTCCGCTTCATGCTTCCCAAGCCGGTTCGAGAGGCCGTCGCCGCGGGCGGGGACGGTTGAGCGCGAAGAGAGCCCAACGGCACGCCCGCCGGCCGACCTTCGATCGGTGCGCGCGGCGTCTGCCCTCACCGCGCCCGAAGGCCGTGGTGGACCCGACCCCCTCAACCCATCACCTATCGCGATGCGAACCCTGATCGTCTCCGATCTGCACCTCGGCGGCCTCTCCGGCATCGACCTGCTGCGCCGTCCCGGCCTGCGGGCGTCGCTGCTTGCCGAGCTCCAGGACGTCGACCGCCTGGTCCTGCTCGGCGACGTGCTCGAGCTTCGCCACGGCCCGCCCCACGAGGCGCTCGCCGCGGCTCGGCCGTTCTTCGAGGACGTCGGCCGCGCGCTCGGCGAGGGCGAGCTGATCGTGACCGCCGGAAACCACGACCACCTGCTGGTGTCCACCTGGCTCGACGCCCGCGCGTTGCATGCGCCCGGACCGCTTCGCCTCGAGCACCGGATCGCGGCGGCAGAGGCCTCGCCGATGCTGGCCCAGATCGCCGAGTGGACGCGTCCGGCGCGGGTGCAGGGCGCCTACCCGGGCCTGTGGGTGAGGCCAGACGTGTATGCGATGCACGGCCACTACCTCGACTGTCACCTGACCATCCCGACCCTGGAGCGCCTGGGCGTCGGTGCGATCGGCCGCCTGCTGGAACGCCCTCCGAGCGCGCTCGACACCGTCGAGGGCTACGAGGCGGTGACATCGCCGATCTATGCCTGGCGTGACGTGATGGCCCGCTACGCCCGCACCGGCCCCGCCCTCAACGGCGTCGCCACCGTGCGCGCGTGGCATGCGCTCGGGGGCGGAAGGGGAGTCGACGAGGATGGCCTGCACGGGGGAGCGGGGACGGGCGCAATGGAGGCGGGCGGCGGCGTGAACGGGGCACATGCCGCCAATGCGCACGGAGGCGGCGACGCGTCCAGCCGTAACGGCCGCGCCGGGATCGTCCGGGCGGCGGGCTCCTCTCTAGGCAGACGGGCGCTCAAGAGCGGGTTTCCGCTCATGGTCTCCGCCCTCAACCGAGCCGGGCTGGGACCGGTGAGCGCGGACATCTCACGCGGGGAGCTGCGCCGTGGAGGGCTGCGCGCCATGGGAGAGGTCGCGGCACGGCTCGATCTCGGCGACGCGTATGTCGTCTTCGGCCACACTCATCGTGCGGGTCCGTTCCCCGGCGACGTCGAGTCGGAGTGGCGCGGACGCTCGGGTGCGCGTCTGGTCAACTCCGGCTGCTGGACCTACGACTCGATCTTCCTCACCGCCAAGCCCGGCGAGAGCCCCTACTGGCCCGGGACGTGCGTGCTGGTCGAGGACTCCGGCCCGCCCGTGCTGAAGCGGCTGCTGTTGAACCACTCCTACGCGGAGCTCGAGCCGCAGCCGGCGTGAAGCCCGGCGTTCGGGCTCAGGCCACGCCGGGGATCCTCGTAGTCGGCCCCGGCCGCGGCCAACTCGGCGTGAAGCCCGGTGTTCGGGCTCAGGCCACGCCGGGGGTGAAGCACGTCGCGTGGCAGCGCACGCCCGGGCCGATCTCCAACTCGAGGACGCCCGCGGTGTGGCGGTCGTGCTCGATCAGGCGGTAGGCGCCCGGGTGGGTGACCGTCAGCTCGCTCGCGCCGTTGCCGGCGCCCGCAGCGACGCCTGAGTACGCGGCGTGGCCGGGGCTCGTGGCGAACCGTACGATCCCCGACCCGTCGAGCACGGTCCACACGCCGCCGGCCTCATACGGCCCAGAGTACAGGCCGGGCTGATCCTCGGTCTGGGGGACGAGCCGTGCGCCGGGCGCGTCCTCGGGGCGCAGCGGCGCCAGCGGCTCGCGTTCGACGTCCAGGAGCTCCTGGATCGCGAGCTCGGTCTCGACGTAGCCACCCTCGCCGTAGTGGTAGTCGAACAGACGCGCACGGCCGTCGAACAGGTAGCGCGCGGGCCAGCCTCGGTTCTCGTACTCCCGCCACAGCACCAGCTCGCTGTCGATCAGCACGGGATACTCGACGCCCAGACGCGCCACGGCCTCACGCACCGACCCCTCGTCGCGCGCGGGCTCGAAGCCGGGGCAATGCACGCCGATCGTGCGCAGGCCGTGCTCGGCGTAGCGCTCATGCCAGGCCTTCAGGTACGGGAGCGTGCGCAGCGAGTTCGGCCGGCAGAAGTCCCAGAACTCGACCAGCATCGGGCGCCCGCGCTGGATGATGCTCGCCTGAGTACCGCCGCCGGCGGCGCCACCGCCGGCGCCACCGCCGGCGTTGACCCACGGGAGCCTCGTCGGGAACAGCGGCGCGACGATCGTGTCTATGGGCGCACGCATCTCAGGTCACCGGAGTGCGGGCCTGGGCGTCGAGGGCCAAGGATGGCAAGGACGCAGGAAGCGTGGCGTGCCGATTGGAGATCGACGAGATCTCCAACGGCCAGCACGTGTGCTGGCCGATCTCCGATCGGTGAGGACGCCGTCAGACGCAGCGAATCGCGCCCCTCAGCCGATCGAGCCGACCATCTCGAGCTGAATCAGCCGGTTGAGCTCGACCGCGTACTCCATCGGCAGCTCCTTGGTGACGGGCTCGATGAAGCCGTTGACGATCATCGCGGCGGCCTCGTCCTCGGTGAAGCCGCGCGAGCCCATGTAGAAGAGCTGGTCGTCGGAGATGCGCCCGACGGTGGCCTCATGGGCGACGGCGACATGGGGGTTCTGGATCTGGATGTCCGGCCAGGTGTCCGAGCGGGAGATGCCGTCCATCATCAGGCCGTCGCACTGGACCCTCGCCTTCGAGCCCTGCGAGTGCGCCCCCATCTTGACCAGGCCGCGGTAGCCCATGATCCCGCCGTCCTTGGAGATCGACTTGGCGAGGATGTTCGAGGTCGTGTTCGGCGCGAGGTGCACGACCTTGGCGCCGGTGTCCTTGTGCACGCCGCCCGAGGCGACGCCTACGTTGAGGTGGTCGGCGCGGGCGCCCTCGCCCATCAGGAACGAGCCGGGGTAGAGCATCACGTACTTGGCTCCCATCGAGCCGCCGACCCACTCGACCGTCCCCTCGGCGTCGACCACGGCGCGCTTGGTGTTGAGGTTGTAGACGTCCTTGGACCAGTTCTGCACGGTTGTGTATCGCGCCTTGGCGCCCTCGTGCACGAAGATCTCGACGACCGCCGAGTGCATCGAGTTGACGCTGTAGGTCTGAGCGGTGCAGCCCTCGATGTAGTTGACGTCAGAGCCCTCGTCGGCGACGATCAGCGTGTGCTCGAAGGTCCCCTCGCCGGCCCCCTCCATGCGGAAGTAGGACTGTAGTGGGAGGTCGCACTTGACGCCCTTCGGTACGTAGCAGAAAGCCCCACCCGACCACACTGCGCCGTGCAGCGCGGAGAACTTGTTGTCCTGCGGCGGGACGCACTTGTTCATGAAGTACTTCTGCACGAGCTCCGGGTACTCGCCGATCGCGGTGTCCATCGAGCAGAACAGGATGCCCTGCTTGGCGTACTCCTCCTTCAGGCCCTCGTACACGGGCTCCTGGCGCCATACGCCGACGACGCCCGCAAGGTGCTCGCGCTCGGCCTGGGGGATGCCGAGGTCCTCGTAGGTCTGCTTCATCTCGTCGGGCACGTCGTCCCAGCTGTTGAAGCGCCCGGCGGTCGGGGGCGAGTAGAGCACGAGGTCGTCGAGGTTCAGCCCGGACAGATCCACGCCCCAGGTGGGGACGGGCTTGCGTTCGAAGATCTCGAGCGACTTCAGCCGTTTCTCGGCCATCCAGTCGGGCTCGCCCTTGACCTTCGAGAGCTCGCGCACCACCTCGCGGGAGATGCCCTGGCGGGCGCGCAGCTGACCTTGCTCGTCCTCGACGATCGGGCTGGGCTTGGCGATCCTGGTGGTGTCTGTGGCGGCCATGACGCTCCTTCTCGAAATCCCGTGCTCCGAAGTAGGGATTCTATCGCGCGCGTCAGGCGGGCCAGGCGTGGTCACCTGTGACGGCGCCGCGGACGGCCTTGAGGTTGAGCAGCGCGCACTTGCGCCGCGTCGCGGAGATGGGGATGCCGAGCAGCTCGAGCATCCAGTCGGCGCCGAGCTTGCCGACCTCGTCCAGCTCCATCCCCTTCAGCTCCTCGGAGGCCATCGACGCCGAGGCCTGGGAGATCGCGCAGCCGTGGCCGTGGAAGCGCAGGTCCTCGATGCGGCCGTCCTTGACCCTGATGTGCACCCCCAGCTCGTCGCCGCAGAGGGGGTTGTGCTCGTGCCCCTCGAGGTCGTGCGGCTCCAGCTCGCCGAAGTTGCGAGGGCGCTTGTAGTGGTCGAGGATGTAGTCGCGGTAAAGATCGTCCATCACGGCTGAGCGGCGGCGGGGTTCGGAGCGTGGACATGGCTCGAAC
>DASQGE010000039.1:0-9921 GCA_035632775.1 Solirubrobacteraceae bacterium | reverse complement strand
CCCGCGTCAGAGATGATGCGCTCCTATGAGGGCTTCTTGAAGTAGCTTCCGCGCGCGAGCGGGTAGGCTCTCGCACAGATGTCCGAGCTCAACCTGATCCTGCTTGGCCCGCCCGGCGCGGGGAAGGGCACGCAGGCCGATCGCCTGCGCGAAGACTTCGGCCTGCCCCACATCTCCACCGGCGACATGCTCCGCGCGCAGGTCTCCTCCCAGACCGAGCTCGGCATGCAGGCCAAGCGCTACATGGACACCGGCGAGCTCGTGCCCGACGAGGTGATCGTCTCCATGATCGTCGCCCGCGTGTCCGCCCAAGACGCGCGCGAAGGCTTCCTGCTCGACGGCTTCCCCCGCAATGGGGCCCAGGCCGACGCGCTCGCACAGGCGCTGAGCGGCCTTGACCGCCGTCTCAGTGCGGTGCTCGCGATCGAGGTCTCCGACGACGAGGTCGTCCGGCGGCTGTCGGGTCGGCGCGTGTGCCTGAAGAACCCGGCGCACATCTACCATGTCGACTTCGACCCGCCCAAGCACGAGGGCGTCTGCGACCAGGATGGCTCGCGCCTGCTCCAGCGCGACGACGACCGCGAGGAGACCATCCGGCGCCGCCTGGACGTCTACCACCGCCAGACCGCGCCGCTGATCGACCGCTATGACGCCGCCGGCCTCTTGCGCCGCTTCGACGGCAGCCTCCGCGCCGACGACGTCCACGCCCGCATCCGCGCCACGCTGGCGACCTTGCGCCTGGAGGAGGAGCTCTAGTACGGCCGGCTGGACGCCGGCCACCTTCTCGGAACGCCGGGCTGGAGGCCCGCGGGGCTGACCCCAAGCTAAGCTCACCTCACTGTGATCATCAAGAAGAGCCCCGCCGAGATCGAGCGGATGGCGCGCGCCGGTGAGGTGCTCGTCGCCACGCTGGACCTGCTCGAGGCGAAGATCCGTCCGGGCGTCAGCACCGCCGAGCTCGACGCGGCCGCCGAGCGCTTCATCCGCTCCCGCGGCGCCACGCCCGCCTTCAAGGGCTATCGCGGCTTCCCCGGCTCGATCTGCGCCTCGCCGAACGCGATGATCGTGCACGGCATACCCGGCCCCTACAAGCTCCAGGACGGCGACGTCGTCTCGATCGACGTCGGCGTCACCCTCGACGGCTGGGTCGCCGACGCGGCGCGCACGTTCGCGGTCGGGGAGATCAGCCCGGTCGCCGAGAACCTGCTCGCCGCCACCCGCGCGTCGCTGGACGCGGGCGTCGAGCAGTGCCGTCCCGGCGCCCGCCTCGGCGACCTCTCCAACGCGATTCAGCGCGTCGCCGAGGGCGCCGGCCTGTCGGTGATCCGCTCGCTCGTCGGCCACGGCATCGGGCGCAGCATGCACGAGGACCCCCAGGTCCCCAACTACGGGCGCCCCGGCAAGGGCCCGCTGCTGGAGGAGGGCATGGTCCTCGCCGTCGAGCCGATGACCACCGCCGGGCGCGCCGCGGTGCGCGTCGCCGGCGACGGCTGGGCGATCTTCTCCCAGGACGGCTCGCTCGCCGCCCACTTCGAGTTCACGGTCGCCATCACCGCCGACGGCCCCCGCATCCTCACCCCCTGGCACCTGCCGCCCGAGGAGCGCTCATCGACACGCGAGCCCGTGGGCCGGCAAGCCGCGGCCGGCGCGCGCTGAGCGGCCTCCTGCCCCTCCGGACTTGCTACCATCCAGAATCCTGCTCGAACGCGAGGCTGTCCGCGCGCGCGAGAGCGTATCCACGACTTGGTAGCGGCGGCCGCCACGGCAGCCAGAGCCGGGTCGCCGGACCAGCCGAAAGGGATCATGAAGGTCAGACCGTCGGTCAAGCCGATGTGCGAGAAATGCAAGATCATCCGCCGCCACGGCGCGGTGCTCGTCATCTGCCAGAACAAGCGCCACAAGCAGCGCCAAGGCTGACCAGCGTGCCTCGGATGATCGCCATGCTGCGTCCTCAGTCGGGTCCGTGGGTCTTCCACCGTCCCCGGGGTGGGCGGGCCGTCTATTCCTTGCCTGACGACCCCCGAGCCCCGCTGGCCGGGCGAGCTTGCGGGACGGTGCGCTGATGGCACGTATCGCGGGGGTCAACCTCCCCCTGAACAAACGCTCCGAGGTCGGGCTGACCTACATCTACGGGATCGGCCGCTCGACCTCGAACAAGGTCCTCGCCGAGGTCGGCATCGATCCTGACACCTACGTGCGCGACCTGACCGAGGACGAGGTCGTCAAGCTGCGCGAGCAGATCGACAGCGCGCTGACGGTCGAGGGCGACCTGCGCCGCGAGCGCTCGCAGGACATCAAGCGCCTGCAGGAGATCGGCTGCTATCGCGGCCTGCGCCACCGTCGCGGCCTGCCCGTGCGCGGCCAGAAGACGAAGACCAACGCGCGCACCCGCAAGGGCCCCAAGCGGATGCAGGTGGCCGGCAAGAAGAAAGCCGGCAAGAAGTGAGCGCGGCACGTCTTGATCTCCGAGGGGCTCGCTGATGGCCCCTCCCAAACGCGCGCGCGGCAAACGCAAGCCGAAGAAGAACATCCCCGTGGGCCAGGCGCACATCAAGACCTCGTTCAACAACACGATCGTCTCCCTGACCGACACTTCCGGCAACGTGATCGCGTGGGAGTCCGCCGGCGGCGCGGGCTTCAAGGGCTCGCGCAAGTCCACGCCGTTCGCCGCCCAGGTGACCGCCGACGCCGCGGCCCGCAAGGGCCTGGAGCAGGGGCTGCAGAAGGTCGAGGTCTACGTCAAGGGGCCCGGCTCGGGGCGCGAGACGGCGATCCGCTCGCTGCAGGCCGCCGGCCTCGAGGTCACGGGCGTCAAGGACGTGACCCCGCAGGCGCACAACGGCTGTCGTCCGCGCAAGCGCAGGCGCGTCTGAGATGGCCAGGGACACGGGTCCTCAGTGCAGGCAGTGCCGCCGCGAGGGGCAGAAGCTGTTCCTCAAGGGCGAGCGCTGCCTGACCGACAAGTGCGGCGTCGAGCGCCGCTCCTATCCCCCGGGCGAGCACGGACGGGGACGGATGAAGCAGAGCGAGTACCGCGTCCAGCTGCGCGAGAAGCAGAAGGCGCGCCGCTACTACGGGGTGCTCGAGCGCCAGTTCCACGGCTACTACGAGAAGGCCTCGCGCCAGCCGGGGATCACGGGCGAGAACCTGCTCGCGCTGCTGGAGTGCCGCCTGGACAACGTGCTCGTGCGCCTGGGCTTCGCCGCCTCGCGCCGGCAGGCGCGCCAGCTCATCCGCCACGGCCATTGGACGGTCAACGGCCGGCGGGTGAACATCCCCAGCTACCAGGTGCGCCCGGGCGACGTGCTCGCCATCAAGGCGGGCACGCCCGCGACGCAGGTGGTCAGGGATGCGACCGAGCTCACAGGACAGATTCCCGCGTGGCTGCAGGCCGATCACGAGTCGCTCACGGCCAAGGTGCTGCGCAGGCCGGAGCGGCGCGAGGTGGCCGCGCCGGTGCAGGAGCAGCTCATCGTCGAGCTGTACTCGAAGTAGCCGCCTCACCCCTGTCGCCACGCCGCCCTGGGGCGGGATGGCGGCCCCGGAGCCGGCGCCGCGAATGCCGGCGCGAGACCAAAACGACGTTAGGACGCTGATGCTCGACTTCCAAATCCCCCGGATCACAAGCGAGTCCGTGGATCACAACCGCGGCACGTTCACCATCGAGCCGCTCGACCGCGGCTTCGGCTACACGTTCGGCAACTCGCTGCGGCGCGTCCTGCTCTCGTCGCTGGCGGGCGCCGCCGTCACGAGCGTGCGCATCGAGGGGGTCGCGCACGAGTTCTCCACGATCCCGGGCGTCAAGGAGGACGTGACCGACATCGTGCTCAACCTCAAGGGCATCGTCTGCCGCATGCACTCCGACGCGACCGAGGTCGAGGCGCCGCTGGTCGTGACCGGGCCGGGCGAGATCACCGCCAAGGACATCGACCTGCCCGCCGGCGTGGAGATCCTCAACCCCGACGTGCACGTCGCCACGCTCGAGAAGAAAACCAAGCTCGAGCTGTACATGACGATCGGCCGCGGCCGCGGCTACCGCCCCGCCGAGGAGAACAAGTCGCCCGACCAGCCGATCGGCGTGATCCCGATCGACTCGATCTTCTCGCCCGTGCGCCGTGTCGCCTACGCCGTCGAGCAGGCCCGCGTCGGCCAGAAGACCGACTTCGACAAGCTCACGCTCGACATCGAGACCGACGGCTCGATCGACCCGCAGGCTGCGCTGCGCGAGGCGGCCGAGCTCTTGATCTCCCAGCTGGCGATCTTCACCGACGCCGACCGCATCCAGGAGCTGCGCGCCGCCCCCGGCGGCCAGCTCGACGGGCACGGTCTCGCCGTCGCGGGCGGCTCGGGCGGCGCGCCCGCCGGCGCGCTGCAGGGCGAGGAGTGGGGCATCCTGATCGAGGAGCTCGAGCTCGGCGTGCGCTCCTACAACTGCCTCAAGCGCGCGGGCATCCAGACCGTCGGCGATCTCATCTCCAAGTCCGAGGCCGAGCTCAACGCGATCCCCAACTTCGGCAAAAAGTCGATCGACGAGGTGATCGAAACGCTCCACGCGCGCGGGTTGAATCTCCGCCAGGACTAGGACGGCCCGCCCCGGCGCTCCAGATAGACTCCATCGGCCCATGCGACACCAGAAGACCCGCAACAAGCTCAGCCGCGACTCGGCGCACCGCAAGGCGCTCTTGATGAACCTGAGCAAGGAGATCATCGAGCACGAGCGGATCCGCACGACCGAGGCCAAGGCCAAGGCGGTCAAACCGGAGATCGAGCGGCTGATCACGCTCGCCAAGCGCCGCGACCTGCACGCCCGCCGCCAGGCGCTCTCGACGCTCGCCCAGGACAAGTTCGCCGTGCACAAGCTGTTCGAGGACCTCGCCCCCCGCTACGCCGACCGTCCCGGCGGGTACACGCGCATCCTCAAACTCGGCCCGCGCCGCTCCGACGCGACCGAGATGGTCTTCATCGAGCTCGTCTAGGGCGCGGCCGGCGACCGGGGGCGTGCCCCATCCTGACCTGTGGGTGACGGTGGCGGGCGCGAGGCGATGGTAACGAAGCTGACGCTCGAATATGACGGGTCCGGGTTCGCCGGCTGGGCCCGCCAGCCCGGGCTGCGCTCCGTGCAGGGGGAGCTCGAACGGGCGCTGCAGACCGTCCTGGGCGAGCCGCTTCCCCTGACGGTGGCGGGACGCACCGACCGCGGCGTGCACGCGTGGGGCCAGGTCGTGAGCTACACGCACGAGGCGGTCGATCCACCGCGCCTGAACGCGCTGCTCCCGCAGGACGTCTCCGTGCTCGCCGCCGAGCCCGCCCCGCAGGGGTTCGACGCCCGCCGCGACGCGAGCAGCAGGACCTACTGCTACCGCGTGCTCGCGCGCCGCGCCCGCGGTGTGTTCGAGCGCGGGCGCGCCCTGTGGTGGCCGCGGGAGCTGGACCGCGATGCCCTGGGCGCGTGCGCGCGGGCGCTGCACGGCGTGCACGACTTCACCGCGTTCACGCCCACCGAGACCGAGCACGTGCGCTTCGAGCGCGAGGTGCTCCGCGTGGAGTGGCGGGAGTGCGACGAGGCGCTCGAGCTCTGGATCGAGGCGGACACGTTCATGCGCCACATGAACCGCGTGCTCGTCGGCACGATGCTCGAGGTCGCCGCCGGCCGCCGCACGCCCGCGGACTTCGAGCGCCTGCTGGAAGGGGCGCCCCGCGCGCAGGCGGGGCCGACCGCGCCCGCGCACGGCCTCGCGCTGGCCTCGGTCGCCTACCCCGATCTGTAGCGGCGCGGCCCGGCCCTACGAGCGCAGCGAGCGCCGGCGGCTCGCCGCGGCGCGGTCGCGTGCCGGTGGCTCGGCCGCGGTCGGGTAGCGCGGGCGGTAGCGCGCGATGCGCTGCGCGTCTTTGCCTCCGATGAACGGCGCGAGCGCGATGTAGGAGAGCTCGGGGCCGACGTCTGGCAGCTCGGCCGTGCGCTGCTCGGAGGCGTAGTGGCGCAGCAGTTCGATCACCGCGCCGGCGAACGCCTCGGCGACGGTCCTCGAGGTCTGTGGGCTCAGCTCGAAGCCGGGGTCGAGCAGCCGTTCGAAGCCGGCCGCGTGACGGTCGACGTGCTCGACGCCGGCGCGCCCGAGGCTGTAGATCTCGAGGCCCGCCAGACGCGCCTCGCGCGGGTGCTCGGCCGCCGCCCGCAGGTATGCGGCGAGGGCGTCGCTGACGCCGTGGGCCCAGTCGGGCGCCGCGGCGAGCGCGGGCGCGAGGGGGGCGGCGAGGCGCTCGTGGGCGACCTCGCAGGCCGCGAGCAGCGCCTCTTGCTTGTTCGGGAACTGCTTGTAGAAGGTGCTGTAGGAGATCCGCGCGCGGCCGGCGATGTCGCGGTGGCTCATCGCCCTGTAGCCCTTGCTCGCGGCGAGCTCCAGCACCGCCTCGACGATCCGCTCGCGGCGCTCGTCGCCGCTCTCGGGCTCGTCGCCGTTCGGATGCGCGTCCACCGGCCGGGGGGGCGTGTGTGTGACGCGCGAGGACGCGACGCGCGGCTCGGCGGCCACCAGCGACGGCGGGCTGCACGCCAGCAGCCAGCCGCTCAGCTCTCGCGCCGTCTCCTGTGGCTTTGCGCGCGGCTCGCGCAGGCGCCTGTAGAGCACACGGCGCAGCCCGCCGGTGATCGCCACGGCCCCCTGCTTGGAGACGGGCGAGCGGTCGCTCACCGCCGCGCGGCTGTGGCGCAGCATCTGCCGGACCAGGGCGATCGCCTGCTCGTGGCGCTCGCGCGCCGGCGGGCCGGCGGTGAGCACGTCCGACAGGCACACGCGCGCGGCCGCGGGCCAGATCTGCGTGGCGGCGGCGAGCGCGTCCATCGCCGCCTCGATCCGCTGCGGCCAGCTCAGGCCGGGCTCCTCGTAGGCGGCGACGATCTGTGCGCCGGCGCGGGCGGTGTGCGTGTCATAGGTGGCGAGGAAGCAGTCCTCGAGGCTCTCGAACTGCTCGTAGAAGGCCGCCCGCGAGACGTGCGAGCGCTCGATCAGGTCCGCGACCGTGCTCGCGGCCAGTCCCTGGCGGTCGACGACCTCCACCAGCGCGATCATCAGCCGCTCGCGCTGGCTGGCGCGCACGACCTCGGCGGGAAGGCGTGAGCCGGGCGCGAGCTTGGACCGCCCGCCGTGAGTGATGGCGCTTCGCTTTCCCACGAGCATCTCGTTCTGACGACGCCAGGGCCCCGAACGAGACTGCGTGCTCAGGTGCCCCCCTCTCCATGTGTGTCAGCTCCTTGACAAGGGCAGCCTTTCTCTACGTTAACACCTTTCGGCGCGTCGCGATCGCGCGCTGTGGCCGAGCACGGGCGCCAGCGCGCGGTATGCCAGCTCCCTGTCGCGCTCGCGCCCGTCGCGCTCCACGATCTCCTCGTGCGCGCCCGCGGTCAGCTCGCCGGCGAGGGGGCTCTCCGCTGTGGCGGCCTGCTCGGCGCCCTCGCCGGCGCCGGCGCCGGGGATGTACGCCAGCGCCCAGCCGAGCAGCCCGTCGACGAGCGTCGGCAGCTCCGCCGCGCGGCCCTCGCGCAGCCGGTCTTCGACCACGCGCCAGATGCCGCCGGTGATGCCGGTGACCGTCGCCGGCGCCAGCTCGGCGGTCGCCGGCGCGTCCTTGAGCATCTCGGCGATCGCCTCTTCGAACAGCGCCACCGCCAGCGCGCGGTGGGCGCGGGTGGCGGGTCCGATCGTGGCCCCTTCGAGCATATATGCGCGTGCGGCCTGCGGGCGCGCGCAGATGCCCGCGATGCACGTCGCAAGGCCCGCGCGCACGCGCTCGGGCCAGGACTCGCGCGGCGCGTGATAGGCCGAGATCGTGTGCGCCACGAGCTGGTGCAGGAGCGAGTCGAAGGCCGCGAGGTAGCACTCCTCCCTGCCCGCGAACTCGGCGTCGAACACGGCCTCAGGGACGCCGGCCCGGGCGGTCACGCTCGCGACCGATACGCCCCCGTAGCCCTTCTCGGCGATCTCCTCGACCATCGCGTGCAGCAGCCGCTCGCGCTGGAACAGCGCCGGGGGCTCGGGCTCGCGCTCGGTAAGCGACTGCGCCTGAATGCCGTCGGGGTCTAGCCGGGGGAGCTCGGAGTCGCTGTCGTCGAGAGGCATCTTGACAATCTCATAAAAATGTGTTCTTATCTCTCATAGGAACTGTAGCTGATCTTGGCTGATTGGGGAAGACGTGTCGGTGAGCGATCGGGGCGAGCCGGCCGAAACGGCGGCCACGGTTGACAAGAGGAGAAGGAGAGGAGGGGAGACCATGGATGGCAAAAGTGAGATCGAGCACGCGATCGGCTCCCCCCAGGCGGCCGGGGCGGGTTCGCCCTACGACCGTGGGCGCACGGGCGCGGACCGCCTCCCGGCCCCCGGCGAGGACGGCTTCCCCGCGGCGTTCGACGCGGGCGTCGCGCGGCTCTCGGCGGCGCTCGTACAGGCGTGGCAGGGCGAGGAGCTGCCGCTGGAGCGGGTCCGCGCCGGGCTGCTGGTCCTGCTTGCGTTTCTCGACGGCGAGCCCGCGTGGGGCCGACTGCTCGTAATCGACGCGCTCGCGGCGGGCGCCGACGTGCTCGAGCGCCGGCAGCGGGCGCTCGCCGCGCTGATCGAGGTCCTGGACCGGGAGGCGGGCAGGAGCGCCACGCCTTTGCCCTCCTCGCGGCTGATGGCCGAGGGCGTCGTCGGCGCGATCTTCGCCGTGATCCACGCGCGCATGCTCGAACCGGACGGCGGGCCGCTCGCCGAGCTGACGCCGGCGCTGATGTCGCTCATCGTGCTGCCCTATCTCGGCCGGGGCGGCGCGGGTGTGGAGCTAGCGCCCGCGCAGGCGGCCGTGGGGCCGGCGGGCGAGACGCCGTCGCGGGCCGCCCAGCTGCCGATCCGCGCCACGTATCGCACCACCCTCGTGCTGCGCGCGATCGACTCGGCGCCGGAGTCGAGCAACCGCGAGATCGCCCGCGCCGCGGGACTCGCCGACGAGGGCCAGACCTCGCGGCTCTTGCGCCGGCTGGAGCGCCGCGGCTTGGTCCGCAACGTCGGGCTCGGTCAGGCCTACGGCGAGCCGAACGCCTGGCTGCTGACCCCCCACGGCCGGCGTCTCGCCGAGCTGAGCGGCTACGGCTTGGCTCTGGGCGCGCCGGCTGCCGGTGGCGGGAAGGTCAGGGAGGCGGCATGACCGACAAGCGTGCATCTGTGCGGGGGCCGGTGGCGCCCGTGTGGGTGAGGAGGGTGCGTTCGTGCGGGGCTCGTTGGTCCCGGTGGGGCGTGCTGTGGCAGACGACCGGCGTGGGTGTGGCTCCTGGAGGGGAGTCCGGGCGTCGTTCGATTATGACCCGAGAGGATAAAGGAGCAGTGGAAAAGTGAGACATGTAAGGATGCTGGGGCTCTGCCTCATGGCGGTGTTCGTGGTGGGCGCTCTCGCGGCGGCGGGCGCGTCGGCGAAAGCGCCGGAATTCGGTACGTGCAGAGGGGCGGTGTTCGGCAAATACAAGGATGCCGGGTGTACCGAACGCGCGGCCGACAGGTACAACCGGAACGAAGGCAAGTATGAATGGTACACCGGCAAGCACTTCGTGCGCGAAAACGGCAGCATCCCCAGTGGTGGGTTTGAAGGAGCGACACTCGAAGTGCATATGGGCCCGACCTCGTTTGAAACAGAATCGGGGAAGACCATATCGTGTGCAGAAGGGGAAGGCTCGTATAAGCTAAAGACCGCATCAAAGCTATTCCCAGGAGAAAGCTGGATCGAATTCTCTGGATGTGAATCTGAAGGCAAACCGTGTCACGGCTCAGCTGGATATTACGGATCAGCTCTAAATTCGATTTGGGACTACTCTTATGCGACCATAGAAGAAGGGTTGCCCGATGGGTTGTCCGGGAAGTTGGGCTATATCAAAGCGCCGTCTGAAACGGAAGCTCC
>DASQGE010000038.1:0-16616 GCA_035632775.1 Solirubrobacteraceae bacterium | reverse complement strand
AGGCATCACCAGCTCCACCTTCGACGCCGTTCCCGACGCGCCCGTCTCCTCGTTTGAAACGGTGCTGCCCGAGGGTCCCCACTCCGCGCTGACGACGAACCTCCCGGCGAGCGCGAAATACAGCCTGTGCAACACCAGCCTTCAGATGCCGACCGTCATCACCGGCCAGAACGGCGCCGTCATCGAACAGGACACCAAGATCGCCGTCCAGGGCTGCCAGGGGGTGGCGGCCTCCAAAGCTAAAAAGCTCACGCGGGCGCAACAGCTCAACAAAGCGCTCGCCGCGTGCCGCCACAAGTACAAGCACTCGCACGCCAAACGCGCGGCGTGCGAAAAGCAGGCGCGCAAGCGCTACGCCGCCAAGAAGGCGGCCCACAGGGCCACGCACGCAGCCGGCCACGGCAAGAAGCCGTAGGACGCCGCCGCGACGAGCGGCCGTTGCTCTAGCCTCCAGCCATGCGCGTCGAGCTCCTCTACTGGGACGGCTGCCCGTCCCATCCCAAGGCGCTGGCGGAGCTGCGTGCGGCGATGGCGGACCTGGGGCTCGATCCGAGCGGGGTGATCGTCCGCGAGGTCCTTACTCAGGCGGACGCCGACCAAGAGCGCTTCGTCGGCTCGCCCACGATCCGCGTCGACGGCGTGGACGTCCAGCCGCCCGGCGAGGAGCCGGCCGGCCTCACCTGCCGCGTCTACCATCGCCGCGACGGCCGCGTCTCGCCCACGCCCGACCCGGAGGACGTGCGCGACGCGCTCCGCGCCGCCCAGACAACGATCGCGGGAAGGAAGTGAGATGACAGCGATCGGCGACCGCGCTCCGACGTTCGCGCTGCCGGACACCGACGGGAACGTGCACGAGCCGGGGGGCGCGCCCGCGACGGTGGTCGTGTTCACCTGCAACCACTGCCCCTACGCGCTCGCCTGGCACGAGCGGATCATCGCGCTTGCCCAGGATTACGCCGACCGCGGTGTGAAGGTGCTGGCGATCAACCCGAACGACGCCGAGCGCTACCCGCGCGACTCGCCGGCGGAGATGCGCGCGCGGGTCCAGCGGGGAGAGCTCGGCGGGGTCCCCTACCTGCGCGACGAGTCCCAGGAGGTGGCGCGCGCGTACGACGCGCAGACGACGCCCGACGTGTTCGTGCTCGACGCCGACCTCACGCTGCGCTACCGCGGCGCGCCCGACGCCGACTACGAAGATCCGGCCCTGAACGCGGCCTATGTGCGCGACGCCCTCGATGCGGTGCTCGAAGGGCGCGACCCCGATCCCGGCGAGACCCCGCCGGTCGGGTGTTCGATCAAGTGGAAGGGGTAGGGGGCCGGGTAGGACCGTGCGCGGTGGGCTTGCTGGCAGTGCGTGACGGAGGTCGTGGGGGCGCCGGGGGGCGGGTGATACAGGGCTGGTGCTACGTATAGCTGCGCCTCCAGGGTGGAGGCAGGACCGTGGCGCAGTGGGCTTGCCGGCCGTTCGTGGCTGTGTTATTGCGCGTTCGGTCTGACGCGGGATTGCGCGGGCGGCGAATGTGATTGGTCGTCGTTGCGGAAGTTTTTTGGGCGGGCTGCCTTGGCTGGGGGCGCTGTATCACGCCTACGACGCCTGCGCCGGCGCCCGTACATGACGGACAGGCCGCATGCGAGCAGGACGACCGCCGCGCCTAGTGCTACCACGGCCAGTCCCGGGGCCATGACGAGCCCGATCAGGGCGAGCGCTCCGCCCAGCAGCGCGTCGCCGAGGAGCAGGCGCCGGCGACGGACTCGCGCCGCCGCCTCGCGGCGGTTGCGGATCTGCTCGGGCGGAGCGGCCCGCGCCGTTCGGCGCTCCTCTTGCGCGAGTTCGGCGGCGAGGCTCAGCCGCGCCCTGCTCACAGGGGGAGTCTCCGGAACAGCGGTCGCGGCAGCAGCCGCACGATCGCCATCGCCCAGCGCAGCCGCTCGGGCGCCCACACGGTCGTGGCGCCCCGGCGCAGCCCGCGCACGGTCGCGCGCGCCACCGTCTCGGGATCGGTCGCCAGGGGCGGGACCGGCAGCCCGCGCGTCATGCGGGTCTTGACGAATCCGGGTCTTACGACCATCACCCGCGCCCCGGTGGGAGCCAGCGCGTCGGCGAGCCCCTGGGCGAGCGCGTCCAGCCCGGCCTTCGACGCGCAGTACACGGCGTTCGACGCGCGCGGGCGCTCGGCCGCGACGGAGGAGAGCACGACGACCGTCCCGCCGCCCTGCTGTGCGAGCACGCGTGCGCTCTCCAACAGCAGCGAGCCCGCGCCCGCGACGTTCACCTCGAGCAGCTCCACGGCGCCCGGCACGTCCTGGGGCAGCCCGCCCCGCTCGCCCAGCACGCCGACCGCCACGATCACGACGTCGAGCCCTCCCAGCAGCTCGGCGCTCTCTTCCACGACCGCGCGATGGCCCGCGGTCGCGCGCGCGTCCAGCGCGATGGTCTCCACGCGCGCGCACCCCGACTCGCCGAGCTCCCGCGCCGCCGCGTGCAGCGCCTGCGCGTCGCGGCCCGCGAGCACGACTTCGCACGCCCCCGAGCCCGCCAGCTCGCGCACGATCGCGCCGGCGATCTCGGACGTCCCCCCGAGGACGAGCACGCGCCGGGGCGACGGCGCTCGCACGGAGGCCACAGGGGGCGACGCCGTTCGGGTGGACGCAGGGGGGACCGCCGGGGCTCCAGGCGCGTCGCTCATCCGCACAGCCCCAGCCGCCGCGCCATGTCCGAACGGAGCGTCTGGCGCGGATCGATCCGCGCGCGCAGCTCCCGCAGGCGCTCCACGTCCGGGTACATCTCGCGCAGCGTCTGCGCGCCCAGGCGCGCGTCCTTGGCCAGGTACACGCGCCCACCCGCCGCGGCGATCAGCTCGTCCGCCTCGTCCAGCGCGCCGCGCAGGCCCGGCGCGTCGGCGGGCATGTCGATCGCGAGCGTCCAGCCCTCGAGCGGGAACGACAGCATCCCGCCCGAGCCCGGGCCGAAGCGCTTGATCACAGCCAGGTACATCGGCACGCGCCGCTCGCGCAGGCCCCCGACGACCTTCAGCAGAGTGTCCTCCGCCCCCCGGGGCACCGCGAACTGGTACTGCATCAGCCCGCCCGGCCCGTACAGCCGGTTCCAGTCGCCGAGCACGTCCAGCGGGAACAGGTGCGCGCTCATGCTCATCCTCCGCCCGCGCTCCCGGCGCGGGGTCGAGCGCCAGTGCAGGCCGTTGAACGCCCGCACCGTCGCCGGACGCAGCACCCCGCGCGGAAATCCCCTGGGCACGGAGACGCGGGGCCGGACCGGGAACGGCGCCCCCCCGCGCGCGTGGGGGCCCGAGCGCTGCGAGCCTCCGTCCGCGCGGCCGGCGTCCTTGCGCGAGCCCCCGGCGCCCCCGCCCGCGCGGGCGGACTCCCGCCCTTCCCCGGGCGCGCCGTCGTGCGAGCGGGTCACCACCGCGCGGCCGAAGGCCGTCCCCTCGGCGAGCAGGTCGATCCAGGCGATCGCATAGCGGTGTCCGCTCTCCTGCGCCATCAGCGCGAGCGTCTCCTCCAGCCCGTCCATGCGGTCGACGTCCGCCCGCGCGTGGGCGGCGGCCATCGGCGCCGTCCTCAGCGTCGCCTCCACGACGACGCCCGTCAGGCCCATGCCGCCGAGGGTCCCCTCGAACAGCTCTCGCTCGAGCCGCGCCGACACCTCCGTCGGGCCGCCCGCCGGCGTGCACAGCGTGAACGACTCGACGTGGGGCGCGATGCTGCCGTCGCGCACGTGGTTCTTGCCGTGCACGTCGCTTGCGATCGCGCCGCCGAGCGTCAAGTGGCGCGTGCCCGGCACGACCGGCAGCGTGCGGCCGCGCTCGGCCAGGAACAGCAGCAGCTCCGCGAACGTGACTCCGGCGCCGGCCCGCACCGTGCCGCGCTCGGCGTCCAGGACGAGATCCCCGCGCAGTCCGGTCATGTCGAGCACCGTGCCGCCGCCGTTCTGGGCGGCGTCCCCGTAGCTGCGTCCCGCGCCGCGCGCGATCACGCCGCCCGGCTCGGCCGGGGACCCGGCGAGCGCGCTCGCCACCTGCTCGGCGCTCTGCGCCCGCACGATTCGCGCTCGCGTGGCGGCGGTCCGACCCCAGCCGCTCAGCAGCTCCGGCGCGCTCGACGCCGCGCCGGGCGGCCGCGCGCCGGGCTGTGCGCCCGGCGACCGCGTGTGGGCACAGCCGGCCTCAGCCCGCGACATACACACCGCACACGAACACCACCACCCAGGCCGCGCTCATGCTCAGCAGGAAGGCGTCGCCCAGCACGAGCTCCTCCGGCGCCTGGCCGTCGCCGCCCTCGACGAGCAGCGCGTAGCGCAGCAGCCACAGCACGAACGGGACGATCGTCAGCTCATACCACGAGAGCTTGTCCTGATGCGAGCGCTGGAACGCCCACAGGCAGTACGCGGCCGTGGTCACCGTCGCGGCGAGGCCGATCACGAAGCGCAGGTACTGCTCCGAGTAGGCCCCCAGCGACGCCCTCGCCGGGCGCTCCTCCCCTTCGCGCAGCTCCGCGTAGCGCTTGCCCGCCACCAAGAACAGCGCGCCGAAGGACGTCACGATCATGAACCAGCGCGAGACCGTCACCGACGTCGCCACGCCTCCCGCCAGCGCCCGCAGCACGAACCCGCTGGCGACCACCGCGATGTCGGCGACCGCCACGCCCCGCCACCACAGCGTGTAGCCGCCGGTCAGCGCCAGGTACGCCGCGCCGACCCCGGCCAGCTCCGGGCGCACCGCCGCGGCGAGCGCCTCACCGCCGACGGCGAACACGATCGCGCTCGCGACCGCCACGCCGACCGACAGCTCGCCCGCGGCCACCGGCCGGCCGCGCTTGCGCGGGTGGTGGCGGTCCTCGTGGCGGTCGTGCACGTCGTTGAGCAGGTACGTCGCGCTCGACAGCATGCAGAAGGCCACGAACGTCAACGCCACCTTGCCGGGGACGTCGGGGTGGGTGAGGATGCCGGCGGCGCCGGGGGCCGCCAGCACCAGCAGGTTCTTCGTCCACTGCCTCGGCCTGCACGCTCGCAGCAGCGCCCCGAAGGGCCTGCTCCTAGGGATCGTCCTCTGAGTCGCGGCCGACACGTTCACGGGAAGTCGCGACATACGGCACCACATCTAACTCAGCGCCACCTATGCATTCGGTGATAATGCTCTTATTCGCGCGCGGAGGGCGCGCGCGTGAAAATGCTCTTAGGCGGCGCGCGCGCCCCGTGCGCGCATCTACGATCTCCCGCAGATGGAGCTTCGCGTGCCAGCGTACGAGCCGGCGGCCTCCCCCCGCGCCAGACCGGCGCCCCGGTCGGCCCCGGTCGGCCCCGTGCGTCGCGTGCGCCGCGTGCTCGTCGTCGCGTGCGTGCTGGCGCTCACGCCGGCGCTCCTCTCCTACGCGGTGACGATGCTCTCGCCGTCGGACTCGAGCCTCTCGATCCGCTCGGTCGAGTGGCTGCGCGACCACGGCGCCGCCGGCCTGGTGACGAAGGTCGAGTCGATCTACTACACGCTCACCGCGCCCGCCAAGGGCGGCCCGCAGCTGCACGCCCTGCCGCGCGTCGGCGTCGCCTCGACGGGCGCGGCCGGGGCGTCCACGACCGCCCCGGTGGTCGAACGCCCCGCCCCGGTGCAGCCGCTCGGCGGCCCGCCGCTCGCGGGCGAGGGGGTGTGGCGGGCGACGCAGGTCGGAGCGAGCGCGAGCGATCCCCCGCTGCTCGTCACCACCTTCCGCAGCGACCCCTCCGAATACCCGCGCCTCGTCGCCGGCGTCGCCTGGATCAACACCTCGCGCACGACCGTCTCGCTGTACGCCGGCCGCCTCGAGCCGTCCGTGGAACTGCCCTACCGCGGCTCGATGCAGGCGCCCCTCCCCCTGCGCCATCGCCTGCTGGCGACGTTCAACAGCGGCTTCAAGCTCGCCGACGCGCACGGCGGCTGGGCGCTCGACGGCCACACCTACGCCCCGATGCGCGAAGGTCAGGCCACGTTCGTGCGCTACGCCGACGGCCGCTACGACGTCGCCGCCTGGCAGGGCGGCCCCAGCGTGGGCGCGAACGTCGTGTTCGCGCGCCAAAACCTTCCCCTGATCGTCTCCGGCGGCCTGCCCAACCCCAATCTCGGCGACGGTCCCGCCTGGGGCGCCACGCTCGGCAACGCGATCCGCGTGTGGCGCTCGGGGATCGGGATCGACCCGCGCGGCAACCTGATCTACGCGGCCGCCCCCGACCAGACCGTGCAAAGCCTCGCCGACGTCCTGATCCACGCCGGCGCTGTGCGCGCGATGGAGCTCGACATCAACTCCTACTGGGTCTCCTTCAACAGCTACGGGCGCCCCGGCGGCGAAGAACCGGCCAAGCTCCTGGGCGAAACCGAACGGCCCGCCACCCGCTACCTCTCGCCCGACGACCGCGACTTCTTCGCGGTGTATCTGCGCTAGACGGGGCGCCGCGCCGCTGCGTCCGTTCACCGCGCCTTGATTTGAAAACGCGGCTTGACGGCGCACGCGCGGGGCCGAGAGGCCGAATGTCCGGGAGTGGCATAACAGAGCTGGGTGCTTCGGATAGCTACGCCTCCAGGCTGGAGGCAGGACCGCTCGCGGTGGGCTTGCCGGCATTTCGTGACTGTGTTATTGCGCTTTCGGTCTGAGCGGGATTGCGCGGGCGGCGAATGTCATTGGTCGTCGTTGCGACAGGTTTTGGGCGGGCTGCCGCGGCTGGGGGCGCTGTATCACCGCCGCCGGTCACCGCCGCTCTGTCCGGTCACCGCGCCTTGATTTGAAAACGCGGTCTGACGGCGCACGCGCGGGGCCGCGGTCACTGCGCGGGGACTCCCCGCCCGAGGCGGCTCGGCATTCTCCGCGTGGTCTCCCTACGGCGCCTCCGTAATCCTCCGCGCCAAGACCGCGGAAGGCTCCCGAAGGCGCGCTCTCCCGGCGGATGTAGGTTCAGGGACATGGAGCAACTGGTCGACCTCGCCGCCCTTCCCGGCGGGATCCATCCCGGTGGCGCGCCGCCGATCGGGGCCTATCTCACCGACGGCGCGATGCTGTTCCGGGTGCAGCGGCTGCTCGCCGACGGCTCGCGGGGCCAGGTCCTGATGGAGCTCGAGGACTGCGCCTCGCTCGACGTCGTCCTCTGCCCCGTCCGCCCGCTCGCCGCGCTCGGGCTGCGGCTCGTCGTCCCCCTCAGCTCGCCAGCGCCGGCAGTCCCACCATCTCGCGGAACGCCACCTTGTCGTTCAGGCGCGGGAAGGGCGCGTCCGGTTCCGGCACGTCCAACATCTCCGCCAGCGGCCGCCAGCCCTCCCTGACTTCGTGCACGACCAGCCGCTCCGGCGGCACCTTGCGCTTGACCTCCTCGATGTGCCGTTCGAACACCTCGATCGCGTAGTCCCTCTCCTCGAAGCGACCGTGGAACGTGCCCTCCCAGATCAGCGTCGAGATCATCTGGAACGCCTCCCCCGACGGCGGCTCCTGGGTTCCCTCCGCCAGTTCGCCTTTGCGCCCCGCGATCAGCGCCGCATAGATCGAGTTCTTCGCGCTCTCGTACCACGCCTGCGGGTCGCGCACCGTCAGCAGCACCTTCGCGTCCGGGAACACCTCCATCAGCGGCTCGTAGAACGTGCACCCCGGCCAGTCCACCGTCGCGTCGAAGCCGTCGAACAGCCGCTCCCAGTCGGTCTCTTCGCCGCTCGCCGCCGCCTGCCACAGCGGCAGGCGGCTCGTGTCCCCCCACAGCACCTCGACCATGTGGTAGCACGGGTTCGCGCCCAGCTCCTCCAGCGCCGCCTTCAGCGTCATCGTCCCAGTCCGGCCGAAGCCGGCGCCGATCACCTTCATACCGCCTCCTCCTCTCGTCCGCGCTCGCCCGTAGGGCCACGTCCGCCTGCCCGCAGGGCCACGTCGGCTTGCCCGCAGCGCCACATTGAAGAGGATCAACATAAGAACCTCATCAGAGAATCCGTCGTCCCCGCCCCCGCGGTGAGCACGCGCGGCGCGGCCTCGACTCCCGGGCGGCCCTTGAACGTATGCGCCGCGGGCGCGCGATCCGCTTGCGCGTCTCTCACCCGTCGGCGAACGGCGCGATCTGGACGCCGTGGCGCTCGCCCGCGCGCATGCCCAGCTCGTATGCGCCGCCGTGGGCGCTCGTCAGCGAGCGCCCTGCGCCTGCGCCCGCGCCCGTGCCCGTCACGTCGAGCTCCAGTTTCGCCACGCTGCAGTTGACCACCTCGTGTCCGCTTCCGTCGGGATCCGCATACCGCCAGCCGGCCGCGCTGTCGGCGGGGACCTCGACGCGCGCCTCGATCACCGCGCCGCCCTCGCCGGGGACGCGCAGCTCACAGCCCTCGGCGCTCTCGCTCACGCTCAGCCCGCGCCTGCCCAGCCCGCCCAGCCGCACCCGCCTGCCGTCCAGCGAGAGCGCGCCGTTGGCGACCCACGGCGTCCGGCGTCCGGCGATCCTGATCCTGCCCAGGGCCAGGTCCAGCCACGCGCTCTCGTCCTCCGCGAAGCCGATCCCGTGCAGCCAGATCCAGCGCTCGGCGTGCTCCGAGCCCCAGTTGTGCCCGACCATCCCCCGCCACCCCTCCAGCGCCAGCGGCCCCCTGTCCGGCAGCTCGATCGTGCCCCGAAAGCGCGCGTCCGGCGCCGGGCTCGTCAGCTTCGTGCGCGGCAGCCTCGCCCTGTACATCCACGCGCTTCCCAGATGCCTCAGCTCCCGCTCGTCCGACTCGAACTTCAGCGACCAGCTCGCCCCGCCGCACCCGCCCTCGGCATGGCCCGGGCCGAGCCGCGCCTGCTCGATCGCGATCCATCCGCCCGCCGGCGCGCTCAGCGCGGCGCTCGTCAGCTTGTGCATGAACGGGCGCCCCCGCTTCGCGTCGAACACCGTGCACCACAGCGACCCCTTCGGCGCCTCTCCCGGGCGCTTGTGGACGGTGTAGCGCAGCCACGCCCCCACCGGCTCCTCCGGGGCCACCGCGCGCAGGTAGAACGACTCGTACATCCCCGCCTTCGGCGGGACCGTCGGGAAGACCGCGCTCGCGTCCATCGCGGCGATCTTATGGCTTGACCGGCCCGGAGACCTCGCTCCTGCGAGGATGCCGCCATGAACCGCGACCCCCTCGTCACGCTGCCGCCCGCGCTCGCCGCCCCGAGCGCGGATGCGACCGGCGCGGGGCGCGGCAGCGGGGCGCCGGAGGGCGAGGCGCCGGGTGGCGGGGCGCCGGACGGTGGGGCGCCGGACGGCGAAGCCCGCCTGCCCGCGCGATACGTGCTCGGGGTCGACGGCGGGGCGACGAAGACGCTCGCGGCCGTGCTCGACCTCGAGCAACGGGTCCTGCACCTCGGCCACGGCGGTCCCAGCAACCAGGACGCGGTCGGCGTGCGCCTGGCGGTGAAGGCGCTGCTCGACGCCGCCGATCAGGCGCTCGCGCGCGCCGGCGTCGCCCCGGACGAGCTCGCCGCGGGCGTGCTCGCGGTCGCGGGCACCGACACGGACTCGATCGACCGGCACCTGCGCGAGCTGCGCACCGAGGAGTGGATCGTCGTCAACGACGTCGTCGGCGCATGGGCGACCGCCACCGGCGCGCGCCCCGGCGTCGGCGCGATCTCCGGCACGGGCTCCAACGTGTTCGGCGTCGGGCCGGAGGGACGCTCCTGGCGGGCGGGAGGCTGGGGGCACCTGCTCGGCGACGAGGGCAGCGGCTACTGGCTGGGCGCACAGTCGATCAAGGCCGCGCTGCACGACCGCGACGCCTCCGGGCCGCGGACCGGGCTCAGCGAGGCGGCGCTGCGCTTCTTCGGCGCGCCGACCGTCGAGGCGCTCGCCGCGAGCGTCTACACGACACCCCTCACAAAGGGCGAAGTGGCCGCGTTCGCGATCGAGACCTCGCGGCTCGCGGCCGCGGGCGACGCGGTCGCCCGCGGCCTGTACGCCCACGCCGCCGCCGAGCTGGGGGAGCAGATCAAGGCGGTCATCGCCCAGACGGGACTCACCGGCGCGTTCCCCGTCGGTTTGATCGGCAGCGCGTTCAAGGCCGGCGAGGTGTTCGTCGGTCCGCTGGGCGAGATCGTCCGCGGCGCCGCCCCCGAAGCCGACGTCTTCGTCGTCGCGATGGCGCCCGTCGGCGGCAGCCTGCTGCTGGCCGCGCGCGCGTGCGGGCGCGACGCGGCGATCGGAGTCGACGAGCTCGCGCGGCTGATCGACGCCGCCGTCGCGGGGTGATCGGACCTCAGGAGCCGCCGAACGCCTCGGCGACGGCGGAGTCGAACCGGGCGCCGGTGTGCGCGCGCAGCTCGGCGACCACGGGCTCGGGGGTGACGACCGGGCTGTAGGCGTTCGCCGGGTCCTTGCGCTGGTACAAGCGCTGGTCGGCCAGCTGCAGGACCGCCGCGGGCTCGCTGCGCTCGGACGGGATCAGCACGTCGCCGTGGGCGGCGCCGACGGAGAAGCCGGGGCCGCGCTCGGACAGGGCGGCGACGGTGCTCGCCACCAAAGCCCGCTCGTCGGCGGCGGCGCAGCGGAACAGCACGCAGAACTCGTCGCCGCCCATCCGGTAGGCGCTGCCGTGCGTCGTGACCGCCGCGGCCAGTTTGTCGCTGAGGCGCGCGAGCAGCGCGTCGCCGGCGGGATGGCCGAAGGTGTCGTTGTAGCGCTTGAAGCCGTTGAGGTCGTACATCACGAGCCGCCAGGGCCCGTCCGCGTCGGCCGCGCGGCAGGCGAGCGCGAGATCCTCCATCAGGCGGCGGCGGTTGCCCAGGCCGGTGAGCGAGTCGGTCAGCGCCAGCCGGCGCGAGCCGGCCAGCATCGCGAGGTTCTCGCGCACGGTCAGCATCAGGCGCGCGCAGACGGCGAGCACGGTCGCGATCGCGAGGATCAGCGCGGACTGGGTCAGCTGCCGGTGGACGTTGCCGTAGACGAACACCGCGAGCGCGGCGAGCAGCGACAGCGCGGGCACCGACATCAGCCGCCAGTCCTCGATCCGCCGAGGCGCGCGCCGCGGCCACGGCGTCCACGCCGCGATCGCCAGCAGGATCGCGGCGGCGGGCCACAGGCTTTCGATCCCGGTGCCCGCCCGGTAGGCGCCGGTGGCCGTCTGGTAGAGGTAGGTCGCGTCGGCGATCGCGCTGAGCAGCATGCTCGCCGCGATCAACAGCCACACGCGGCCGGGTCGCCAGCCGGTCAGGCCGAGCGCGCAGATCGTGAAGAACAGCAGCAGCAGGTCGCCGACCGGGTACGCGAGCGTGACGGCGACCGAGCCGACGTCGCCGCCGGCGGCTCGGATGATCGGCGGCAGCAGGATCGCCGCGCCGAGCGTGGCCGCGGCGAGGCCGCCGATCAGCCCGTCGAGCCACATGCTGAGGCGCATCTCGCGCACGTGCCCGGCCACGAGCAGCATCAGGGCGACGTACATGCACGGATACATCGCCAGGTACAGCCCGTCGGCGGGCGTGACGCCGCCGGGCGCGCCCGGGCCCTCGAGGAACAGCGTGAAATAGAGTTCGCCGAGGCTCCAGAACAGCACGCCCGCGCCCATCGTCAGCCAGGCGGCGCGCTGGCGCCTGCAGGCCATCCCGCGGGCGATCACGGCGAACGCCGCGCCGAACATCAGCGCGTTGTAGATGACGTCGTCGAACAGCCCGTTCGTGCCCGGCCCGCCGAAGCCGGCCGTCATGTGCAGGACGAGCACCCCCCACCCCCCGAACAGAGCGGCCAAGAACAGCTTCGGTGGGGTGGTATGGGCGCGCATCGACGCAGCAGCCATGCTGCAACGCCTGCATCGGCCGATTGCGGAAAATCCTGGAGTCGTTGGGGGCGAAATACGGCGTATGGCTGATATGGACGTTGGTCGTCAAGTGCCCAGCACCGGATGCCCGCGGTGGGCGCGGGCATCCCGGTCGGTCAAGGGGGCGGCGGGCCTGGCGGGTGCGGCGCGAACGGCGCGCCCCTTCCAGGCGCATTGCGGCACAGGGCGCTTGTGCGCGGCGCGTATTGCGCGGCCGCGCGCGTGTGGCGCGGCTACGGGCGCAGGGTGGGCTGGTAGGAAGCGCGCATGCGGCGCACGAAGCGCTTGGGCTTGCGCGCGTACAGGCGGCCGCCGGCGCGCAGGGCGCGCTCGCGCAGGCGCGCGCGCCTGCGGGCGATCGTGCGCAGCAGCGCGCGGCGAGCGCGCTTGCGCCGCTGCAGGCGCTTGTCCGTGCGGGCGAGCTCGGCGAGCAGCGCGAGGTCGTGCTCTTCGCCGAGCAGTTCGCCGAGCGCATCGGCCCGGCGGGCGAGCTTGGCCAGGCGCCCGTCGCCGCTCGTGGTGGCGCGCGCCGCGTCGGCGTCGGGGGCGGACTGGACGTCGAGGACTTCCGCGACGTAGCGCAGGTCTTTGACGTGTTTGCGCCACCGGTGCAATGCCGTCGGGCTGGGCTTGCGGGCGGCGGCGCGACCGAAGCGGACGCGACCCTCGCGATAGACGCGCACCAGACCGCTGTCCACGAGCTTCCCGACGGGCCGGTCGGGAAGCGTCCAGGAGGCGACGCGGTCGCGCAGGGCGCTCAGCTCGGCGGCCGCGTGCGTGCGCTCGGCGGTGGGGAGCGCACGCTCCTCGGCCCAGCCGTTTAGGGCGGGCGTCGCCGACCGATCGGCCGCCCCGAGCGCACGGGCCGCGGCGGCGACGCGCTCGCGCTCGAGGTGCGCGCGCAGCTCGATTACGCCCCGCCGGCGCCCGAGCCGGCGCGGGTGGCGGCGGACGAGCGCGTCGAGCGTGCCGACCATCACCTCCGCGTCGCGCGCGCCCGCGAGGCGGGACGCGGCTTCGCGCACGACGGCGCGCTCGCGCGCGGCGCGCCCCGGCCCGAGCGCGTCCTCCAGCAGGCGCAGCAGCGCGCGCAGGCGCTTGAGCGCCTTGCGCGTCTCGTGGACGGCCTCGTCGTCGGGGGATACGGTCGATTCGCCCGCGAGCAGCTCGATCGCGAGGTCGAGCTGGCCGAGCGCGACGCGCCTCAGGCCCTCCGCGGCGGGCTCGCCGGCGAGCAGGCCGAAGTGACGCTCGCGCTCCGGGAGCCCGGCGCGCATGGCGCGCCGCCCGCGCTCGGCTCTGGCAAGGGCGGCGACGGCGACGGTCACGCCGACGAGCACGGTCGCGGCGAGCGTCACGCGCAGCGGGCGCGCGACAATGGGGATATGTCCAGGCGTCTGCCGCCGGCCCAATGGTGGACGGTGCGGCTTGCGGGGAACCGCAAGCCGGCGACGTATCGCTGTCCGATCTGTGGTCGTCATCTGCCTGCGCTCAGCCAACATATGCTGATCGCCCCCGAAGGGGACTCGAGCCGGCGCAGGCACGCGCACACGGAGTGCGTGATGAAGGCGCGCGGGCGCGGAGAGCTGGTGCTGCGCGAGGAGTGGCAGAAGACCCGGCCGCGCGAGCCGTCGTGGTGGCGCCGGCTGCTGCGGCGCGGTTGAGCGTGGTCGGGGCATGGCGTCCGACCGGACGCCGCGTCAGCTGCACGGCAGGCCGCCTCGACCCACGGCGTCGGCTCCATCGCCTCGACCCACGGCGTCAACTCCACCGCCTCGACCCACGGCGTCGGCTCCACGGCCGGGACGGCTCGACACGATCGATGGGGCGCGGGCGGTCAGCTGCCCCAGACGTGGACGCGCTCGGGCTCGATGCGGACGATGGCGCGCTGTTCGCCGGGCTGGCGGAAGGGGTAGGTGTCTTGGCCGAGATACTTCTTGGCGAGCGCGTCGATGTGCGCGTCGGCGCCCTCGTGGGTGCGCTCGACGACGCGGCCGCGGATCGAGACGTACTCGTAGGGGTTGTCCAGGTTCTGGACGGTCAGCGTGACACGGGGGTCGCGCTGCAGGTTGCGCGGCCAGGCGCGCCCCTCGGCGGTGTTGAGCACGGGACGGCCGTCCTGCACGTCGACCCAGGTGGGCGCCGCGTGGATGGACCCGTCGGGGTTGAGCGTGGAGACGACGCAGAAGTTCTTGGCCTGCAGCAGCTCGGCGCTGCGGCCCTCGATGGTTGCGCTCATCGGGCGGCACCCCTTTCGATGGGTGGTGGCGGACGTACACCACGATAGGGCCTTCGAGCCCGCTCGTTCTATTGTCTGCGCGCCCGCCTGCGCTACCGTCTCCGCGCCCGCCTGCTCTGCTTGCCTTCGCGCCCGATTCTCTACCTGCGTCCGGGGCCGCTCGTGGATTCGACGGGCGGGATCGAGTCGAGCGGGATGAGATGCCCGTTGTCCAGTTGGAAGCGCACCCGCGCCTGGCCGGCGCCGGGACAGCAGAGGGGATCGTTGGAGCGGTAGAGGGGATAGGCGAGCGTGACTTCGGTGTCGCCCTGGCCGACGACCTTGACCCCCGCGCTGGGCCGGCTGGCGTCGGTTCCGAGGTAGCGACCGTCGAGGAAGAAGAAGGCCTGCTGGTCGTAGCCGTCGCTGGAGCCGGTACGGGTGCCGACGAGCACGCGCAGGGTCTGGTCGGGGTGGTAGTCGGCGGTGGCGTTGGCGGTGTAGCCGTGGGCGCGCAGGACCGCGAGCGCGCCGGAGAGTCCTGCGGCGGAGCTCTTCCCTTCCGCGAACGCGGGCTCGGGGGCGGTGCGCGTGGTCCCGGGCGCGGACGTGCCGTCGGCGCCGGTGGTCGTCGTGGCGGGCGAGGTGGCGGTGCCCGCGGTCGGCTGTGTGGCGGCGCCGGTCGCCGGGACGGGGGCGCCGGAGACGGACACGGTCTTGGTGGCGCCGCCGCAGCCGGAGAGCAGCACGGCGAGGGCGACGGCGAGGGCCAGGGTCATGGCGCGGGCGGGGGTCATGGCGCGGGCGGGGAGGGGAGGGGTCATGTGGCCTGCATCGTATTCGCCGCGACGGAGGGGAACGCCGGTTGGGATGGATGGGAGACCCGTGAGCCGGCTCCCTCGGATGGGCCCTGCCGGCGCCGGTCACGGCAGCAGGCGTCGGTCGGGAGCGTTCCGGCCGGGGGCGCACGGACGATTCCGCGACTCGCCTTAGACTCGCCTTGGACTGACAGGAAAATAAGGCTCAGGCTGCTACCGCCTCTTGGAGCGTGACGGTGTGTCCGAGCGCTTCGAGTTGGCGTACGAGGCGTGTGGTGGTTTGTGTTGGGTCGCGGCGTTGGAAGTAGTCTGACAGGCTCAACAGCACCAAGGAAAGATCGGCGACACGGGCGACACCCGCATCATCACCATTTTCACCAGCCCGCGACCGCCCGCACCGCGGGCAGCTCAACTATTCGGGCCTGGACTATTCGGGCCTGGACTATTCAAGCCTGGGAATATTCAGGTCTTGGACTATTGGCCTTGGAATGGCCTTCGACCACTCGGCCTCATGGTCTCCCTCGACCGTTCCCTTTCGGGCTTCGTCCCCTTGACAAACTTATTAGCGACTGCTAAGTTATAGATGTTATGGGTGAGACTGCGACGGTCCGCAGACGGGTGCCGGCGGCTGAGCGCCGCGAGGAGCTGATCGCGGCGGCGGTGGTCGAGTTCGCCAAAGGCGGGCTGCACGGCACGGCGGTCGATCGGATTGCGCGGCGCGTGGGCGTGGCGCAGCCGTACGTGTTCAGCCTGTTTCCGAGCAAGCGCGAGCTGTTCGTGGCCGCGGTGGAACGCAGCTTCGAGCGCGTCGCCGAGACGTTCGAGCGCGCGGCGGCCGACCACCGCGCGGGGCGAGCGCCGGTCGAGTGCGCGGACGCGCTGCAGGCGATGGGACGCGCGTACAAGGAGCTGCTGACCTCGGATCGCGACTACCTGATGCTCCAGCACCAGGCGTATGCGGCCTGCGAGGACGAGATCGTGCGCGCGCGTGTGCGGCACCGGTACGCCGGGCTGGTGGAGCTGGCGCGCGAGCTGTCGGGAGCGGAGCCGGAGCGGCTGGACGACTTCTTCAGGTACGGGATGGCGTTCAACGTGGCGGCGGCGTTGGGCGTGGACGACCTGTCGGTCGAGTGCCCCTGGGTCGCGGCCGAGCGCGAGGCGGCGCGCCCGTCCGGCTGAGCGTGCAAGGGCTCTGCGGAGCGCACGGGGCCGCGTTCGAGACGCGCACGCGTCTGGTCAGGTGCTCCGAGCAAGAGGGAGACGCCGCTCGGGTCGCGCCGCGCGAAGGCTCGCCCCGTACGCCAAGGGCGGCAAGGTCGGATTAGAGGGAGACGCCGCTCGGGTCGCGCCGCGCGAAGGGGGTAGGATCGGAAGAGCGATGTCCGAGCAGGCGCAAGGATCGCAGGAGCGCAAGCGCAGCCGCCGCGAGCAGGCTCGCACGGCGGGGATGGTGGTGTTGGCGATCCTGGTCACGCTGTTTGCGGTGCTGAACCTGGAAGCGGTCAAGGTCAATTGGATCTTCGGCACGGGCGAAGCCCCGCTGATCATCGTGATCGTGATCTCGGTGCTGGTGGGGATCGTGCTGACGTACCTAGCCGGCCGCCGCGCGAGCAAGCGGCGCTAGCGGCCGCCCGATCGCGGTCTTCTCAGCCGGCCACGGGCGCGCGGCGGTCCACGGACCCGAGCCCGTCGGGCCACGATCTGCTCGGCAGGAGCCGCTCGTCCTCGATGACGACCTCCGCGGCGGCGTCGGCGCCGACGAACGGGGCGAGCACGATGTAGGCGAGATAGTCGGCGAGC
>DASQGE010000037.1:0-27286 GCA_035632775.1 Solirubrobacteraceae bacterium | reverse complement strand
ACCCGGTCGCCGGTCGGCGCCTGCGCCGACCGGAACAGCTCTACAAGTCACATGGGTGGTACGCCTCTCTCGGCGCATGCGCCGAGAGGAACGGAGACGGGCGCAGCGGGCGGGGAGCTCGGCTCTGTCGAGCGCGACGTCGGCGGCGGCGACGCCGAGCCCGAGCTGCCGCCCGAGGGTCCCGACCTCGAGCTCCTGCGCAAGACCCACTGGGCGATCGACAAGGTGTCGGGCGATCTGCGCCGGTTCGCGTTCAACACCGCGATCGCCGCGGTGATGGAGCTGCTCAACGACGCCTCGCGGCTGCGCGAGCAGGCGCATGTCGAGGCGCTGCGGTTCGCGTTGGCGAGCGGCGCGTCGCTGCTGTTCCCGTTCGCGCCTCACGTCAGCGCGGATGTGTACGAGCGACTGACCGGCGAGCGCGTGTGGGAGCAGCCCTGGCCGCAGGCCGACCATGCGCTGCTCGAGCGCGACGTCTATGAGCTCGTCTGCCAGGTCAACGGCAAGCTGCGCGACCGCGTCCAGGCGGCCTCGGACGCGGGACCCGAGGAGCTCAGGGAGCTGTGCCGAGCGGCCCCGAACGTGCGCGCGCACGTGGACGGCAGGGAGATCGTCAAGGAGATCGTCGTGCCCGGCAAGCTCGTGAACCTCGTCGTGCGCTAGACGACCGATAGGCGGCGCGACGCGGCGTCCTCACCGATTGGAGATCGACGGGATCTCCAATCGGTGAGCTCGCGTACCGATCGTCGATCGACGGGATCGCCGATCGGCCGGCACGCCACGCTCCCTGCGCCCTGGCCGCACCACCGCCTTGCGGCGGCGGTGCCCTCTCTCGGCCGTCTAAAGCTCATTGAGAGGATCGTCGTCGCCTCGGCATACACTCGGATGGCGATGGCCGAGCTGAAGCCCGCGTACCTGATCCATGGCGACGACCATGGCGCGATCTCCGAGCGCCGCGCCGGCTTGCGCGCGCTGGCCGAGCGCGACGGCGGCGCGGACAGCGTGGAGACGCTCGACGGCGAGCTCGCGACACCCGCGGGCGTCGCGGGGGCGCTCGCCGCGATGACCCTCTCGATCGGGCGGCGCGTGATCCTCGTCGACGGCGTCGAGCGCTGGAAGCAGGCCGAGGTCGAGCAGCAGCTCGCGCCCGCGCTCGCGGCGATGGGGCCAGGGACGACCGTTGCGCTGTTCGCGCGCGAGGAGGGCCGCGCCAAGGCGCCCGCGGCCGTCCACGAGGCCGTCAAGCGCGCCGGCGGACAGGTCGTCGCGCAGGCGACCGCCAAGCCGTGGGAGCTGCCCAAGTGGGCGCGCGCGCAGGCTTCGCGCATGGGGATCGAGCTCGACGTCGCCGCGGCCAGGGCGCTCGTGGCCCAGGTCGGCGAGCGCCAGCAGCGGCTGCTGCGGGAGCTGGAGAAGCTGGCGCTGGAGGCTGACGCGCCGGCCGATCCGCTCCCGGCTGAGCCCAGCTCGAGCGAGGGCGCTCCCGGCCCCGCTTCGGGCGTCACCCCCGGCTCCGCTCCCGAGCGCTCCGCTCCCCGGCGCGTCACCGTTCAGGAGATCGAGAGCCGCGCCGCCCGCTCGGCGCAGCAGCGGGTGTTCACGCTCGCCGACTCGCTCGTCGGCGCCGACCCGCGCGAGGCCGCCCGCTCGTACCTGCGCCTGCGCCAGCAGGGCGAGCGCCTGTCCGGGCTGACCTACCTGATGGCCTCGCGCTTGCGCGAAGCGCTCGCCATCGCCCTGCGCCTGCAGTCGGGCGAGTCCGCCGCCGAGGTCAGGCGCGGCCTGCGCATGCCGCCGCGCGCGGCCGAGCGCTTCGTCGCGGACGTCGCCCGCACCGAGCCCGACCGGCTTCGCGCCGCGCTCGCCGCACTGGCCGACCTCGAGCTCGACACGCGCGGCGGCTCGCCCCTGGGTGCGGCCCGCTCGCGGATGTCCTCGCTCGACGAAGACACGCTCGCGCTGCGCGCGATCGAGACGATCGCAGACGGCCGATAGGCGGCGCTGGTCGATCTTCGATCGGTGGCGTCCTCGCTGATCGGAGGTCGGGCCAGCACGCGTCCTCGCCGACCGGAGATTCCGTCGATCTTCGATCGGTACGCCACGCTCCTGCGTCCCTGCCGGACCACCGTCTTCGGCGGCGATGCCTATCGGCCGTCTGGGCCTACGAAGAGGCGCCGGCGCGGACGCGGGCAGCCCGGGACTTCTTGCGCGCGCCGGTGTTCTTGTGCATCGCCCCGCGCTTGACAGCCTTGTCGATGGTGCTCTGCAACAGGCGGAATTCGCTGCTCGCGCTCTCGTCCTCGCCCTCGCTCACGGCCGCTTCCAGGCGCCGGAAGTAGGTCTTGATCGCGGAGGTGTACTGACGGTTCTCCAGTCGCTCGCGCTCCGAGCGCAGGATCCGCTTCTTCTGGGAGTGGATATTCGCCATCTTTCGAGCGCCGTACTATAGCGGCCTTGTCCTCTATCTCAGGAGCCGGCGAACCCCCCGGAGGACCCCGGTCGGATCTTCCTGGCGAAGTCATCGGCATTCCCGACGCGAGCTTCGGCGAGGAATACGGCGGCCTCGTCCGCCCGCCGCACGGGCCGGCCGTGGGTGGCGGCGATGGTGGGGGCACCGAGGCTGGCGACGGCGGGGGTGCGGGCAGCGGCGCAGATCGGGGCGCGGACGGCGGGGGAGGGCGCGTCGCGCGCAACACCGCGATCGTCTCGCTCGCGACCGGCGTCTCGCGCGTGCTCGGGCTCGCCCGCGAAATCGTCGCGGCCAGCTTCTTCGGGACGAGAGGCCCCGCCTCGGCGTTCACGATCGCTTTTCAGATCCCGAACCTCGTGAGCAACCTGTTCGCCAACGCCGCGCTCTCGGCGGCATTCGTGCCGGTGTTCACCGACCTGCTCCAGCAGGGACGCAGGCGCGAGGCGTTCCGGCTCGCCTCGACCCTGTTCTGGATCATCCTGATCGTCCTCGGCGCCGTCACCGCGCTGTTCGTGCTCGCCGCCGGCGTGATCATGCCGCTGTTCACCGGTCCCACGTTCAGCGCCCCGCTCGACGCGCTCACCGTCGGGCTCTCGCAGGTGCTGTTCCCGGTCGTGCTCCTCATCGGGCTGATCGGCCTGCTCGTCGGCGTCTTGCAGTCATACGAACACTTCACCGTCCCCGCGATCGCGCCCGCGGTCTGGAACCTCGTGATCATCGTGCTGCTCGTCGTCCTGCGCCCGCGCTTCCACGGCGGCTATGAAAACGGCGATCAGCTGTACGCGTACGCGATCGCGATCCTGATCGCGACGTTCGTGCAGATGCTGATGGTCTTCGGGGCGCTCGCGCGGATCGACTTCCGCCTGCAGTTCTCGGTCGACTGGCACGATCCGCGCATCCGCCAGGTGTTCGCCCTGATGCTGCCGGTGACGATCGGGCTCGGCATCGTCAACCTCGACCAGCTGATCAACTCGGTCTTCGGCACGCTCGTCAACAAGGAAGCGCCGCGCGCGATCGACAACGCCTTTCGCATCTACATGCTCCCCCAGGGCCTGTTCAGCGTGGCGGTCGCGACCGTGCTGTTCCCGACGCTCAGCCGCATGGCCGCACGGCGCGAGGTCGCCAGCATGCGCCGGGCCATCGGCGTCGGCATGCGCCAGATCAACCTGCTGCTGATTCCCTCGGCGGTATTCATCCTCGTGCTGACCACCCCGATCGTGCGGCTCGTGTTCCAGCGTGGCCAGTTCAACGCGAAATCGACCGAACTCGTCTCGATCGCGCTCTTCTGGTTCGCCTTCAGCCTCCCGTTCGGCGGCCTGAACCTGCTGCTGACCCGCGTCTTCTTCGCCGTCCAGCGACCCTGGATCCCGACCCGCCTGGCGGCGCTCAACATCGTCGTGGACATAGTCGTCTCGATCGGCCTCTACAAGCCGCTCGGCATCGCCGGGCTGATAATCGGCACCGTCGCCGCCAACGCGGTGATGACCGCGCTTCAGTTCCACCGCCTTCGGATCGGCTTCAGCGGCAGCCTCGAAGGCGCCCAGACGACGATGATCACCGCCCGCATCCTGCTCGCTTCCGCCCTGCTCGGGGCCGCCTCGTGGGTCGTCTGGCGGCTGCTCGAGCGGCTGCTCGGCCTTTCGCTGGCGGCCCAGATCGTCAGCGTCGGCTTGGCCGGGGCGGCCGGCCTGCTGGTGTACATGCGCGCTGTGCTGAAGATGCGCGTCCCCGAGGCCCATCAGGTGACCCGCCTGATCCGCACCCAGCTCGGCCGCGCCTGACACCCGTCGGTCCGCTCAGTCCGCGGCCCGCGCTCCGGAATGGCGCTCCACCCGGATCGCGTTCGGCGCCCGTGCCGTGCGCGACGGCTCGTCCAGCCCGCGGGGCGGCCGGCGATGACCACCGCAATACGGTTGCTTCGCGCAATTGCATCCCACCCATAACACCTTCCTGCGACGCGAGCCCTTCTAGAGTTCGACGCGCCCATGGATCAAGCCCGTATCCGCAACTTCTGCATCGTCGCCCACATCGACCACGGCAAGTCGACGCTCGCCGATCGCATCCTCGAGGCGTGCGGCGCGCTCACCGAGCGCGAGAAGCAGGACCAGTTCCTGGACAAGATGGACCTCGAGCGCGAGCGCGGCATCACGATCAAGGCCCAGGCCGTGCGCGTCTTCTTCACCGCCGCCGACGGCGAGACCTATCAGCTGCACCTGATCGACACGCCCGGACACGTCGACTTCACCTACGAGGTCTCTCGCTCGCTCGCCGCCTGCGAGGGCGCGCTGCTGATCGTCGACGCCGCCCAAGGCGTGGAGGCCCAGACGGTCGCCAACACCTACCTCGCGGTCGAGTCGGGCCTCGAGCTGATCCCGTGCCTGAACAAGCTCGACCTGCCCGGCGCCGAGCCCGAGCGCGTCGCCGGCGAAGTCTCCGAGCTGCTCGGCGAGCCGCCCGAGTCGATCCTGCGCATCAGCGGCAAGACCGGCGAGGGCGTGCCCGAGGTGCTCGAGGAGCTGATCCGGCGCGTGCCCCCGCCTTCCGGCGACCTGCAGGCGCCGCCCCGGGCGCTGATCTTCGACTCCGAGTTCGACCAGTACCGCGGCGTGATCGCCTACATCCGCGTCGTCGACGGCTCCTTCGCCAAGGGCCAGCCGATCCGCGCGATGGCCGCCGGCACGCAGGCCGAGATCGACGACATCGGCTTCTTCTCGCCTTCCATGACGCCCACCGAGCGGCTGTCCGCCGGCGAGGTCGGGTATCTCATCACCGGCATCAAGGACGTCACCCAGCTGCGCGTCGGCGACACGCTCACCACCCGTCCCTCCGCGGGCTCGGGCGGAGCCGCGGGAACGGGTCCGAACGGGAGCGCCAAAGGCGCCCGCCGCGAGGCCACCGAGCCGCTGCCCGGCTACCGGGAGGTCAAGCCGATGGTCTTCTGCGGGCTGTTCGGAATCGACTCCGACGCCTACCCCGACCTGCGCGACGCGCTGGAGAAGCTCACGCTCAACGACGCCGCGCTCTCGTGGGAGCCCGAGACCTCCGACGCGCTCGGCTTCGGCTTTCGCTGCGGCTTCCTCGGGCTGTTGCACATGGACATCGTGCGCGAGCGCCTGGAGCGCGAGTACGACCTCGAGCTGCTCGCCACGATGCCGTCGGTGCAGTTCGACGTGACGCTCTCCAGCGGCGATGAGATCGAGGTCCACAACCCCTCCGACATGCCCGACCCCGGCCTGATCGCCGAGATCCGCGAGCCCTACATCAAGGCCCAGGTGATCGCCCCCCGCGAGCACGTCGGCGCGATCATGGAGCTCTGCCAGGAGCGCCGCGGCGAGCACGCCGGCATGCACTACCTCTCGCCCGAGCGCGTCCAGCTCACCTACGACCTGCCGCTCGCCGAAATCGTGCTCGACTTCTTCGACCAGCTCAAGTCGCGCACCCGCGGCTACGCCTCGCTCGACTACGAGCTCGACGGCATGCGCCCCTCGGACCTGGTCAAGCTCGACGTGCTGCTCGCCGGCGATCCCGTCGACGCGCTGTCGATGGTCGTCCACCGCGACAAGGCCTATGAGATCGGGCGCGCCCTGACCGAGAAGCTGCGCAAGCGCATCCCCCGCCAGCAGTACGACGTGCCGATCCAGGCCGCGATCGGCTCACACATCATCGCCCGCGAGACCGTCAAGGCCTTCCGCAAGGACGTCATCGCCAAGTGCTACGGCGGCGACATCACCCGCAAGAAAAAGCTGCTCGAGAAGCAGAAGGAAGGCAAGAAACGCATGAAGCAGGTCGGCCGCATCGAGGTTCCCCAAGAGGCCTTCCTCGCGGTGCTCGAACTCGGCGAGGAGTAGCCGCTGCGGCGCGCGTTCGCCGGACGGGGGCTCCTGAGGCGCCTCGCGCGAGACTCGCGCGAGAGGGTGGTTCGCGCGCCCGCGCGCCCGCCCGCGCGGCGCGCGTTCGCCGGATGGAGTACGAGGCGCGGCTCGCGAGTGGTCCGCGCGCCCGCGCGACCGCCCACGCACCTCGTCCCGCCATGGAGACCTCGTCCCGCCACGGAGACCTCGTCCCGCCACGGAGACCTCGTC
This sequence comes from Solirubrobacteraceae bacterium, assembly GCA_035632775.1. Taxonomy (GTDB): domain Bacteria; phylum Actinomycetota; class Thermoleophilia; order Solirubrobacterales; family Solirubrobacteraceae; genus Palsa-744. The sequence goes on along the minus strand of DASQGE010000037.1, from coordinate 20,734 downwards.
GGAGGGGTGGGTATGCGCCGGGACACTCTCAGCGAGCACCGCCGCCTGTATCTGCTCGGGCGGGTCGTCGTCGCCCGCTACTACCGCCGCCCGCTGACCCTCGCGGCGGTCGCGCGCGCGATCTCGACCTCGCCCCGTCAGCTGCAGCGCGCCTACGCGCAGTTCGGCGACTCCTTCGGAGAGGACCTCCTGAAGCGGCGCATGTCGGTCGCCGCGCAGCTGCTCGCCGAGCAGCGGGCGATCCCCGTCAGCGACGTCGCGCGCTTGGTCGGCTACCGGCAGGCGCCCAACTTCGCGCGCGCCTTCCGCCGCCGCTACGGTCTCTCGCCCGCCCTCTTCCGCGCCCGCGCCGTCCGTCACGCCGCTATGCGTGGACGCGAGGGCCCACACCCGCGACGGACCTCGTCTCGCTCGCGCCATCCTGATCCAGCGGCTCGGCGCTCGGCAGCCTGACCCGCATCAGCGTCCCGCCGCCGGGCGCTCGCTCGGCCGCGACGGTCCCCCCGTGCTGGGTGACCACCTGCCTGACGATCGCCAGTCCCAGGCCGGAGCCGGGACGGCCGCGCGCCTCCGCGCCGCGGTAGAAGCGGTCGAACACGTGTGGCATGTCGGCGGGCGCGATCCCCGGCCCGTGGTCGCGCACGGTCAGCTCGCCCCCCCGCAGCACGATCTCGACGGCCTCGCCCGGCGGGCTGTACTTGACGGCGTTGTCGATCAGGTTGCTCACCGCCCGCTTCAGCCGCGCGGCGACGCCGTTGACGAGCACGGGCTGGAGCGTCGCGTGCAGCGGCGTCGCCGGCGACCGATCGGAGATCGGCCAGCGCCGCGTGCGCACGAGCGCCTCGCTCACGACCGCGTCCAGCCGCACGTCCTCGGCGTCTGCGCGCTGTTCCTCGCCGCGCGCGAGGTCGATCAGGTCGCTCATCAACAGCGTCAGCTCCTCGATCTGCTCGACCACATCCGCCAGCAGGCGCTCGCGCTCGGGCCCGGCCAGGTCGTGGGCGCGCTGCAGGATCTCGACGTTCGTGCGCAGGCTCGTCACCGGCGTGCGCAGCTCGTGCGAGGCGTCCGCCACGAGCTGGCGCTGGGCGCTCACCGACGCGTCCAGCGCCGCCATCGAGCGCTCGAGCGCGTCGAGCATCGCGTTGAAGCTGACCGCCAGCCGTCCGATCTCGTCTTCACCGACGGGCGAGATGCGCTGGGAGAGGTCCTGCGTCTCGGCGACGTGCTCCGCCGCGCGCGTCAGCCGCCTGACGGGCATCACCGCCGCGCGCGCGACCAGCCGCCCGAGCAGCGCCGCCAGCGCGATCCCGCCGAGGCCGAGCAGCACGAGGATCAGGCGCAGGTGGCTCAGCAGCTTGTCGACTTCGCTCAGCGGCTGGGCGAACTGCACGACGCGCCCCGGCGCGAAGTACTCGGCGAGGACCCGCAGCCTCAGCCCGTTGACCGTGGCGTCGCGGAAGAAGCTCCTGCCCCTGCCCGTCGCCAGCGCGCGCGTCCGCGCGTCCACCGGCAGCGTCACGTCCTGCGCGCCCGATCTGAACAGCACCGCTCCGCGCGCGTCGACCAGTTGCTGATAGCCGCGCACCTGGTTGGGCCTGGGCAGCACGTTGCCCAGCGCGTTGCCGGGCTGCTGCGGTCCGCTTTCGAACAGCTGCCCCGAGGAGCTCTTGCCCTGCAGCGCGTCGAGCAGCCTGTCGCTCTGCCGCCGCGCCGGATGGCGCTCGATCAACCGCAAGTTGTCCACGCGGTTGCGCAGCTGCGCGTCCACCTGACCGTGCAGCTCGTTCGCGCTCAGCACATACGTCAGCACCGACCCCAGCACCACCGCGATCGCGACCGCCGAGGCCGACGCGAACGTGATGCGCCGCCTGAAGCTCATGTCTCGCCGCGCAGCACGTAGCCGACGCCCCGCACCGTGTGCAGCAGCCGCGACTCGCCCCCGGCCTCGGTCTTGCGGCGCAGGTAGCCCATGTACACGCCCAGCGAGTTCGAGGTCGCGCCGAAGTCATAGCCCCATACTCCTTCGAAGATCGCCGACCTCGTCAGCACCTGGCGCGGGTGACGCAGGAACATCTCGAGCAGCAAAAACTCGGTCCTCGTCAGCGCCAGCACGCGCTCGCCGCGCCAGGCTTCGTGCGCGAGCCGCTCCAGGCGCAGGTCCTCGAAGGAGAGCATGCGCTCCCGCCCGTCGCCGTCCTCGTCCTCCTCGCCCGAGCGGCGCAGCAGCGCCCGCACGCGCGCGAGCAGCTCGCGCAGCGCGAACGGCTTGACCAGGTAGTCGTCCGCGCCCGCGTCCAGGCCCGCGACGCGGTCGTCGATCTGCTCGCGCGCGGTCAGCATCAGCACCGGCGTGCGGTCGCCGCCCTCGCGCAGCCGCCGGCACACCTCCAGGCCGTCCACCTTCGGCATCGACACGTCGAGGATCACCGCCTCGTACGGGTCGGCCCGCAGGCGCTCGAGCGCCTGCCCGCCGTCCATCGCCTGGGAGACCTTGTAGCGCTCCAGCGTCAGCGCCCGCAGCAGCGCGCCCTGCACCGCGGGCTCGTCGTCGACGACGAGTATGCGAGCCGCCTGCTCAGCCATGATGAGATTAAAGCGAAGGTCATGCCGAAGATTGCCGATACGGGTCCAACGGACCCACTCGAACAGGGCCCCGCGGGCGGGGTCTCCGGCGACGCGCCCGGCGGGGTTTCCGGCGACGCGGGCGGGGAGCTCTCCGGCGAGGCGGCCGGTGGGGAGCTCTCCGGTGAGGCGCCCGGTGGGGTTTCCGGCGAGGCGGGCGGGGAGCTCTCCGGCGAGGCGGCCGCGGCGATCTCGGCGCAGTCGCGCACGCTGCGCAACAGCCTGCTCGGCCTGGCGGTCTTCTTCGCGCTCGTCGCCGCGCTGCTGCTGGCCGTGCCGGGGCTGCGCTCTGCGGCGGAGCGCATCACCGACGCGCGGGCCGGCTGGGTGGCCGTCGCGGTCGGCTTCGAGCTGCTCTCCTGCGCGGGCTACGTGCTGCTGTTCGCGCTCGTCTTCGGCATGCTCGGCCGGCGCCTGATCTCGCGCCTGTCGCTGTCGGAGCTCGCGGTCAACTCGGTCGTCTCGGTCAGCGGCCTCGCCGGGATCGCGCTCGGCGCGTGGGTGCTGCGCAGCCGCGGCGTCTCGGTCGAGCGGATCGCCAAGCGCTCGGTGCTGATCTTCGTGCTCACCAGCGCCGTCAACGTGCTCGCGACGCTGCTGATCGGCGTGCCCATGTACCTCGGCCTGCTGCCCGGCTCGGAGAACGCGCTGCTCACGCTGCTGCCCGCGGCCGCCGCGGCCGCGGCGATCGCCGGCACGCTCGCGCTCGCCCACTGGGCGCGCCGGACCGCCGAGGTCAGGCTGCGCTCGCGCGGGCGGCTGTTCGTCGCGCTGACCGCCCTCAGCGGCGGCGTCTTCGACGCGCTGGCCCTGATCCGTGCGCGCGACTGGCGCCTGCTCGGGGCGGTCGCCTACTGGCTGTTCGACGTCGCCGTGCTGTACGCGTGCCTGCTCGCCTACGGTCCCAGCCCGTCCTTCTGGGCGGTGTCGATGGCCTATCTCGTGGGCATGCTCGCCAACGCGCTGCCGATCCCCGCCGGGCTCGTCGCCGTCGAAGGCGGGCTGTTCGGGATGCTGCTGCTGTTCGGCGTGCGGCCCGGCTCGGCCGTGCTCGCCGCGGTCGTGATCTACCGCGCGATCTCGCTGTGGATACCGGCCCTGATCGGCTCGCTCGCGTTCCTCAGCCTCCGGCGCGAGCTCGCGCGTCCCGTCGCGCCGGGCGTGGCCGCTTCATAGGGCTCGCGGGCCTCACGGCCTGCACATCGAACCTCACAGCCCGCGCGTGATCGTCCCGTCGGCTCGTCTCGCCCGCCCGGCTCCCTACTCATCCGGCTGTCTCGTCCTCGTCTCGTCCGTCCGCGCGATCGGTGTCGCGGGGCGGAGGCGCCGCGGCGCTCACGCGCAGGCTCCTGGCGAACGCGATCTCGGTTGCCGCCCGCTGGCAGGCGTGCCCCGGCAGGCTCGCCATCGCGTGTTGCAGCTGGCGGTCCTGTGGGTCGGACAGGCCGGGGCAGTAGACGGGAGGCGGCAGCGGCGCGGTCGCCGAGCCGCGCGCGTTCAGCGGGCGCAGCAGCAGCGCCGCTTCGCGCGCGTGCGCGAACGTGTCCGAGAACACGTCGATCGCCACGCGGCCGCTGTAGAGCTCGATCGAGCGGCCTTCGTCGTAGGAGGTCGCCGGGACACCCCTGATCAGCAGGTTGCGCTGCGGGCCGAGCGCCGCGTTGTCGTGCAGCCGGTAGATCACCGTCGTCACCTGCAGCGGCAGCGTGCACGCGCCGCCGCCTCCGAACACGCCCTTGCCGGCGATGCAGTCGCCGTAGTACACGCTGTCGCCGACCGAGCTGTTGTAGCCGCTGCGCCCGTCGGCCGCCGCCAGCGGCTGCCCTGCAAAGCGCGGACCGACCCAGTAGATCCGGTAGTACGGGAACGTCTGCGCTTCGGCCAGCTCGCGCGCGCCGATCGGTCCGGGGTGGCGCGTGGCGGCGCAGCCGGCCGCGAGCGTCGCCGTGCACGCCGCCGCAAACGCCGCCGCCAGGGTCAGGCCCGCCCGTGTCGTCCGCTTGCCCGTCATCATCTGCGCGTGCCGATTATCGAGGTATTGCGCTCGACAGCTACTTCTCGGGCGTTCGCCGGTTTACACAAGCACGGGCCGGAGTCCGGTGGGGTAGCGCACCGGACTCCGGCCGCTTCGCGTCGGGGTCTTCCCGTGGCGGTCGTGCTCGCCGCCCTGCTCCTGCTGGCGTGGCTGCTCATCGATCCGCGCACGCCCGACCTGGCTGCGCAGGTCTACCGCGTCGGGCTGTACGAACGGATCGGGTTCGCCGTGTTCGACGAGCACTGGTACGCCGGTCACGCGCTGCCCGGCTACAGCCTGCTGTTCGCGCCGCTCGCATCGCTGCTGGGCATGCGCGCGCTGGCGGCGGTCGCGGTGCTCGTGTCTGTGCTGCTGTTCGAACGGCTCGCGCTCGACGCGTACGGACGCCGCCTGGGCGTGCGTCTCGGCGCGTGCCTGTTCGCGCTCGCCGCCGTCGGCGACGTCTGGAGCGGGCGGCTGACGTTCGCGTTCGGCGTGGCGTTCGCGCTCGCGTGCGCGCTGGCGCTCTCGCGCCGGCGCCTGCTCGTCGCGGCCGTGCTCGCCGGCGTGTGCGCCGCGGCCAGTCCCGTCGCGGGCCTGTTGCTCGCGCTGGCAGGGCTCACGTATGCGTTCGCCAGACGCTCGTCGCGCATCCTCGCGGCGGTCTTGCTGCCGGTCGCGCTCGTGCTCGCGGCGCTGCAGCTCCTGTTCGGCGAAGGGGGCTTCGAGCCGTATCCGGCGAGCTCGGTCGCGGCCACCGTGCTCGTCGCGAGCGTCTTCTTGTGGGCGCTTCCGCGCGGTGAGCGCCTGCTGCGGCTGGGCACGGTCGTCTACCTGCTCGCGTGCATGCTCGCGCTGGCGATCCGCACGCCGATGGGCAGCAACATCGAGCGCTACGCCGTGCTGCTCGCAGGGCCCCTGCTGCTGTGCGCGCTCGGCCGCGATCGCCGGAGAGCTGACGCGGTTCGGGGTGGAGGGGGTGCGGGTGCGGATTGGGGGCGAGACGGCACGGGCTCGAAGGGAGGGGGCGCAAGCGACAGCGCACAGAGCCCGGGCACGGCCCGGGAAGGCGGCAGAGGACGCGCACGCGAAGGCCGGCCGTCCGCCGCGATGCCCTCCCGCGCGGTCGTGGGAGCGGCGCTGTGCGTGATCGTGACGTGGATCGCATGGGGTCCCGTGCGCGAGACGCTCGCGGTGTCCGGGTCGGCAGCGACCTCGGCCTCCTACTACGCGCCGGCGGAGCGCTTCCTCGCCGCGCACGGCGCCACGCTGGAGCGGGTCGAGGTCCCGTTCACGCGCTCGCACTGGGAGGCCGCGTTCCTCGCGCCGCGCATCTCGCTCGCGCGGGGCTGGGAGAAGCAGCTCGACGAGCGCTATGACTCCAGCCTGCTCGCACACGGCCTGACGCCCGCCGGATACCACGCGTGGCTGCGCGCCCGGGCGGTCGCCTACGTGGCGCTGCCCGACACGCCCCTCGACCCCTCGAGCGCCGAGGAGGGCGCGCTGATCCGCCGGGGGCTGGCGTATCTGCGGCCGGTGTTCTCGAGCGAGCACTGGCGCATCTACGCCGTGCGAGACGCCACGCCGCTGCTGCAAGGCCCCGGCCGGCTGACCTCGCTCGGGCACGACGCGTTCGCGCTGGACGCCCGCGCGCCGGGAACGTTCCTGGTGCGCATCGACTACACCCGCTACTTCACGCTCACCGCAGGCGACGGCTGCGTGGCGAGCGCGCCCGGAGGCTGGACGTACGTGCGCGCCCGCGCCGCCGGCCCGATCGCGGTCGCGGCGCGCTTCTCGATCGGCCGGGCACTGGAGCTGGGCGGTTCGTGCCCGGCTTCGGGAGGTCCGGCTTCGGGCTCTCTTGGGGCGGCCGATCTCGGTGGCGCCGGCTATCGCTGGGTGGCGCCCAACCAGTCCGGGCCGGTCTCCACGACGGCCGAGAACCGCCTGCCCGGGACGAGCGCCTGGCGGCTGCCCGGGCCGGCCGATCTGCTGGGCGGCGAAGCCCATGGCGCGATCGCCGGATATGTCGCCGAGCAGGCGATCGCGGCGGGCGAGACCCAGCGCGTGTACGTGCGCGCGCCGGGCGCCCGCACCGTTGTGGCGCAGGTCTTTCGCATGGGCTGGTACGGCGGGAAGGGCGGGCGCCTGGAGCTCCAGAGCGCGCCGCTGCCAGTGCGCGCGCAGCCGCCGTGTGCGCACTCCTCTACGACCGGCCTGACGGAGTGCGGCTGGCGGGCGACGCTCTCCTTCGCGATCCCGTCGTGGCTGGCCAGCGGCGTGTACGTCGTCAAGCTCAGCGCGAGCGACGGAGCCCAGAGCGACTGCCTGTTCGTCGTGCGCTCCGCCCATCCGAGTCCCCTGCTCGTGGAGATCCCCACGGCCACCTACGAGGCCTACAACGCGTGGGGCGGCGACAGCCTGTACCCGGGCGGGCGCCTGCCTGTCGGCGTCACCGGGACCGACCAGGGGGTGGAGGTGTCCTACGACCGTCCCTACGAAAGCCAGACGGGGGCGGGGCAGTTCTTCATCCGCGAGGTCGCGATCGTGCGCTTCCTGGAGCGCTACGGCTATCCGGTGTCCTACACGACGATCGAGTCGCTCGACCGCGAACCCGACCAGACGGCCGGCGCGCGCGCGCTGATCGACGTCGGGCACTCCGAGTACTGGTCGGCGCGAGCCGAGCAGGCGTTCGCCGACGCGCGCGATCGGGGCACGAGCCTGCTGTTCCTGAGCTCGGACACGATGGCCTGGCGCGTGCGCTTCGCGCCCGCGAGCGCCGCGTCCAGCCAGGCGGGCGAGCCCGACCACGTGATCGTCGCCTACAAGGAGCACGCCGCCGCCGACCCCGACAGCGCGCAGCCGACCGGCCTGTTCCCGGGCGGCGGGGCGAGCCTCGTGGGCAGCGCCTACGACGGCTGCATCACCCCCCGCCTGCAACAGCCGGGACCGCCCGTCTACCGCTACTACGCGTGGCGTCCCGATCCGGGACTGCAGCCGGGGTGGCTGTTCGCCTCCAGCGGCGTAACCGCCGCGACCGGCATCCCCGGCATCGTCGGCTACGAGCTCGACCAGCGCACGCCTTCGACACCCCCCGGCACGCGCCTGATCGGCGCGGGCGCGCCCGCGCCCTGCGAAGCCACGAACGAGCCCTCGCCGGCGCGGGGCTCGGTGGCCGAGACGACCCTCTACCGGGCGCCCTCCGGCGCGCTCGTGTTCGCCACCGGCACGCTCGGCTGGGAGTACGCGCTCTCGCCCGTGCCCCAGGCTTCCCCGGACGCGCCCCGCGCGCCCGATCCGCGGGTGGTGGCGATGACCAGGAACCTGCTCGCGCACGTGCTCGGCGAAGGCGCGCCGGGCGGGTAGCCCCACGGGCGCACGCGCCGGCCCCGCGCGAGTGGCCCGGCGCCGGAGCTCCGCGCGCGGGCGGGAGCGCCACCGGGGCTGGATCGCCTCGTGAACGGCCGAGCGCCGTCCGCGACCGGAGCGTCACCGGGCGAGCCGGAGCGCTATCTGGGCGCGAGCGCGTACAGGCCGGTGTAGCCGGTCAAGTAGATGTTCCGCCCGTCGCTGATCACCGGGTCGAACGAGCCGCTGCCGAACTCGAACACGACCTTGCCCGTCGAGATCCCCAGGCCGTACGTGCGCCGGCTGCCCAGATCGGCGAAGTACACGACCTTGCCGACGATCGTCGCCGAGCCGGAGATGCGCCCCCCCGCGTGGTATTGCCACTCGATGCGTCCCGAGCGGGCGTTCAGCGCATAGAACGTGCCGTCGTAGGAGCCCATGTAGATGGTCGGACCGAGGCCCGGGGCGTTCGTGACCGCGGGCGAGGCGTACACGTACGCGCCCGTCTGCACCGCCCAGTCGAGCTTGCCGCTGGACGCGTCGTATGCGTAGATGCGCCCGTCGGTGTTGCCCAAGAACACCCGCCCGTACATGACCGCCGCGGTCGAGTAGAACGTGCCGCTGCCCAGCAGCGCGCCTTCGGAGCCGCTGTCCCACAGGCGCCCGCCGGTCCGCTCGCTGATCGCCTGCACGTGCCCGGAGTAGTCGCCGAAGTAGAGGACGCCCCCCGAGAGCGTCGGGCTGGCCTTGACCGAGCCCGCCGCGTGGTAGCTCCACAGGACGCTGCCGTTGTGCGCGCTCAGCGCATAGACGGTCCCGTTCTGGGAGCCGAAGAACACCCTGCCGCCGTCCACCAGCGGCGAAGACTCGCTCGGGCTGGACAGATCGCGCGCCCACAGGATCCTGCCGGTCGCGTAGTCCAGCGCGAAGGCCGCGCCCTTTTCGACATGGTCCGAACGGGCGAGCGCGGTCGCATAGACGACGTTGCCCACGGTCGCCGGAGTCGACGCCGACAGCGAGCCGATGCGCCGCTGCCAGAGCGTGCGCCCCGTGTTCTTGTCGATCGCGCTCAGCACCCCGTCGTCGGCCAGCTGGAATATGTCCTCGCCCCGGAGCGTCGGCGGGAACTCGAGCAGCGAGCCGCCGTAGTGCGTCCACAGGCGCTTGTACGGCGGGAACACCTTCGCCGACGCCGGGAAATAGCGGGTGTGGTTCTTGGTGTACCCGTAGAACGGCCAGGCGAACCGGTCAGAGGGGCGCTTCGGCAGCGTCGGGGTCGGCTGGGGGATGAAGCGGGCGTGCGGGTGATAGATGCTGCCGGTGCGATGGCGCTCGTACAGGTAGCCCGCGAGCGCGACAGCTGCGAACAGCGCGACGAGTCCCGCCGCGATCCAGCGCGCACGCTTGCTCGGGACCCGTTTCAAGACATCCGCCCGCCATCTGTCTCGACTCGAGCCCTCCTCGCCGACGAACCGGCCACGCTCGTATGATCGCGCCTATGTCAGACGGCGCGCGCTCAGAGGTGTTCGCTCAGGGGCTCTTGAGCGGCCGCGTGGCGCTCGTCACCGGCGGCGGCACCGGCCTCGGCAAGGCGACCGCGATCGAGCTCGCCCGCTGCGGCGCCCGTGTGCTCCTCGCTGGGCGCCGCGCCGAGGTGCTGCAGGAGGCGGTGCGAGAGATCGAGGGGAAGAGCGGCGCGCGCCCCGACACGGTCGGTTGGGTCGCCGGCGACGTGCGCGAGCCGGACGAAGCGATGCGGCTCGTGGCCGCCGCGCGCGAACGTTACGGCCGCCTGGACGCGCTGGTCAACAACGCGGGCGGCCAGTACTTCACGCCCGCAGAGGGGATCGTCGCCAGGGGCTGGCGCGCGGTATGGCGGCTGAACGTCGAGGGGATTCTGAACATGGCCCAAGCCGCGGTCGCTGGTGGGCTGGGGGAGGGCCTGGCGAAGGGTGGCACGGGAGCCGGACGCGCCAGCGAGCGGGCTGCTGGGGAGGGGCCAGTTGGGGAACGGATAGCCGGGGAGGGGGCAGCCGGGGAGGAGCAGGTTGGCGAGCGGACTGCAGGGGAGGGGCCGGTTGGCGAACCGGTAGCCGGAGAGGGGGAGGGGCCAGCGCGGGAGGGAGCCGCCGCGAGGGAGGGAGCCGCCGCGAGGGAGGGAGCCGCCGCGAGGGGCGATCGCGTGCGGGAGGGGACGATCGTCAACGTCACCCTGTCTCCGCACCACGGCATGCCCGGCATGGCCCACTCCGGCGCGGCCAGGGCCGCGGTCGAGGCGCTCACGCGCGAGCTCGCGAAGCGCTGGGCAGGGGAGGGCGTCGTCGTGACGGCCGTGGCCGCGGGGCACTTCGACACCGAGGCGATGTCCAAGTACCCGGACACCGTCAGGGCCGGCATGAGCCGCTCGGTGCCGCTCGGCCGGCTCGGGTGCCCGCAGGAGCACGCGTGGCTCGTGGCGCTGCTCTGCTCGCCGCTCGGCCGCGCCCTGAACGGCTCGACCGTCACCCTCGACGGCGCCCGCGACAACTGGTTCGGCCCGTGGCCGCCCCCCGCGCTGACGGGCGGGACGGGCGAGGTGCCGACCGAGGCGCGCAGACCGGCGCTGCCAGGCTGAGGCACGGGCCGCGACCGCCCCGGCCCGGAGCGGCGGTAGGATAGGGGCCGGCTTGCGGGCGAAGTGTTGTGGTTGCACAGAAGCCTTCCAAGCTTCTAGGGCGGGTTCGATTCCCGTCGCCCGCTTGCAGTGCCACGGGGAGTGGCGCAGTCTGGTAGCGCACCCGGCTGGGGGCCGGGCGGTCGCAGGTTCGAATCCTGTCTCCCCGATATGAGGATTTCCCTGGAAATCTGTACTTTTTGATCAAGATCAGTCTGATGATGCATGGTTCTGGAGTACCAAATCGGTACTGTTTGCGCCCTCCGTTAGTGGGACGCTGGACGATGGGCGTTACGCCGGGTCGAGCGCGACATCCTCTACTCCTCATCCCGTCGTATGAGCGGGGGCGGGACGATTGTGCATGTCGTCCAACTCGGGCGTGTCGGAGTCGATCGCGGACAGGCCCGTTTGCTGTTGAAAAGGGGGAGTCGCGCCTGTTGGCCTCCGTCCAAGCCGGTCCGGCTCAGAGCTAGACTCCCTGAGCGTGGAGGACTCTAGTCCACGTCCGAGCACAGATATTGACGAGCCGGGATCGAAGCGGTTGTATGAGAATGTCGGGCTTGTGCTCTCAGGTGGAGGCGGCAAGGGCGCCTACGAGATCGGTTGCTGGAGCGCTCTCCGTGAGTTGGGCGTCACGATCGACGCAGTCGTCGGTACCTCGGTTGGCGCTCTGAACGCAGCGCTGATAGCTCAAGGCGACCTGCAGGGGGCCCGGGATCTCTGGGCAGACATCACGGCTAAGGATGTGTTCAAGCTCACTCGTCATCGACTCCCTGCATTGCTGTTGCGCCTCCTTCTCCTTCCGGGTCTTCTCTACTACCGAGGCTCCACCAGCGCCAGACTCACCGTCCACCGTCGCTTCCTCGCAGCAGCGCTGTTCACCTTCCTGGTGGTAGGCGTTCCGGCGATTGCCATCTCCCTAGGCACGGGCTATCGCGACTGGTCCGATCTACGTGCGCTGGTGGTCTTCTACGCGTGTGCGGCGCTCGCAGTAGGCATACCCGTTGGCGGCTGGTTCTGGATGGAAAAGCGGAACCTCTTCGTTCTAGACAACCGGCCGCTGGAGAAAACGATCGCTGGGTCGCTCGATTCCAACGCGGTGAGCGACAGCGAGATCGATGCGTTCGTGACCGCAGCCAGAGCGGTCGACTTCTTCGATCCCGATGAGCCCTCCTTCGAGGCCGCAGAGGCCGGAGGTACCTACTACTATTTCCCGTGCACTGCGCGGGAGTATCTGCCCGTCTACTCGAGGCTGAACGGGAGGGCACGGGACGACATAGGGCAACTGCTGTTGGGGTCGACCAGTCTGCCATTTGGCATATTCGCGAACCGAGCGCTGAACGACGCCGGGTGGCTGGACGGCGGTCTTGCGGACAACACGCCCGTGCTCCCGCTGATCGAGTTGGGGTGCGACCCGATCATCGTGGTGCACCTGGATCATCGTGTCGGAAAGAGCAGAGATGCGGCGCGCATCGACGAGATGGTGGGCGCGAAGGTCGCAGCGCTAGAACGGAAGCTCGAGATCGAGGCGGATTCGGCAGAGAACCTGAGGGAGTTCATCGGGCGCTACGGCTCGATGGTGGAGCTCACCCACTGGCCCGACTCCAGCGGCGAGGAGCACTTCAAGCCACGGCGCCCGCTGCCGAGGTTGGTGCATATCGTGCCGTCGCGACGACTCGGCGGCCTGCTCCGTGGAACGCTGCGCTTCTCGCCACGCCGGGCCAGGTGGCTGATGGAGTTGGGCTATGAGGATGCGAAGAGGAGCCTCCTCGGGAGGGGCCTGGAGCCTCTCAGTCCCCGACGGGCGGCGGCCGCGCGATTGGGGAAGGCTGCGCTCGTGGCCGTTGCGGTGGCGCTTGGCCTGCTTGGCCTCGTAGTCATGGCGGACGGTATCTCCAACTCAAAGAGTGTTCATAGAACTACCGAGATCCCCGTCCTGATGGGCATCGGAACGGCGCTCATCGTAGGCGGCAGCTGCCTGCTCTGGTACTCCCTGCTGCGGCGCTCGACGTCGTGCGCACCGGCTGGGGTAGGGGTGATCGCCTGGCTCGTGGGCCTACTGGTTGCGATACATGGCATGGAAGGGCTCACCCTCGCTCTCGTGATCTTCGATTCGCTGATCGCCCTGCTCCTGATCGTCGCGCTCGGCGTGGCTCTGTGGTCCTCGTTCCGTTCGAGGCGGTCTACGTAGGTCGCCTTCGCCAAAGGCGGACTCGGACTACGGATCACGGCACCCGCGTGGGGCTCCTACTGGCGCGAACGCGAGTACCAAGCCGACCAATACGCCGCCAGCCTCGGACAGGCGGATGAGCTCGCGGACTTCCTGGAGATCCACGCCCTGATCCACGACCAGCCCGTCCCCTTCATCTGGCTCACCGAGCACATCCACCCGCCCACCGAGCTGCGCATCGACAAGCTCAGAAACGCAGCCGCACACCACGCCCTGCCGCCAACGCCCGAAACACCCGGTGCCCGTCCCCTGACCGCGTAAAGGAGAAACCCTTCGCACGATTTTGGGAGACCCGTAAGCCAGCCCCTTCGACCAGCCCTGCCGGCGCCGGTCACCACACGCAGCGGCGCCAGTAGCGGACCTGGCGGACGCCGTAGGAAGCCCCTACGGGGCCGCCTACGGCGGGGCCTCACGGCCCTCCCTTGACAGAACCCGCCAGCCCCGCTTGAAAGTCACCCATGACGGCAGAGAAAACCCTGCCGTCATAAAGACGACAACCACCACCGAATCATGGAGCCCCGATGCGAACGTTGACGACTACTCCTCCCAATGCCGCGGCGCGCCTCCGTTCGGGCGCGGCTCGTCTGCTACGTCGCGGCCGCGGCATCGCCGACGCGCCCGCCTTCACCCCACTGATCGACGCCAAGGCGGCCAGTCGGCTGCTCGGCGTACCGCACACCTGGCTCCTGGCGCAAGCCCGCGCCCAGCGCATCCCGCACCATCGCCTCGGGCACTACGTCCGCTTCAACCCCGAGGACCTGGCGCGCTGGTTGCAGGAAACTAAGACCACACCGCGCGACGGGCACGTCCAGGCTCACAGTAGGCGACTCTGAAAGCGCGGCTTCGCCGAGGTACATCGGCCGGCGCGATTCTCGTCGCAGGACTCGTTCCTGGCCGAACTGCGCGAGGCGCTGCCCGGAAAGTACGCCAAGCAGGCCGAGCGCATCTACCGGCGCTACGTCGAGAGTTCGAGATCTGCAAAGTAGCTCGTGCATGGCTGTTTTCGCAGATCTGTCTAGCATTAAGATCTGCAAAGTGACCTGATTATGATATAGTTCGCAGTATGGCTCGTCCACTACAGCGCCTATTCGACGTCGCCGAGGGGCAGTGGGGTCTTTGCACGCGTCAGCAGGCCCAGCAAGCCGGCGTCGGAGCGAGTTCGCTCGCGCGGCTTGCGGATAACGGGCTGCTTGAGCGCGTCGCGCATGGCGTTTACAGGATTCGCGGAGCAGCCGAGCCAGACCATCTCGAGCTGCGGGCGGCATGGCTTCAGCTCGAGCCTGGTGTGCCGGCGTGGGCTCGGGTGCGCGCGCCTGGTGTAGCGCTCGTTTCGCACGCATCGGCAGCTTCCATGTATGGCGTCGGTGACCTGCGCGCCGATGTGCACGAGTTCACGCTTCCCGTGCGCCGCCAGACCCGCCGGACCGATGTGCGTCTGCACCGCGGTCATGTGCCTGACGGGCAGTGGATCCTGATGGAAGGGCTTCCCGTGACCATCGCTGGGCAGATGATCGCCGACCTGCTGGACGATCACGTTGAGCCTGCGAGTGTCGCTCAGATCACCGTGGAGGTGGTCCATCGAGTGTTCGACTATCCCGGGACTATCGCCGAGCGCATTGCGCCGTATGCGGCGCGCTTCGGGTTCCGCCGGGGTGACGGCGTGGCCCTTCTGGACCATCTCCTTATGCTGGCCGACTACTCGGATCGGAAAGAAATGGTTGCATTGGCACGAGGCGATGAGCGCTAATCCGTACGGCGATCCGCGCGCGCTGCGCCTCGCGGTGGCCGATCGCCTGCGTCCGTTGGCTCGTGATCGAGCAATCCCGCTCAGCAGTGTTCAGCGGCAGTTCGCCTACGATCGACTGCTGTGCCGAGTGTTCAGCGCCGATCCTGAGCGGTGGGTGCTCAAGGGTGCGACCGCGATGCTCGCTCGACTGGGCGGCCATGCTCGGCACACGCGCGACATTGATCTGCTCAGCCGCACAGGCAGCCTGGATGAGGCAGAGAGGGCACTACGCGCCGCCGCGGCCGTCGACTTCGATGATTACTTCAGCTTCACGCTGAGTCCCGGTCGACAGATCGCCCAGGGTGCAGGCGCGGTGCGTGTGAATGTCGTCGCGTTCCTGGGGCTCAGGGAGTTCGCGCGCTTCCACGTCGATCTCGTGGCCGATCTCGTAATGACGGGCACCCCGGACACGGTCTCGCCGCTCGTACCGCTGGACCTGCCCGGATTGGTATCCGCGAGCTACCGCGCGTACCCGCTTGCGGACCATCTGGCCGACAAGGTCTGTGCCCTGCTTGAGCTGCATGAGCGCTCCAGCGGGTTGAAGGAGCCGAGCACGCGCTTTCGAGACCTGGCCGATCTCGCTATCTTTGCCCGCACAGTGATCGTCGATGCCGCCGAGGTCGCTGTGGCGCTTTCCTCCGAGGCCGAGCGCCGCGGTCTGACCCTGCCTGACCGCCTTGCGACGCCCACGGGGCGTGACTGGCCGCGCGGCTACGCCCGAGTGGCACGCGACGTCCCCCACCTGAGGGAGCGTGACCTCCCGAGTGCTCTCGCGACCGTCGGGCTCTTCATCGATCCCGTGCTCGCAGGGAAGGCGCGGGGACGATGGGATCTCGAGACGCTACGGTGGCACGACCCTCGCGCGGCGCCCGCACTGGAGCCTCAACCGTAGCGTCCGCTTCGGCCTCGTCCGTTTGATCCGGCTCGACGGTGACTTCGCCCTCGGCCGGGTGGGGATGTCTTCGGTGGGCGGCGTTCGGCCGAGAACGCCCGATCGACGGTGTCGGCCTCGTGGTCGGAGGGCTGGTAGTGGGCATAGACCTGGGTCGTCTTCGCGTCTGCGTGGCCCATCCAGTGCTGGATCGTTCGCAACGGCACGCTGGCGCCTGCCATACGCGTGCCGAACGTATGGCGCAGCTCATGGAAGGTGATCTCGCGCACGCCCGCGCGTCTGATCGCCTGCTTGAACCTGCGCGTGAGCTTGGAGCGGTCCAGCGGACTCCCCGTCTCCGGATGGCAAAAGACGAGCTCTCGATCCGCCGCATAGGGCGAGCGGGTCCGCAGCTGCTCGAGCTCCTGCGCCACGCGATCGGCGAGGGGGACCGAGCGGCCCGAGCCCTCGGACTTCGGGTCGCCGAACTCTCCGCGCACGTACGGCGAGACGACGCGCACCTTCCTCGCGGCGAAGTCGACGTCCCGCCAGCGCAAGCCCAGCAGCTCCCCCTGCCGCAGGCCGGTCATCGCGGCCGTCAGATACAAGGTCGCCTCGATGCCCCCGAACGCATCCGGCGGGTACTTGACGGCGATGAGCTTCTCCAGTTCCTCCTGGTCGAGGAACTTGATCCGGGTCTCGGTCGTCCTGATCACCGGCCGCTCGGCGAGCTTCACCGGGTTGGTCTGACACCACTTGCGCCGAAGGCCCAGCTCGAAGACCGAATGGATCGTGTTCAGATGATTGCGAATCGTCTTGATCGCCAGGGTCTTGCGCTTGACCACGACGTAGCGCTCGATGTCCTGCGGCGTGATCCTTGCCAGGTCCTTGCCCTCGAAGAAGGGCTCGATGTGATTGCTCAGGTCCGCGGCGACGGTGAGGCGATGAGACTTCTTGCGCCCCGCAGCTCGAGCGTCTTCGACAGTTCGGCGCCCGCCTCGCGCATCGTCACCCGCCGGGCGGTGGAGGAGGCGATCGACTCGGCCTCGCGCAGCCGGGCGAACTCCTTCTCGGCCTGAGCCTTCGTCAGACCGTCACGCGCGCCGGGCGTGCGAACAGCGCCGATCCGGCGTTTGATGCGCCGCTCGTCAGGGCCGTACCAGGAGCCGATCCAGGACTGGCCGACCTGTCGAAGCGACCCCGTTCCATAGTGTCTGCGAGCCATGGTTCCAGTCGATTCCGATCAGCCCCCCGGTTGCTGGCCGGGAGGTCGTTGGGGGCGCGATCGGCGGTTTTCGGACGCTTGCCGAGGAATCGCCGAGTACTAATACGGTACCAATTTGAGCAGATGTAAAGGAGATCTGGCATGGCAAAAGCCCTTATTTCATGGGGTTTTGTGCCTGAGCGGGGCTATGTCAATCCGGCTGAGGGCCGGGCGGTCGCAGGTTCGAATCCTGTCTCCCCGACTAAAGGACGCAAGTACGAACCGCCGCGAACGCGCAGCCCTGAGCACGCGTTTTGCGGCTCTGGAGCTGCGAAGAGTGCGAACGGGTTTGCAGGGGTTTTCCCCTGGGAGTGGCGGGGCTGGGTCGTAGCTCGGTAGCGGGACCAGCCCAGCTCGGTAGCAGCCAGCCGCGGAACGCCGGAAGCGAGAAATGGCGTGCGCGCTCCGTGCGAAGCGCATAGTCGCTTCATGAAGCATTGCCAGACCAACCTCCCCGGGACCCCGTGACGCAATGGGAAGCCCGGCAACTTCACTTGAGGGCCGGAGGCGAACGCAGTTCGCCGGAGGCCCATATGCGAAACGCGTCGTTGAGTTGGACGTTCTTGCGGGTCTGGAGCCCGGTCTGTTCGAGCAGCGCGAGCGCTTAGAGCTGCACTACGCGCGCGCCATCGCGCGTGCGCCCGAGCCGGAGTGTCCGAATACAGATGGCTGGTGGGCCATCTCGGACTGCTCCGGGCTGGCCGTTCCGAGACTGTGCAAACGCTGGACCTGTCCATCGTGCGTTCGCCTTAAGCGCGCAGCCGCACTCGTCTCTATCCAGGACGGTCTTTGCGCCGCCGCCGAGCGAGGCTCGCGCGTCCGCTTCATGACGCTTACGGACGGTTGCGGCGACATGGACTTCGCCGCCTTCTATGCGGCGTGGTCTCGCAAGCTCCGTCCACGGCTTCGCCGCCGAGCGAAACTCGGCGACTACGCGTGCGCGCTTGAGGTCCAGCCCCAGTCTGGTCGCCTCCACGGGCATTTCCTGCTCATTGATAGCTCGAAGGGCGGAGGCTTCATTCCCCAAGCTGAGCTTTCCAAGCTCGCGGAGGCGTGTGGCTTCGGACGAATTGTTGATGTCCGTGAAGTCACCAATATCCCCCGCCGCGAACAGCGGCTCTCGGCGTACTTCACGAAGGGGACCTACCGAGTGGCGACGCAAGAGGCGGGCGTGGTCGCTGCGTACATGGCCAAGGTATCGCTCGTGTCGCAGCTCGGAGAGCTTGCCGCCAAGCGGCTGAGACCCTTTCGTGTGTCGGCTGGCTGGCCTCTGAAACTCACCGAGGCTCAGCGTCGCCTCGTCGCGGAGTGGTACTGCGGCGGCCAGGACGATGGACCGTGGCGGCTGGTCCATGAGGGCCACGCCGGACGCTTCCTGGCCGCGGAGCGCGAGCACCAGCGAGAGCGTTTATCAGGGCGCGTCAGCCTGGGCGCCAAGAAGCGGCAGGAGTTGCTAGTTGCGGGCGAAGGTGCGTGAGAACCTCTGTCCGCCAACGCGCCGGAGAGAGACGACCGACGGAGGCCGCGCAGCGGGCGAGTAAGGGCGGCTCCGGAGGCAAGTGGGCGGACGAGCCGCGCGGCGGCGAGCGCGATGCGAAATCCGCGTGCGCATACGTGCTCGGGTGTATGTTCGGAAGATGAGACCGCCGCCCCGACTGAGGTTCGCCACCCCTGGCCTTGAACGGGTCGGCTACTGGCTCGTGGCGGCAAGAGCGCCCACTGGCATCGCTACAGCATTCAACGAGCGCCGTGGCGCGCTGTGGGTCCGACTTCAAGCGCGGCGCACCGTGCCGAAGCCAACCGAGTTCGAGGCCGAGATAGAGGCGCTGCGCGATCTTCTCGTCGCCGACCCGCGACCACCTGGCCTGCCCGACGACGCGGCAGCGGAACGGGAAGCGGAAGCAGAGCGAGAGCTGACACGCAGCCTACGCTGCCTTGGGGCAGCCGAGGCTGCTGCTGCCGAGGCGGGGCTCCTGCTGTAGCTGCGCCGCTTACCGGCCCTGGGGGCTATCGAGACCCCGCACCCCGCCCTCGCTGCGCCTAGGCTCAGCGCTCAGACGCAGCTCCAGCCCAAGCGCTTCAAGCAACTCGGCCAACTGCACAACCTGTATCGGCTTCGCGCCGGTCTCCCAGGCCGAAACCTGGGGTTGATGAGAGCCAACACGACGCGCCAGCTCCTCCTGGGACACGCCCTGTCGCTCGCGGGTCGCCCGTAGGAAGTCACCGGCAAGTGATGTCACGGCAGCGGAGGTTATCGGCGAACGGCCTTCGCCGAGCGCCAAGAAGTAGGCCACTTTGGGGGTGCTCCCGGTCAGCCCCTCACGAGCCCCGACATTGTTGGTTTATGGACAGTCCGCCTTCGCCGAGCCCCACAACGAAGGGCGCTCGTGGGAGCGCGGTATACGCGAACGCGTATAATCACATGTATGGTCGGTTTTCCCCGGTCAGCCCCTCACAAGCCCCGATGGTGTTGGTCATGGGCACCGTCATACCGTTTCCTCGCCGCACAGACTGGGAGCCGGAGTTGAGCAAGCGTCAGGTCGCTCAATGGTTCGGTTTCTCGACCCGCTGGGTCGAGCTGCGAGTGCGCGAGGGCATGCCTTCGCGTATGCGAGGTAACCGACGCCGGTTTCTGCTCTCCGAGTGCGAGGCGTGGCTTGCTCAAGCGAGTGAGGCGGACGCATGATTATCAAGCGCGGCAACCGGTACGGCGTTCGCATCTACGTTGCAAAGCGGCAGGTTTGGGTCGGTAGCTTCCGCACGCGCCAGGAGGCGCGGCTGGCTGAACGCGAAGCGCTTACGCGGGTGCGCCCCGCGAACGACGAGACTGTCGCGCAGTTTGTGGAGAGGTGGCTCCGTGACTTCAAGCGCCCGCGCGCCTCGACCAATCGCCACAACGCTTATATGGTCAAACCGCTCGTGGGGGAGTTCCGCTCGGTGAAGATGTCGGACATATCTCGCCGCCGAGCGCGCGAGTGGGCGCTGCGGAACCGAGCCAGCGTCCCGGTAGTGCGTGCAATGTTCAACGACGCGCTCAACGAGGAGTGCGTCAGCACCAACCCGTTTGCCAACCTGCGGCTGGACCAGCGGCGCGGTCGGCGCGACTTGGTGGTCCTGAGCGAGACCGAGGTACGCGACCTCGCTGACGCTTCGCTCAACCTGTTCGGTGCGTATGGCTCGACCTTCCGAGCGTGCGTGTTGTTCGCAGCGTACGTTGGTCTGCGGCCAGCAGAGATGTTTGTGCTGCAGTGGTCCGACCTCGATATGGCGCGCAGCAAAGCTCATATCAACCGTTCGCTTGGCAGCACCGGAGAGGTAACGCTCCCGAAGAACGGCCTCCGGCGAGAGATCGTTCTTCCGCCGCAAGCCATGGGAGGTGCTCCTGGCTATGCCGCGGCGTGTTGACAGCCCGTACGTCTTTACCCTTCCCTGTGGCCGCCGGCTCTCAAAGAGTTCCCACTATTACTACTGGCGACTGCTCCGCACCGAGGCAGGACGAGCGGGCATGGACTTTTACGAGCTACGGCACTTCTGCGCCACACACCTGCTCGAACTCGGCGTTAGCCACGCTGATGTGGCCGTCCAACTCGGCCACACTGATGGCGGCGCGCTCGTGATGAGCACCTACGGACACCCGTCCGTTAAGGCGTCGCTGGCGCGCGTTCTTGAGGCATACAGCCGCGACCCTGCGCGGCGTCTGAAAGCTGTTGGCGACTGACAGGCGATTACGGGCCAACGGGTCGTATCTGACCTGCTCCCGTCGGCTTGCACAAGCTGCACGGAGTCGGAAAGCCGCTCGCGGGTTTGACCACGAGATATACGGAGCCGCATCTGTCGCACTGCACCTTGATGAGCGGGCGGGTCATCGGTTGTAGGCTCTCATTGATTGCTATTGGTAGAGCCGTTGCCCATATTCGTCACCGTACAGCGGCGCGACCCTCCA
>DASQGE010000036.1:0-1988 GCA_035632775.1 Solirubrobacteraceae bacterium | reverse complement strand
TCGACAGCCTTGCTCTTCTGGTTCAGGAACGACGGAATGGCGATCGCGGCGAGAATGCCGATGATCAGGATGACCACCAGAAGCTCGATGAGCGTGAAACCACCCTCATCGGAAGCCCGCTGGCGCAGTCGATATAGCACTTTGCACTCCCTGTATTCGAATGACCGATGCGCCACGGCACGGTCATCGCCTGTGCGACTGGGCCCCTTCGAACCGTCGGCTTTGCTCTGACATCTCATCTCCGATGCCTGCCGCTTCCGTGCCTGGCCTGGGATGAATCGGCGTGCGTGAGCGCGGCTTGAACGCGATGCGCCGCGACTGGACGCATTCATTAGATCGCAGGGAAACAACGAGGGTGGCCCAGGGCCACCCTCGTTCTTGCAATGGATCGGAGCGACGCTCCGGTGCGGTGCTACCAGCTGTTCGTCGACGGACAGCCGCCTTTGTTGGTTCCGGCGGACGTGCACGTGCGGCTCACGACTCCGCCGTTGTTTTCGATCGAGAACGTGTCGCCGTTGGTCGAGGTCGCTGTGACCTTGTAAGCGGTCGCCGTGGCGCCGGTTACCCCGGTGTTTTCGTCGAGAAAGGCGTTGTTGTTGCCCGCGCCGATCTGGATCGACGGCTCGATTTTGTTCAATTCTTTGGCATTCATATTCAAATAGCTGCCGTTGTGATCGGTCGCATACGTCTCCGCCGTCGTCTGGGCGGTGCGCGCAAGCTCCTTCGCCGAAGCGTCGACAGCCTTGCTCTTCTGGTTCAGGAACGACGGAATGGCGATCGCGGCGAGAATGCCGATGATCAGGATGACCACCAGAAGCTCGATGAGCGTGAAACCACCCTCATCGGAAGCCCGCTGGCGCAGTCGATACAACATTGAATCCTCCTGGGATCCGGTTACGTTGCGCCAGTCCTCGGCCCATCGCCTCGAGCGGCGATGCGTCCCCCGGTCGGCGGACCCGCGAGGGTCCGCCTGCGAGAGCCGCCGGCTTTGCTACACGCCCGAGAGGGCGCTCGGCCTTGGCACCTCGGCACTGGCTGTCAGCGTCCCTATCGACTGCCCGACGATCGAGCTTTAGCGCCGCATGCGCGCTGGACGCATGGCGGAGTGGGCGAGGCGCCGGCCGGAAGGCGGTTGTGGCGGCGTCTGACGCGTGCGGGCGCGCCGGCCTCGACCTCCCTACGCCGCGCCCGGACCCTCGCCGGGCGAGGCGGTCTGCGCGTCGATCCCGGAAAGGCGCACGCCGCCGCCGCGGCACCAGGGGCAGGGAAGCGTGCTTTGAGTCCCCCCGAGGTTCGAGACGACGCGACCGGTGCCGCGGCAGGGCATACACTCCCGCGACCCGTGAGAGGTCTCGGTTCGCTCGTCGGTCTTGCCGTTCTCGCTCGCCACGAGGCGAGGAGACTAGCGTTATCGGACGCATGCGACCGCTGATGTCACATTCGGGGACCGATCTGGAGCCGCCGGCCGTGCCCGACGCAACGTCGGAGTCGCGGCCCGAGTCCGCACGCTCTCGGGTGCCGGAGGGGACGCCCGCCTGGGCATGGGCGGCGATCGCGCTGATCACCATCGGCGCCGCTGCGCTCAGGCTCGTGCACATCGGGAGAATCGCGCCCGACCCCTTCTACGACGCGGCCGTCAGGAGCATGGGGCTGTCGTGGCACAACCTCTTCTTCGGCGCGTTCGAGCCGGGCGGGAGCGTGGCGATCGACAAGCCGCCCGTGGATTTGTGGCTGCAGGTGGGAAGCGTGAAGCTGCTGGGGTTCTCCTCGACGACGCTGAAGCTGCCGGAGGCGTTCGCGGGGATCCTGTCCGTGCCGCTGCTGTTCGCGGCCGTGAGGCGGTTGTGGAGCACGCCGGCGGGCCTCGCCGCGGCGCTGGGGCTGGCGGTGCTGCCGGTCGAGGTGATCACCTCGCGCAGCGACACGATGGACGGGGTCATGATGGCGCTGATCGTGCTCACGCTGTGGCTGATCGCGCGAGCCTGCGA
>DASQGE010000035.1:0-37241 GCA_035632775.1 Solirubrobacteraceae bacterium | reverse complement strand
GCCGTCCGTGCGCTCGCCGCGCACGCCCACGAACAGCCCGCCTGATGAGACCGTGCGCGAGTCGACCCCCACGCCCAGCGGCCCGGGCTCCGCCTCCGGCCCGGCGCCGGCCGGCCGGCGCGACAGCAGCTTGGCGCCGGCCGCACGCGCGACGCGCTCGGCGTCCCAGCCCCTCATCCGGCCGCGCCACCGCCGGCCGTGCCGCCGGCTGCCCCCGCCACCGTCCTCGAGTCCTCTGCGGCGACCGCGCCCACGCGCCGGCCAAGAGCTTCCCTGGCGACCGTCACGTCGTCGAACGGCGTCTTGCGAGCACCCGCGAACTCTTGGCCCTGCTCGTGGCCCTTGCCCGCGATCAGCACGACGTCGCTCATGCGCGCCAGTCCGATCGCCCGGTCGATCGCAGCGCGGCGATCGACCTCGATCTCCACCGACCCCGACCGCGCGGGCGCGACGCCGGCCACGACCTCCGCGACGATCGCCTCCGGCGACTCCGAGCGCGGGTTGTCGGAGGTGACGATCGTCACGTCGGCGAGACGCGCCGAGATCTCGCCCATCAGCGGACGCTTGCCCCGATCGCGGTCGCCCCCGGCGCCGAACACGCAGACGACGCGGCCACCCGCCCCGACCAGCTCGCGCGCGGCGCGCAGCACGTTCTCCAGGGAGTCGGGCGTGTGCGCGTAGTCGACCAGCACGGCGAAGTCCTGGCCGGCGTCCACCGGCTCGAAGCGCCCGGGCACGCGCACCCCGCGCGCGAGCGCCGCGACGAGCGTGTCCAGATCGCCCCCGAGCGCGTGCACCGCCGCGAGCGCCCCGAGGGCGTTGGCGACGTTGAAGCGCCCGGGCAGCCCCAACGTCACCGTGCGCTCGCCCGCGGGCGTGTGCAGCTGAAAGCCGCACTCCTGAAAGCCGCAGCGCAGGTCCGTCGCGCGGTAGTCGGCGCCCGGATCCTCCAGCGCGAACGTGAGCGCCCCGTCGAGCTCGGCCGCGAGCCGCCGTCCATAGCGATCGTCCCGGTTGACGACGCACACTCCCGGCGCCGGGCCGTCCTCGGGCGCGAGCAGCAGGCGCTTGGCCGCGAAGTAGTGGTCCATGGTCGGGTGGAAGTCGAGATGGTCCTGCGTCAGGTTGGTGAAGATCGCCGCCGCGAAGCGGATGCAGCGCGTACGGCCCAGCTCCAGCGCATGCGAGGAGACCTCCATCGCGCACGCGCGGTCGCCGCCGGCGAGCATCGCCCGAAGGTCCGCCTGCAGGTCGATCGCCTCGGCGGTCGTGCGCTCCACCGGCCGCTCGCGGCCGCCGATCACCGACTTGACCGTGCCCAGCAGGCCGGTCTGCTCGCCGGCCGACGCCCCGTCGCTCGCCTGCAGCAGCGCGCGCACGAGGAACGCGGTCGTCGTCTTGCCGTTCGTGCCGGTGACGCCGACGACCTTCAGCCGCGAGCTCGGATGGTCGTTGAAGCGCGCCGCGACGGGGCCCATCGCCGCACGTGTCGACGGGACCACGACCTCGGGCACGCCCAGGTTCAGAGGCCGCTCGACGACGAGCGCCGCGGCACCGTCGCGGACCGCCTCGGCGGCGAAGTCGTGTCCGTCGGTCTCAAAGCCGGGCACACAGAAGAACAGCGTCCCGGGCCCCACCTCGCGACTGTCGTAGGCGAGGCCGCTTATCTCGATGGCGCCATCCTCGCCGGCCCCTTCGGCGGCGATCAACTCATCGAGTCGCATGTGCTGATGCTACCCGGGCGCTATGCGGAGGTAGGGCAAGGCGAAGCTCATGATCTGCCCGAACGCCGGCGCCGCCACGGCGCCGCCGTAGATCGAGCCGGACTGGGGTTCGTCGACGATCACCGCGCACAGCAGCTTAGGGTCCGACGCGGGCGCGAAGCCGAGGAACGAGGCCACATATTTGCTGTTGGAGTATTCGCCCGTCGCCGGGTCGATCTTGCTGGCCGTGCCCGTCTTGCCCGCCAGCTGATAGCCGGGGATCGAGACCTCGCTGGCGGTCCCGCCCGGCGCGAGCACGCCCTGGAGCATCTTGCGCACCTCGGCCGCGGTGCCCTGCGAGATCACGCGCCGGCCGGCCGGCTCGGCCCGCGGACGGCCGTCGACCGCGCTGAGGATGTGCGGCTGACGCAGCGTCCCGCCGTTGGCGATCGCCGCGTACGCGCTCACCATCTGCATCGGCGTCACCAGCTCGCCTTGGCCGATCGGCAGGTTGCCCATCGACGAGCCCGAGTACCTCGCCAGCTCCAACGCGAGGCCCGGTTCCTCGCCCGGCAAATCGACCCCCGTGCGCGCGCCGAAGCCGAACTGGCGCACCCACCCGCTGAACGCCTGCGCACCCTCGCGCAGCCCGATCTCGATCGCCCCGACGTTGCTCGACTGCGCCAGGATTTCCGCGGTCGTGAGCGACTCTTCGGCGTGTTCGGTGTCGTCGTGGATGGTGCGGTCGGCGACTTTGATCTGGTCGGGGATGGCGAAGCCCGTGTCAGGCGTGATCAGGCCCTCTTGCAGCGCGCCCGAGACCGTCACCGACTTGAACGTCGAGCCCGGTTCGTAGTCGAAGCCCACCGCCCGGTCCTGGAGCGAGCTCGCCGGCGACGCGCCGGGGTCGTTGGCGTCGACCTGCGGCCAGTTGGCCACCGCCAGCAGCGCGCCCGTGCGCGGGTCCATCACGATCGCCGTCGCGTCCTTGGGGCTGAACACCCGCCCGACCGCGTTCAGCACGTCTTCGGCGCGCTGCTGGATGTTCGCGTCCAGCGTCAGCGTCAACGCGGCCCCCGGCTTCTCCGCGTGGACGTTCGCGATCGACACCGGCTGGCCTCTCGCGTCGCTGATCACGCGCCGTTCGCCCGCCCTGCCCGCGAGCAGCGCTTGGAGCGAGTACTCGAGCCCCGACAGCCCCTTGCCTTCGGTGCCGACGAATCCCAGCACCTGCGCCGCCAGCGTTCCCCGCGGGTAGACCCGGCGCATCGTGGGCGCGCCCGAGACCCCTTCGAGCTTGAGCGCCATCACCGCGTGCGCCTGCCGGGCGGGCAGCCGCCGCGCGAGGTACACGAACCCCGTGCGCTCGCTCAGCTTCGCCAGCACCTGCGCCTGCGTCTGTCCCAACAGGGGCGCGAGCCTCTGCGCCGCCCGCAGCGGGTCCTTGACGAGATAGGGCGTCGCCGAGATGTCCTGCGCGGGCTCGGACACCGCCAGATCGACGCCGTTTCGATCGGTGATCGTGCCCCTCTGCGCGGGTACGGCTTCGGTCGTGAGCTGCTGGCTGCGCGCCGCCCTGCGCAGCGTTCCGCTGTGAACCGTTCCCAGGTACAGCGTTCGCGCGGCCGCGATCGTCAGCAGCAGGAAGAACAGTCCGAAGATCGCCCCAACCCGCTGCTGGACCGTGGCCACCCGCTACCCCCGCGGACTCGGGGACGCGCCACCGGATTCGCCGCTCGCCTGAGCCGACGCCGGGACCGACGTCGGGGCCGTCGCTTCTCCACCGCTTCTCCGTGCGCCGGGCGTCGCTTCGCTCGTGCCGGGCGACGCGCTCGAGGCCGCGCTCGAGGACGTCGTGCCTTCGGGGGCTTCCCCCGCCACGCTCGAGGAGGTCGTCGCGGACGAAGACGCTTCGCTCGACGTCGCGGACGCTTCCGGCGTCGCGCCGGTGCTCGAGGCGGCTTCGGCGGTCGCGGCGCTCCCCGTCGTCGAGGCGACGCCGGCCGTCGAGCTGCCCGCCGCGGCGCTGAGCGCCGCGACCGCACGCGCGATCTCGCTCGCGGACCCCCGCGCGGACAGGAAGCGCAGCGCCCCGGACGGAATCAGCCGCATGCCCATGTGCGCGGCCTGCAGCTCGACCGCGCCCGAAGCCGCGACTTCCGAGGCTTCGACGCTCAGGGCGGAGTTTTCGCGCTGCAGCGCCGCCTCGTGCTGGAGCGCGCGCCCGATGCCCGCGTTCAGCTTGAGCAGTCCGAGCTGCATCGTCACGATTCCGATCAGCGCGAACGCGACGAGGACGATCCAGATGCGCCCCTGGATCAGCCGGTCGAGCAGCGGGCGCGCGGCGAGGGCGATCGACGGGTTGGCCGCCCTGCGCGGCCGTGCGGGGCCTGACACGCGCCGCGGGCGGCGCGTCGGCGCGAGCGGCGCGCGGTGGGGCCGCGTGGCGGGTCGGCGCCGCGGATGGACCGCGGGGGCCGCTCTGGCGGCGGCGGCCGCCGGGGGCGGCGGGGTCATGGGGCGCCTCCGCCCTGACCGTGCTCCCCGGCGAGTCCACGTCTGGGCGAGGACTTGGGGAAGGGCTCTCGCGGCGCGGGCGCCTCGCTCACTTCGCTCAACTTCCGCGCGGCCCGCAGGCGCGCGGAGGCGGCGCGGGGATTGTCGGCGATCTCGCCGGTGGAGGGCGCGATCGCACGTCTGCTCAGCAATGCGGCCTCGGGCGTGCGCCCGCACGCGCACACGGGCAGGTCGGGCGGGCAGACGCAGCCCTGGGCGCGGGCGCCGATGAAGCGCTTGACGCGCCGGTCCTCCAGCGACTGGAAGCTGATCGCGGCGAGCACGCCGCCCTCGCGCAAGAGGCCCCACGCGAGCGGCAGCGCCCGGTCGAGCTCGTCGAGCTCGTCGTTGACCGCGATCCGCAGCGCCTGGAAGGAGCGCTTGGCGGGGTGACCGCCCGCGAACCGCGCGGGCGCGGGGATCGCCCCGACGATCGTGTCCACGAGGTCGAGCGTGGTCTCGATCGGCGCACGCTCGCGACGGCGCACGATCGCGCGGGCGATCGCGCCGGCGTGGCGCTCCTCGCCGAAGTCGCGCAGCACGCGCGCCAGCCGGCGCTCGTCCCAGGTGGCGACGATCTCGCGCGCGGTCAGCTGGAGGTCGGGGTCCATGCGCATGTCCAGGGGCGCCTCATAGGAGTAGGAGAAGCCGCGCTCGCGCGTGTCGACCTGCATCGAGGACATGCCGAGGTCGAAGTACGCGATGTCGGCACGCACGCCCTCGCCGGCGAGCGCTCCCAGCGCCTGCGCGTAGCTGGCGCGGATGAACCGCACCGTGCACGCGACCTCGGTTGCGAGCTCCTCGAAGCGCTCCTCGGCCAGCGGGTCGCGGTCGATCGCGATCAGCGTGCCCTCGGCGCCGAGCCGCTCGGCGATCAGCTGGGCGTGCCCGCCGCCGCCGAACGTGCAATCGATCGCGGTCTGCCCGGGACGGGGGTCGAGCAGATCGATCAGCTCTCCCGCGAGCACGGGGATGTGAGCGCTCCTCATGTCAAGCAGAATGGTCGACACGCGCCGTGATCTCCGCGACGCCACCCAGCAGCGCCGGTCGATGTTCGTTCCAGCCGCCCCGGTCCCACAGCTCCAGGCGGTCGCCCACGCCGACGACGACGACCTCCTTGACGAGGCTCGCGTGCTCGGCCAGGAAGCTGGGGACCATGATGCGCCCCGCCGCGTCGAGGTCGGTGTCGTGCGAGCTGCCGTAGAAGAAGCGTTCGAGCTCGGTCAGCCGCGGCGACAGCGGCGGCAGCTCCGCGAGCGCGCGCTGGGTATAGCGCTCGTAGTCATCCGGGCGCCACACCCCGACGCACGGCTTCAGGTCCACGGGCATCGCCAGCACGACCCCCTCCGCCAGCGTGGCGCGGTAGCGGGCCGGCACCGTGAGACGGCTCTTCGCGTCGAGGGTGTGGTCGAAGGCGCCGCGGAAAGGGACCATGTTCGAGGGTTCCAGATCTGGTTGCCGAGCCGGGGTGGAGGAGTGGGAGGAGCTCCTCCACCCCGGCTCGTTTCGGGCACCGTAACCCACTTTCTCCCACAATGCAACCCTAATTGCACATTTTTTCCCACAACCCTCGCACGAGGCTTTCGAAATCGGCGAAACCCGCACCGGCGCGCCACTTCCCCGCGCCCGCCCACGGATCGCCCGCAAGAGCGCTTCGCTGCACGCCGGCTTGCAGCGCCGGCGTATGCGACGTCGCTTGCAGATACGATGATCGCCCGATGCGGGTCGATTCTCCTCACCCCTGGGGACGCCCACGACAGGACAGCCTCGCGCGCGAGCGACGCGCTTGGGGTGACGCGAACCCTTGGCGTCCTTCCCGGCACAGTCGTCAAGAGCGGGACCGCCGGCTCGCGGCGCTCGCCGCGATCGGCCTGGCGCTGACGGCACTCGCCGCTTCGCTGGCGGGCTGCGGCTCGAGCCCCTCGACCGGCACGAGCGCCGACCCCGCCGGCGCCGTCCCCGCCGCGGCGCCTGTGTACGCGGGCGCGGTCGTGCGCCCGACGGGCAGCCTGCAGAGCGACGCGCTCGCCGCCGCCAAGAAGCTGACCCACCAGGCCGACCCGTACAGGCGCCTCGTCGCGGTGCTGCAGACGCCCGGCAGCCCCGCACTCGACTACGGCCGCGACGTGGCCCCGTGGCTGGGACCGAACGCCGGGATCTTCTTCACCTCGCTCGGCAGCTCGGGCTCGGTCGAAAGCCTGCTCCAGCAGGCGCTCGGCGGCGGAGGCGCGACGGGCACGATCGGCTGGCCGTTCGGCGCAGGCGGGGCGCAGGGCGCGATCGTGCTCGACACGAGCGATCTCGCCAAGGCCAGGTCGTTCGTCGCCGGCGCCGCCGCGCACGCGGGCGCGCACGCGAGCAGCTATCGCGGCGTCGCCTACCAGGCGAGCTCCGGCGGCGACGCCTTCGCCGTAGTCGACCGCTTCGTCGTGCTCGGCAGCGAAGCGGGCGTCCACGCCGTGATCGACACGGCCCAGGGCGGGGCGTCGCTGAAGAGCGACGCGTCCTACAGCCAACTGCTGTCGGTCGCGCCCGCGGGCGCGCTCGCGCACGTGTACTCCAATCCGCGGGCCCTGCCCAAAGGGCGGGCGGGCGCGGGCGGGCGCGGACTGCCGGCGCTGTTGACGACGCTCGGGGGCACGAGCCCGCTCGACGTCTCGCTCGTACCCTCCTCGAGCTCGATCGCCCTCGACGCCGACGTCGGCCCGTCCCCGGCCGGCGCAGCGAGCGAATCGACCGGCCGGACGAGCGGGCTCGTCGGCGCGGCCGCCGCGGGCAACAAGGCGTTCGGCGAACTGCCCGGCGAATCGTGGCTGGCCGCCGGCCTCGGCAAGATCGGGGGCGCCGGCGGGGGGCTGCAAGGGCTGCAGGGGCTGCTGTCGCTGGTCGGCACGCTGGGAGGGTCGGCCGCCGCCGAAACGGCCGCATCCCCACAGGTGGCGGTGAGCGTCAAGGGCGTGATCGAAGGGCTGCTCGCACCGCTGAAGGCGCTCGCCGCGAACAGCGCCCAGGCCAGGCGCGACTTCGAGAGCTGGATGGGCGAAGCGGGGACATTCGCGAGCGGCACGAGCATCCTCGAACTGAAGGCGGGGCTCGTGATCGACTCCAACGACCCGGCGGCCTCGCGCGCGGCGGTCGCAAAGCTCGCGGCCGCGCTGCGCAAGACCGGCGGCGAAGCGACGCCCGCCACGATCCTGGGCGCCGAAGCGGCCGTGGAAGCGAAGGTGACCGGACTGCCGGTGACGCTGGCGATCGCCGACGGCCGCGACTCGAGCGGGCAGACGAAGTTCGTGATCGGCCTGAGCACGACCTCGGTGCAGGACGCCCTGAACCCGCCGAGCACGATGTCGAGCTCCGCGTCCTACGGCGCCGCCCAGAGAGCGTTGGGCGAAGGCATCCAGCCGAGCATCGCCGTCAATCTCGCCTCGCTGCTGAGCCTGCTCGAAGGCGTCGGGCTCGGCGAAGACCCGAGCGTGTCCCCGTTCCTCCCCTATCTGCGCGCCTCCACCACGCTCTCGGGCGGGGGCAAGGATCTCGGCGGCGGCGTCCAGCGGCTGCGGCTCGTGCTGGGCCTGCAGCCGGCCAAGAGCTGACCCGGTCGCGTTCGGACTCCCCGGAGCGCCACGCAAGCAGACGCCCACACGACGAGGACCTTCGCGTCCTCGCCAAGAGGCCCGATCAGGCGTGCACGGGCGCGGTCTCGCGGGGGCGCGCGGAGGCGGCGGGATTCTCGGTCTCGATGATCACGCGGCAGGGGCGCTTGCTCAGCAGATACGCCGCGGTCGGGCCGATGCGCTGCTCGCCCGCAGGCGCGTGGATGGCCGACCAGTAGATCACGTCCGAGCCGACCCGCCGGGCTTCGTCGACGAGCGCCGCCCCCGGTTCGCGGGTGCGGATCAGGCCCGTGTGGATCTTGATTCCGGCCCGGCGCGCCTGAATGCGCGCGGACTCGAGCACGGAGCGGCCTTGGGCCTCCTCTTCCTCGAGGCCGGCCTCCAGGGAGAGCTGGCTGGGGACGGGCAGTACGAAGATCGCGTAGACGACGCCGTCCTCGCCGATCAGCTTGGCCGCGCTGGAGAGCACGCTGGCGGAGACGTCCGTGCCGAAGATCGGCACGAGCGCGGTGCGGTAGCCGAGCTCCTGGAAGTCCGGCGGGCGTTCGGGACGCTCGATCCGGTAGTGCTTGAACGGGTCGAGGCCCTGGCGACGGCGGTAGAGCAGGTAGCCGCCCATGCCGGCGATCATCCAGGGGATGCCGATCGTGCGCGCCTCGCCGTGCAGCGCCACGACCGCGAGCCACGCGAGGCTCGTGCCGATCCCCCCGAGCACCGCCGTGAGAGGGACCGAGTAGCCGCGGACGCGGACGTTCCAGGGCAGGCGGTAGGGACGCTCGCGATCGGGCTCCTTGACCCGCAGCGCGACCACGGCGACATGGGCGGTCGTGAACGAGAGCATCGCGCCGAACGAGTAGAGGTTGCCCAGCAGTTTGGTCTGCCCCGGAAGGATCAGCAAGCCGGCGAGGATCGAGAAGAAGACGATCGTGAACCACGGCGTGCGGTAGCTGGCGTGCAGCCGCGAGAACAGGCTTGGCAGCTGGCGGTGCTCGGCCAGCGACCACGACAGCCGCGAGATCCCGATCAGGCCGGCGTTGGTGGCGATCAAGAGGATCGTGGCCGCCAGCACGCCCACGTAGTCCTGGGCGACGGTCAGCATCGCGCCGTGCAGGCCCAGGCTGCTGACGATCCCCAGCACCGGGTCGTTTTCGTAGGTGGTGCCCAGCTGGGTGGTGTATTCGCCGGCGTGGTGCACGACCGGGAGCGCCGACAGCGCCACGACCGAGATGCCCGCATACACCCCGAGCACGGCGATCAGCACGAGGTTGACCGCCTTCGGCACGTCGTGCCCGGGGTTCTTGGCCTCCTCGGCCATGTTGGAGACGGTCTCGATCCCGGTGTACGCGACCATCGCCACCGAGAACGCGAAGATCAGGTGGTTCCAGCTGGGCGCGACCCCGAGGTGCACTTGGTCGACCAGCAGCGACGGGTTCAGCACGAGCACGAAGCCCACGACGACCAGCAGCGCCTGCGTGCACAGGTCCGCGACGGCGAGGAACAGGTTGAGCTTGGCCGACTCGCCCAGCCCGCGGATGTTCAGCGCGGCGAGCAGCGCGATCGTGAGGATCCCCCCGACGATGTCCCCCGGGTTGTGGGTCAGCGCCGGGAAGAACGCGCCGAGGTAGTGCGGCACGAAGAAGGCGGATATCGCGATCGTGATGATGTAGTCGAGCGTCAGCGCCCAGCCGGCGAAGAACGAGGCGAGCTCGTTGAACGCGTGACGCGCGAACGAGGAGGAGCCGCCCGCTTCGGGGAACATCGAGGCGCCCTCGGCATACGTCTTGGCCGTGAGCACGAACAGGCCTCCGGCGAGCATGAACACCACCGGCGTGAGCCCGAGGGCGTAGAACGCGACGAGGCCGAGCGCGTAGTAGATCGAGGAGCCGACGTTGCCGTAAGCGGTGGCGAACAGGCCGGGGACACCGACGGAACGGCGCAGTCCATGCTCGGTCAGGCGAGCCATCAGCGCAGCGTATATAGAGGTCGCCCCGGACGGCCGACCCTGGTGACCGCCGGTGCGCGCGGAACGGTCGCATAGGGTCACCCCCGGCGAGACATCCGGTCGGGCGAGATCGAAACGGCGACCTCCTTGTCACCGTCCGGAGTGCAGCGTGTGCCCGGCCTAAAGACCGGATGTCGTTCACGGCCCCGGACGGCCGACCTCCGCGACACCGCCGTCCGAATGCAAAATCCCATGCACCGCATCGGCGAATGCAGGAACGGGCCATATGATCCCGACGACGCCCGGGCCTTAAGCGATCCCCCGGCAGGAAACGACATCATGGAAAGAGCGTCGAGGCGCCGCGGCAACTACAACTCGGGCGAGGACTTCGTCCTCGAATACGGCGAGCTGAGGTTCACGTTCAACGAGGAGGACTTCGCCCAGCGCTGCGAGCAGGCGGCGCTGAAGCTCGGCTTCGTCGGGGGCAGGCTGGGCGAGGACGAGCTCGAAGACCTGGTGAACTTGGCGGTCAACGGCGAGGTCTACGATCCGGCGTCGGCGCTCGGCGAACACGTCAACGACTGCTGGCCGGAGCTGGTCGGGCCGGCCGAGCGCTCGCTGGTGCACTGGCTGCGACGGCTCGTGTTCAGGGGCGCGTGGCTCGACCAGCGCGTCAACGAGGGCGAGCTCGGGGTCGCGTTCGACGAACAGACCGGCAACTTCACCTACGTGCAGCCGCAGCGCGACGACGAGCCGATCGAGCTCGCGCGCGAGCCCTCCTGGGGCCGGGTCGCCTACCGGCGCTGAACAGCCTCAAGGATTTTTTGGGAGACCTGGGCAGCTTGGCCATCGTCACCTCGCGCAGGGGCTCCTCGCTGGACAGCCTCGAAGATTTTTTGGGAGACCCGGGAGCTGAGCGCTCCGTATCGGCCCTGCCGGCGCCGGTCACCACAGCCGGCGACGCTCGCGGGCGCTTCGATCGCGGGCGCTAGGGCTGTGACATCGCCGCGGCGCGAGCCTCGGCGATCGCCTTCGCACCATCCTCCCCGACGAGCAGCTCGGCGCGCACGGTGCCGCTGCGGACGAGGTCGAGCGGCGGTCCGCCCGTGCCGGCGAGCTCGGGGTCGAGCGCGATCACGGTCGTCTCCCCTCCGAGCGGAGCGCCGGCGGTGGCGAGGATCGTGAGCGAGCCGCCGTCGCGGAGGTCGCGTGCGGCGGCGAGGGTCTTGCGGGCGGCGTGCGGGTGCAGGCCGTCGAGCGTGTCGATCAATACGAGCGCGTCCGCGCCGCGCGCGGCGGTGCGCTTGGCGGTCTCGATCGCATGCTCCACGGCCTGGCCCTGGGCGTCGGAGGAGGCGGCGAAGCTGAGCGCGACGACGGGCGCGACGGGGCCTTCGCTCCACTCGGCGATCTCCTCGGGCCGAACGCCGGCGAGCACGAGCGTGACCTCGAGGCCCTCGCGGCCGGCGAGCGCAGCGAGCAGGCGTCGCAAAAGCTCGGTCTTGCCGGAGCGGGCCGGTCCGGCGATGACCGCGCGCGAGCCCCGCCCGAACGGGGTGAGCCACTCGATCGCCTCGAGCGTCGCGTCGCCGCTGTCGAGGGCGAGGCGCTCGCTCGGGTAGGCGACCGGACGCTCGTCGTAGCGAGCGCCCTCCGACACCTCGCCGGCGGGAGCGCCGTTGATCTCCTCGATCCGGATGAGCGACGGATAGCGCTCGGAGCGCCGCGGCATGCGCACGGGTCCGGTGACGCGATCGCCGGAGACGAGCTCGCAGCGGCGGACCTGGGCGGCGGAGATGTACACGTCCTCGTCGGAGGCCTCGGGCGGGTCGACGCGCACGAAGGCGGAGCCGTTGCCGAGCAGCTCGACGACGCCCTCGGCGATGCGGCCGCCGTCTTCGGCCCCGCCGCCTCCGACCTCCGAGCGGCCGCGCCTGCCGCCGCGCTCCTGCTCGGCTTCGACCTCCGTCCTCGGGCGGCGGGAACGGGCGGGGCGACGCCTGCGAGGAGCACGTTCGGAGGCGGCGCCACCCGCCTGTGGCCTTTCATCGGCTTGTGCCTCGCGGTCCGCGGACGCCGCCGCCGGCGCCTGCTCGAGACCGTCCTGGCGGGCGTCTGGACGGCCGAGGATGACGTCGATCAGATCGGCCTTGCGCAGGCGGCGAAAGCCTTCGAGGCCGAGCTGGTCGGCGATCGCGTGCAGGTCGGCCAGCGAGCTGGCCTGGAGCTCGGAGGGGTCGAGTACTGGCATTGCTTCTCCTTCGGTCGGAATCGGGCGGTCGGCGTCCGGCCGCGTTGGACAGCGGCCGGCACCCACGAGTGCAGCTTCCAGCCTAGCGCTCGGTGCGGAGGTCCTCGGGCAGCGCGAGATTCCTGCCCGGATCGATCTCGCCCCGCAGGGCCTCGCGCACCCGGATGAAATCGGCGGCCGCCGCGACGTCGTGCACACGGAAGATGTGCGCGCCACCCTCGAGTCCGTGGGCGAGCGCCGCAAGCGTGCCGGCGAGCCGCTCGCGCGGCCGGCGGGAGGTGAGCGCGCCGATGAAGTCCTTGCGCGAGATCGCCATCAGCAGCGGGCGGTTCAGCTCGTGCAGGCGGTCGATGTCCGCGAGCAGCGCGATCGTCTGGGCGGGCGTCTTGGCGAAGTCCGGGCCGGGGTCGACGATCAACTGCTCGAAGGCCGCCCCGGCCGCGAGCGCCAGCTCGACGCGGGCGCGCAGGAACGCGAGCGTCTCGCCGACGACATCGTCGTAGAGATCGGGGTCCTGCAGCCGCTGCTTGGGCGCCGCGCGGGTGTGCATCAACACCAGGGCCGCGCCGGTCTGTGCGCAGATGTGCGCGAGCGCCGGGTCGCGCAGGCCGGAGACGTCGTTGACGATCGTGGCGCCCGCATCGATCGCGGCGGCCGCGACCGGCCCCTTGTAGGTGTCGACGGAGACGATCGCGCCAAGCTCGTCGACGATCGCCGCGACGAGCGGAACGACGCGCTCGATCTCCTCGTCCGCTCCGACGGGCGCGAGGCCCGTGCGCGCGGACTCGCCACCGACGTCGATGATGTCCGCGCCGGCGGCGAGCAGCTCGCGGGCCAGCTCCAGGCGCCCGGCGAGAGTCGGCGCCGAGCCGACGTCGCTGAAGGAGTCCGGGGAGGCGTTGACGACGCCCATCAAGAGCGGACGCCGGCCGAGCTCGAGCAAACGGCCCCCGGCACGGAGCCGAAGGGTTGGCGTCAAGACGCTCACGCCGCGAGCTTCCCCCCGGGCCCGACGCGCTCGGCGCGGATGCCCTCCCCAGCGGCCTCTGCGGCGAAGCGCTCGACCTCCAAAAGCGTGCGCCTGGAGTCCCACTCCAGCTCGCGCGCGAGCACGCCGGCCACGCGCCGCACCGGATTCGCCACCGCGTCAACCCCCGGGGGGATCGCCCCTTCGCCGGCGAGGAGCTGCGGCGCGGCCAGCTCCGGCGCGGCCAGCTCCGGCGCGGCCAGCAGACCGAGACGGGTGCGGCGAAAGAGCACGTCGCCGATGCTGCGCGCCTGCTCGCGGCGGGCGGCGAGCGCGACCTCGGCGAGGATGTCGGGCTGGCCGGAGACGATCGGCTGCGCCAGCTCGCCCCGTTCGGCGGCCAGCGCGAGGACCTCGTGAGCGGCGTGGCCATAGCGGCCTGCCAGGGCCGGATAGGACTCGGCGGGCACACCCTCCACATGCTCCAGCTCGTCCACCCCGATCGCCTGGCCGAGCGGGATCTCGTGCGTGCGGCAGGGCGCGTCGCGGGAGTCGCGCTCGACGAGACGGTCGACGGTCAGCTTCGCCATGCGCCGCCAGGTGGTCAGCTTGCCGCCGGTGATCGTGAGCATCCCCGAGGGGGCCTCGTACAGCTCCGCCTTGCGCGAGATGTCGACCGACTTCTTCTCCTCGCCGCTCGAGATCAGGGGTCGCACGCCGGCGAAGGCGCCGGCGAGGTCGCCCACGGAGAGGCTGGTCCCGAAGAACTCGTTGACGGCCGCGAGCAGGTAGTCGACGTCCTCAACCGGTGGAGGCACGTGCTCGAGCTCGCCGTCGTAGTCGCGGTCGGTGGTGCCGACGAGCGTGCGCCCGAGCCACGGCAGCGCGAAGATCGTGCGACCGCCGCCGGCGGGAACGATCGCGCCGCCGCCCAGCGGCAGGTCCTCGTGGGCCAGCACCACATGGGTGCCGCGGCTGGGCCGGATGTGGGGCAGCTCGGAAGCGCCGGAGGACTCGCCGGAGGAGGGAGCGGTCCCAGCCGTGACATCGGATACGGCCGTCAACCGGTCGGCCCAGACCCCGGTCGCGTTGACGACGTCGGCGGCGCGGATCTCGATCGTCTCACCGCTCTCGCCGTCCAGCGCGTAGACGCCGCGCGCGCGCCCGTCGCGTTCGATCAGGCCCGCCGCGGTCAGGCGGTTGGCGCAGACCGCACCGAAGCGCTCGGCCTCGCCGAGCACGGTCAGCACCAGTCGGACGTCGTCGGTCTGGCAGTCGTAGAACAGGTAGCCGCTGGTCGGCTCGCGCGGCGCGAGCGCGGGCAGCAGCTCGCACACGTCCTCCCCGGAGATCACACGATGGCGCTCCGGGCTCCACGACTCGCCTTCCGCCGGGCGCGGACTCAGCTCTTCCTCCGCCCCCTCCTCCGCGTCGCGCGCGCGTCGCGCGCGTCGCGCGCGCAGGCTGTCACGCTCGACGGACATGACGTCGTAGAGGTTGAGCCCGACACCGACGAGCCGATCGGGACGGGCGCCGTCGAACGCCGGGACGACCAGCGGGAGGGGATGGACGAGGTGTGGCGCGAGCGCGACCATCAGCCGGCGCTCGAGCAGCGCCTCGCGGACGAGGCCGAGGTCGAGCTTCTGCAGGTAGCGAAGGCCTCCGTGCACGAGCTTGCTCGAACGGCTGGACGTCCCGGCGGCGAAGTCGGCGCGCTCGATCAGCGCGACGCTGAAGCCGCGCGTGGCCGCGTCGAGGGCGACGCCCGCGCCGGTGATGCCGCCGCCGACGACCACCAGGTCGAACTCGTTGCGGGACAGGGCCGCCAGGGCCTGGGCGCGCTCGATCACGCTTCGCAGTCTCGCAGAGGCCGCGGGCGGCGCCCCAAGGGTGGGGCTGCTGTTCCCGACGGTGCGGCTGCCGCTTGTTCGTCTTCTTCCGGCAGGCTCGACACAAGCGCCGCCCGGTCGGCGCCGTCTGGCGAACGCCGGTCGGGGACGGGGCGCGAGATCCATGGATCAGATCTGCGCCAGCTCCGCCGTGATCTCGCTGACCGCGGACTTGGCGTCGCCGAACAGCATCGCCGTCTTCGGGTCGAAGTAGAGCTCGTTCTCGATGCCCGCGAAGCCGGGATTCATCGAGCGCTTGATGACGATCACCGACCTGCTGTCGGCGACCTCGAGGATCGGCATGCCGTAGATCGGCGAGCTTGGGGTGTTCTTCGCGGCGGGGTTGGTCACGTCGTTTGCGCCGATCACGAGCGAGACGTCGGTGCGCTGGAACTCGGGGTTGGCGTCGTCCATCTCCCTGAGCTGGTCGTAGGGCACGTCGGCCTCGGCGAGCAGCACGTTCATGTGCCCGGGCATGCGCCCGGCGACCGGATGGATCGCGTAGCTGACCTCCACTCCGCGATCCTCGAGCTCCTTGGTCAGCTCGCGCACCGCGTGCTGGGCCTGGGCGACGGCCATGCCGTAGCCGGGGACGATCACCACGCGCCCGGCGTAGGCGAGCTGGATCGCGGCGTCGGCGGCGCTGGTGGAGCGTACGGTCCCGGCGTGCTCGCCGGCGCCCTGCGCCCCCGCGACGGCTCCGCCGCCGCCGAACCCGCCCGCGACGATCGCCGGGATCGAGCGGTTCATGGCGGTCGCCATCAGGTTCGTCAGGATCGAGCCCGACGCGCCCACGATCATGCCGGCGACGATCAGCGCCGGGTTGTTCAGCGCCATGCCGGTCGCGGCCGCGGACAGGCCCGTGAAGGCGTTCAGCAGCGAGATCACCACGGGCATGTCGGCGCCGCCGATCGGCAGCACGACCGCGTTGCCGAGCAGCGCGGCGATGACGAGCATGCCGATGAACAGCAGCTGCGAGTGCGCCCCGGCGACGAGATCGATGCCGGCGGCCAGCGCGAGCACGAGCAGCACCATGTTGACCGCCTGCTGGGCGGACCCCAGCGAGATCGGGCGGCCCGGGATGACTTCCTGGAGCTTGCCGAAGGCGATGTTCGAGCCCCAGAAGGAGACGGAGCCGACGATCGCCGCGAACACCGAGAAGATCGCCACGTAGGTCGGCACGCCGCCCACCTGGACGGTGACGCCGCTCTGGACGACGACGCCGTGGGCCAGTTCCCCGCCCGCCTGGATCGTGTGGGAGCCGTACGTCGAGCCGTAGTGACGGAACTCCACCCACGAGATCAGCGCGACCGCGCCGCCGCCGACGCCGTTGAACAGCGCGACCATCTGCGGCATCGCGGTCATCTTCACCTGACGCGCGGCGGGCACGCCGACGGCCACCCCGAGCGCGATCCCGAGCGCGATCAGGCCCCAGTTGCCCTCGCCCGGATACAGCAGGGTCGCGATCACCGCGATCGCCATGCCGACCGCGGCGATGCGGTTGCCGCGCACGGCGGTCGTCGGCCCGGCCAGTCCGCGCAGACCCTGGATGAACAGCGCGAAGGCCACGATGTACAGGACGTAGATGAAGTCTTCGCTCTGCAGGAAGCTCGCCATCAGCGGATGGAACTCCGGCATCAGGAGTCACCCTCGGGCGAGCCCTGTGCCGCGCCACCAGTCCCGCTCACCGAGCCGTTCTTTGGGCCACTCGTCGATCCGCTTACGGAACGACCCTTCGGACCACTTGCCGATCCGCTCGTCGAATCAGGCTTGGGCTTGGACTTGAACATCTCCAGCATGCGGTCCGTGACCAAAAAGCCGCCGACGACGTTGATCGTGCCGAAGGCGACCGCGACCACCAGCAGCGCCTTGCTGAACGCATCGAGCCCGACGAGGCCGAACAGCAAAAGGCCGCCGAGCAGCACGATCCCGTGGATCGCGTTGGTCCCGGACATCAGCGGCGTGTGCAGCGTGTTGGGCACCTTCGAGATGACCACGAAGCCGATGAAGCCGGCGAGCACGAGGATCGCCAGGTTGGTTGTCAGGGTGCTTGCGAGGATCATGTATGAGTACCTCCGCCGGGCATCCCGCCCGGCGTTTCGACATCGACGTCCGACCTCGTGTCGCCCGTGACCGCGCCGGGCATCCCGCCCGACGTTTCGACATCGACGTCCGACCTCGTATCGCCCGTGACCGCGCCGGGCATCCCGCCCGACGCTTCCACCGCCGCCTTGGCCCCGGCATGGACGATCTCGCCGTCGCGCACGATGCACGCGCCCGCGACGATCTCGTCCTCGAAGTCGAGCTTCAGCGCGCCGTCCTCCCCGACGAACAGCTCCAGCAGCGCCAGCACGTTGCGCGCGAACAGCTGCGAGGCGTGCTCGCCCATGCATGCGGGCAGGTTCAGCGGCGAGATGATCTTGACGTCGTGCTCGACGACCGTCTCACCCGGCTCGGTCAGCTCGCAGTTGCCGCCCGCCTCGCCGGCGAGATCGACGATCACGGACCCGGGCTTCATGTCCCGGACCGCCTCCTCGGTGACCAGCTTCGGCGCCGGGCGGCCCGGAACAAGCGCCGTGGTGATGACCACGTCGAAGCCCTTGATCGCCTCGGTCAGAGCCTGCTGCTGAGCCGCGCGCTCCGCATCGGTCAGCTCGCGCGCATACCCCCCCTCGCCGCTGGCCTCCAGGCCGAGGTCCAGCCACTGCGCGCCGAGCGACTGAACCTGCTCGGCGACCTCCGGACGCACGTCGTAGCCGGTCGCGCGCGCGCCCAGGCGCTTGGCGGTCGCCAGCGCCTGCAGGCCGGCGACGCCGGCGCCGAGGACGAGCACCTTCGCGGGCGGGATCGTACCGGCGGCGGTCATCAGCATCGGGTAGAAGCGGCCCATGTTGACGGCGCCGAGCAGTGCCGCCTCGTATCCCGCGACGTTGCTCTGCGAGGACAGCGCGTCCATCGACTGCGCGCGCGAGATCCGCGGGATCGCCTCCATCGCAAACGCGGTCGCCTTGGCGTCGGCCAGCGCCTGCGTCGTCTGTGGGCTCGTCAGCGGCGCGAGAAAGCCGACGAGGATCGAGCCGGACCCGAGCCCCCGGACTTCCTCGGGGTCGGGCGCGGCGATCTTGACGACGACGTCGCATCCCCACACCTGGGTGGCGTCGTCGGTCAGCTGCGCGCCCGCCTCGGCGAAGGCGGAGTCGGACAGCAGCGCGTCGGCGCCGGCGCCGCGCTGCACGAGGACGTCCAGCCCATTGGCCT
This sequence comes from Solirubrobacteraceae bacterium, assembly GCA_035632775.1. Classification (GTDB taxonomy): domain Bacteria; phylum Actinomycetota; class Thermoleophilia; order Solirubrobacterales; family Solirubrobacteraceae; genus Palsa-744. The sequence goes on along the minus strand of DASQGE010000035.1, from coordinate 19,061 downwards.
TCAGCTTGCTTACGACCTCCGGCACGAGCGCAACCCTGTGCTCGCCCGCCACGGTCTCCTTCGGAACTCCGATCCGCATTGAGGTCCGAGAACGTATCCGATCGTCCCGATGGGCGGCGGCGCGGGTGTGCGAGACTCCACCCAGGGCCATGACCGTGAACTTGACGCGGATATACACGAGGCTTGGCGACAGTGGCGAGACGCACCTCGGGGACATGAGCCGTGTCTCCAAGCTGCACCCCCGCGTCGAGGCGTACGGCACGGTCGACGAGCTCAACGCCACGCTCGGGGTCGCGCTGCTTCAGCCGGGCCTTTCCGACGCGTTCGCCGCATGGCTGCGGCGCGTGCAGAACGACCTGCTCGACGTCGGTGCCGATCTGTCGGTGCCGCCGGCCCCCGCGGACGCCCCCGACGCACGCCCGCGACTGCGCGTGGACGCCTCCTACACCGAGTGGCTGGAGCAGGCCTGCGACGAGGTCAACGCGACGCTGCAGCCGCTGCGCTCGTTCGTGATTCCGGGCGGGACTCCCGCGGCGGCGCACCTGCACGTCTGCCGCACCGTCTGCCGCCGCGCCGAGCGGTGCGCGATCGCCGTGGGCGAGGACGGCAACCCCGAGGTCGTGCGCTACCTGAACCGGCTCTCGGACCTGCTGTTCATCCTCGGCCGCGCCGCCAACGTCCAGGCGGACGCCCGGGACGGCTCCGAGTCACTGTGGGACCCGGGCGCGCACGGCTCGGACTCCCTCTGAGCCTGGCCGCAACCCCGAGCGCGCGGCCGGCCAGCGCCGATCGGCGGCGCGCAGCCCGGCCACGGCGAGCGTGACCCACAGCGCGGCGAGGAGGTACCCGCCGAAGACGTCGCTGGGCATGTGCCAGGCGAGGATCACCAGCGAGCAGCCGACAGCCACCGCGAACCCCGCGCCGAGCGCGCCCACGATCGCACGCCGGCGCGCCGGGGCGACGAGCACGGCGCACAGCACGAGCGCGAGCGCGGCGCTGGAGTGACCGCTGGGCCAGGACGCCGGGCCGACGGTGATCGCGCCGATGCGGGTGTGGGGGTGGGCGAGCAGCGGCTTGAGCGCTTCGGCCGTCAGGGGCGACAGCGCCATCACGAGCCCGGCCGCCAGCGCCACACGCGGGCGTTCGCGAATGAGCGCCACGGCGATCAGCGCCACGATCCAAGCGATGAAGAGGGGCGTACTGAGCGACAGCAGCACGGCTTTCGCCACCGTGGCCGCATGCGTGTGGCCCAGAAGCGTGAGGTCGTGGAGCGCCACGGCGTCTTTGAACTGTCCCGCCGGCACCAGCGCCGTCACGACCCAGGTGAGGGCGAGCGCCACGAGGCACAGCCCGGCGGCGCCGAGCGGGCCGGCCGCGCCTGGGCGGCCTTCAGGGAGACGCCGGCTCGGCTCGGCGGTCGATACGTATGTCGCGGACACGCTTTCCAAGGGTAGGCGGGTCTGTAAAGACGGGCTCAAGGTAAGACGGCGGGCGTCAGCCGCGAGAGCTTCAACCGCGAGAGCTTCAACCGCAAGAGCTTCAACCGCGAGGGATCGAGCCGCGATCCGAGCTCGACGTGAACCCTTGGGGTTCACACGATCCGCTACCAGACGACGGGGAAGATCCTGCCGGCGAGCGCGACCATGACCTGCGAGGTCACCCACACGGGCGTCTGGGCGCTGGTGCGCGAGTAGCGGACGCTCCCGCCGAAAGTGACCAGGCTTTCCAGATAGCCGATCGGCGAGCGGCTGCCGCGACGGCGCACGGAGCCGGCGTCGAGGCCCGCCGCGATCAGGCCCTGGGCCGCCCAGGCGGTCGACTGGGCGTTGGACGCTTCGCCGTACCGCTGCGGGAGGCCGCCGTCGAGATTCTGGGAGCGGATCAGATAGCCGGCCGCGGCGCCGAGCATGCGCGCGTTGCGCGCGCCCGCGTCCGCGAGCGCCTGCAGCGCCGCGCCCGTGTCGTCGACGTCGCTGCCCGAGCCGCGCGCGCCGAAGCCGAAGCCGCCGTCGCCGTTCTGCTGGCGCTCGATCCAGCCCGCCGCTTTGCGGATCGCGGGGAAGCCGCTCGAGTGACCGACCGCGCGCAGCGCGAAGATCGCGAACGCGGTCAGGTTGACCTGGTGCTCGAACGAGCCTGCGCGCGCGCGCGCGCGCAGCACTTCGGCGACGAGGTCGCGGCCCGCGAACGAGTACGCCGACGCTCCGCATGCGCGCGCGGCGAGGATCGTACGCTCGACGTCGCCGAGGCCCCGCAGGGTCGAGGCTTCGCGACGAAGCGAGTCGAGCACCGAGTGCCCGCCGCGACGCACGTACGCCGGATCGCGTCCGGCGGCCGCCAGGCCCATCGCCGCCCAGGCGGTGTACAGCTCGCTGGAGCCCTGCCCGCGCGCGGCGCCGAAGCCGCCATCGCCGTTCTGGGCGTAGGTCAGGAACGACAGCTCGCCCGACAGCGACGCGGCGCGCGCGGTGACGTCTGGCGGGCGGGCACGCGCCCCGCCCGCCGAGGCCATCGAGGGTGCCCCGCCCGAGGCCACCGAGGTGAGACTCCACGCGCGCGCGGGCGCTCCGCCGCGGCCGAGCGTCGCGCCGGCGACGAGCGTGAGGATCGCCAGCGTGCGCGCGACCGTTCCCGGAGCGGCGTGCTCCCAGTGCACGGTCATACGCTCGCGCGTGCGTCCCAGCAGCCGCGCGAGCTCCGGCCCGAACGCGAGCGCGAACAGCAGCGTGGCGATCGTGTCCGTGAGATCGAACGGCAGCGCCGTGCCCGCGACCGCCAGGAAGGCGGCGGGGGTGTGACTCGCGCCCATCGTCCAGGTGTAGACGTTCATGATCTCCTTCGCCGCGAGCGCCGCGCCCGCGCACGCGCAGGCGAGCGGCAGACGAGGAAGGCGCCGGCCGCTGAGCCGTCCGAGCGCGGCGCCCGCGAGTCCGACGAGGCCCCACGCCGCCATCTGCCACGGCGTGTACGGGCCCTGGCCGAGCATGACGTTGGACGCGAGCATCCCGATCGCGCCGACCGTGAACCCGGGCAGCGGGCCGAGCCCGTAGCCGACGACGAACGCGATCGCCGTGATCGGCTTGACGTCGGGCAGCGCCACGAACATGTCGCGGCCGAGCGCGGCGACCGCCGAAAGCGTCGCCACGACCGCGACCATGCGCGCGGACGGGCGCCTGCGCTCGTACGCGAGCCAGCCGGCGGCGAGCACCAGCCCGACGAGCAAAAACGAAGCGAGCGGCCAGCTCACGCGAGAACCCCCCGTCCGACGCCGCCCTCAGCTACGCCCCCCTGAGCTATGCCGGCGTGAGCGACGCCGACGCCGGCCCGGAGCAGCGCGAGCCCCTGCTCGGGCAGCAACGCGCCACCCGCGCCGCCGAGGATGCGCGCGGTCTCCGTCGCGAAGTACCAGCCGCCGGCGAGCAATTCCGACGCGGGCCCGTCGGCTATGACCCTTCCGCCCGCGAGCAGGATCGCGCGCTGCGCGCAGGACGCGGCGAACTCGGGGTCGTGTGTCGTCACGATCACAGCCTGCCCGTCCCCGGCGCGACGGCGCAGCTCGAGCGCGAGCTCCCCCTTGGCCTCGCGGTCCATGCCGCGCGTGGGCTCGTCCAGGGCGAGCACCGCCGGAGGCTCGCCGTCGCCCGCGACGATCGCCAGCGCGAGCCTCTGGCGCTCGCCGCCCGAGAGGTCGCGCGGGTTGCGCTCGCTCGCGTGCTCCAATCCGGCGGCTGCCAGCGCCCGCGCCGAGGTCTCCTCGTCGACGCGCGCGTGCAGGAAGTAGTCGCCGGGGTTCTGCAGCAGCAGCGCGACCCGCCCGGCGCGCTCGATCCTGCCGCGCGTAGGCGCGAGCAGGCCGGCCGCGTGGCGCAGGAGCGTGGACTTGCCCGCGCCGTTGCGACCCATCAGCGCGACGCTCTCGCCCGGGCGCAACGTCAGCTCGATGCCGCGCAGAATCGCGGGACCGTCGCGCAGCTCGTGCCAGACGCCGCGCATGCGCAGTGCGGCCACGGGCTCGCGCCGGCCGGTCTGCCTGCCGATCTCGGATCGGCGGTCGGACGTCAGCGCGGCGAGCCTGTCATCCGTATTCCGGGGTGCACCGATCGCCTCCTGCGGCTGCGCGGCTGCGGCGGGCCGGAGATGACCGTCCTGCGGCAGCCGGCCATGGGCGCGCAGCGAGGCGCGCGCCTGACGCACGCCCACCGGAAGCGGGCGCAGACCGGCGAGCGCGAACAGCTTCGCGCCCGGAGTCTGCAGCGCGGGCGCCTCGCGCTCGGCCCATGCCAAGAACGAGGCCGGATCGCCGTCGTGGGCGACGCGACCCCGGCACAGGGCGATCACGCGATCCGCCGCCGACAGGCAGCGCTCGAGACGATGCTCGGCCAGCAGGATCGTCGTCTCCCACTCCTGGTTCAGCCGTCGCAGCAGCCCGATCAGCTCGTCGCCGGCGACAGGGTCCAGCTGCGAGGTCGGCTCGTCCAGCAGGATGACCGGCGGCCGGCCCGCGAGCGCCGCGCCGAGCGCGACCCGCTGCTGCTCGCCCCCCGACAGCTCGTGCACCGAGCGGTCCAGCAGCGCGTCGATCCCCAGCGCGAGCGCCACCTCCTCGACCCCGCGCGCGACCGCGGCCCCACCCTCGCCGCGGCTCTGCAGCCCCAGCGCAAGCTCGGCTCGCACGGAGTTGGTCACGAGCTGCGTCTCCGGGTCCTGGAAGAGCACTCCGGCGACGGTGCCCAGCCGCGCGGGACCGTGCTCGCGCGTGTCCATCCCGGCGAGCGTCACCGCGCCGGCGAAGCGCCCGCCGTGGAAGTGCGGCGCCAGCCCGCAGGCGGCGCGCAGCAGCGTCGACTTGCCGTGACCCGACAGCCCCGCCAGCAGGCACAGCTCGCCCGGCTGGACGTCGAGGCTGACATCGTCGAGCGCGGGCTCCACGGCCCCCGGATAGCGATAGCTGACGCGATTGAAGGAGACGATCGCGCTCATAGCTCGATCCCTCGGCGGTCGCCGAACGGCAGCAGGACGGCGACGATCAGCGCCGCACACAGCGCCGGCGTTCCGACGCCGACGGGCGCGTGGACGAGCGGATATGCCTGGAAGCTCGCCGCCCCGCCGAGCCAGCCGAGGGTGGCGAGCGCGACGATCGCGACGGCGGAGCACGCGAACGCGACGTCGTGACGCGAGGGCGCATGCAGCGGGTGCGACGAGCGCAGGCTGGGCACCCGATCGCGCAGGCCCGGGAAGCTCGCTCGAATCGACCGCCGCGCCGTCGCTCGACCCGACCGCGGCTCCATCGCTCGACCCGACCGCCGCTCGGCGCCCCACGAGCCGCGGGCGGCCGCGAAGCCGCGCAGCTCCAGCGTGGCCGCGACGTCCATCGCGCGGTCGAGCGAACCGCCGACCACGCCGCCGACGAGCGCGACGCGCGCGCGGGCTCCGCCGGGGGCGCCTCCTGGGCGGGTGCGCTGCGCCTCGGCGAGGCGTTGCGCGTCGGCCGCGAGCAGCGGGATCATGCGCGTGCAGAGCGACGCGGTGAGCGCCGAGCGGAACGACAGCCGGCCCAACCCGCGCAACAGCTCGTCGGGATCGACCGCAAGGCTGGCGAGCGTGGTGACGAGGATCAGCAGCGCGACCTTCAGCGCGATCACCGCACCGTACACGGCGGCCTCGAGCGTGAGATCGCCCTGCCCGAACGGACCGAGGTCGCCGAGTCGCGCGAACACGGTGAGGCCCTGCCGCGAGACGAGCACGTTGACCGCCACGATCGGCACGGCCACGATCGCCGCCGTGCGCAGCGTCCGCGCCAGCTGGCGGCCGACGCCCGCCGCGGCCCCGGCGCCGAGCACCGCCAGCGTCAGCGCGAGCAGGACCAGCGGATGGGAGAGCTCGAACGCGGCCGCGGTCAGCGCGAGCGCCCACGCAGCCCCCACGCCGGCGCGCGCCGCGTGCAGGGGGCTGGCGAGACGCCGGTAGAAGAACGGCCGTTGCTCGAAGAGCATCGTCATCCTCCCGCGGGCGCCGGCAGCGCGGCGCCACCGGGAGCGAGCGCCACCGCGAAGCGGTTTTCCAGGGTGGTCTCCTCGAACGCGCGCGCGGCCAGTTCCACACCCGCGTCGTCCGTGCCCGTGACGAGCCACAGCGGCGCCTCTTCGGCGTAGCGCGTGGCCGCGACGAGCCCCGCGCCGGCCCTCAGCACGCGCGCCGGGGCACCCTGTTCGTTCAGCAGCGTGAGCGTCCCTCCATTCGCGGAGAAGCGCGCGTAGACCCCGCTGGCCTGCGGGCCGCGCTCGAGCGCCTGCGCGCCGGGAATGGGGCTGACCGCGATCCACGGCCCAACCAGGACCCGCAGCGTCTGTGGCTCGTCGCCTGGCCCGATCGCGCCGAGCCCCGCCGGCACGCCGAGCTGGTGCAGCCTCGAGGCCACCGTGCGACACGGGCCGCTCGACAGCGCCGCGCATTCGATGCGCACCGGCAGGCGCTTGCCTTCGGTCCCGTTCAGGAACGGCTCCGGAAACGACCCGACGACGGCGGGCACGGTGTCGGTCTGGCTCCAGTCGTGGCGGTCCCACCAGATGCGGTCCCCCGGATGCACGTTCGTCTCCGCCGCGCCCTTCGGCGCCTGCATACCGTTGACGTAGTAGAACCAGTCGACCGGCCGCCCGCCCGATTCGCCGCCGCCCGAGAGCCCGTCGACGCTCTCGACGAAGCCGCCGCCGTAGCGGGTCGTGACCGTCGCGTTGCGCGTCAGCAGGCTCATCACGGTCTCCTGGCCGCGCACCCTCGGCGCGCTCCAGACGCGCACGACGTGCGCGCCGAAGTCGCGGGTGACGGTGAGCTCGACGGAGCTCGGCGCGGGACCCGCGCCGAGCCCGCAGCCGGCGAGCGCGAGGACGGCCGGCGCAGCGGCGACAGCACGGAGTCTCCGAACCGCCGCCTCCGCCGAACCCCCTGGGAGCAGCCTGCGCCACATCGGCTATCCGCTGCGCGCACCGACCGTGACGATGAGCTCGTCGCGAACCGAGTCCCGGGCGCTCGCCACGATCCGGTAGCGGCCCGTCTTGGCGAACGTCAGCTTCGCCCTGCCGGAGGCGCCGGTCGTGATCGTGTGTCCCGCCGCCGACAGCTTCACGCCGGCGCCAGGGGACGTCTTGCCGGTGAGGTCCTCGAGCGAGGAGACCTTCAGTGTGATCGCCTTACCAACACGCGCGCTCGCGGGACCAGTCAGCTGGAGCACGGCCGGGTCGAACATGCCGCGCGGGCAGCTCGACGCGCTTTCCTGGGAGCACTGCGGGAAGAACAGCAGACGCTCTCCCCTGTGCAGCGTCGCGCCGCAGACGCCGGTGCTCGCCGGCTTGCCGTCGATCCACAGCGACCAGTAGTAGGCGGACGTGAACGGGTGGGACTCACCGCGGATCCCGATCACGGGATAGCCGAGCCCTGACGAGTAGGGGCCCGCGGTCCAGTTGCCGTGCGTGGCGTCCTGCAGCGCGACTGCGGCGGTGTCCCCCGTACAGGCGTCGGCGGGCTTGCCGTCCCTGTCGATCGACGCCGCCTTGGCGTCGATCGCGGTTTCGGCGAGCAGCGTCGAGGCGATCCCCTCGACCCTGACGGTCACGGGAGTGCCGGAGGACCGGGCCGCCCGGCCGGTGGACGCCTGGCTTGCGAGCGGCACTGCGACAGCGGGTAGGGCCGCGGCGGCGAACGCGGCGGCGACGATCAGACGAGAGTGCTTCATGATGGAGCCAACCCCTTTCCTCGAGGGCCTTGTGGGCTTGTGGTCGGAGGCAGGTCTCCTGGCTCCCGGGCCTACCCCTCCGCGCCTTCCCGATCCGCCGGAGGCGAGATCGGTGGCCGCGCGCCGAGTCGGCGCGCCGCGGCGGGCATCCCCGGTCACAGTGGCGGGTCCGCGCCGGATTCGCACCGGCTTCCCTTCACCACCGACCGTTTTCGGATGTCGCGCATCCTACTGCACCCGGCGTCGGAGGCGCCGTTTCGGGTTGATGCTTTTGGGGCTCGCGCTGGCCGATCTCCGATCGGTCTGGATGCGACTGCGCGCCGGAGGCCGGGATTAGAACGGTACGGCGTTCAGGTCCACGTCAAAGTCGGCGCGCACTCACCGGCGAGATCAGAACAGAACGGCGTTCAGGTCCGTGCCTACATCACCCAGCGCGGTCCGCTGGGACGCGTCGAGAATCGGCTTCTCCGCGAGCAGCCGGCGCGCGACGTCGAGGTCGTCCGAGCGCCCGAACGTCAGCGCCGCGACGACGCGCGCCTCGTGCAGGTACCAGTTCGTGAAGCGGCCGTCCTCGATCGAGCCGCGCACGATCTCCTCGTCCCATGTCGAGGCGGGTCCGACGTACTCCAGCTCGCCCATCCCGGCGAGGACCGAGAAGAAGTAAGGGACCTCGACATGAGGCGCATCGCCGCCGAGCATGTTCAAGGCCGCGGTCTTGCCGTGCTTGAACGCCACGTCCCAGTGCTCGATCCGCATCGGCCGACCGTGCAGCGGCGAGTCGTACTCGCACACGTCCCCGGCCGCGTACACGCCCGGCGCCGAGGTCTCCAGGCGCGCCGAGCACGCGATCCCGCCGCGCTCGCCGAGCGTCAGGCCCGCGCGCTGCGCGAGCTGCGTGTCGGCACTCACGCCCGCGCCGATCACGACCGCCTGCGCTGGCAGCTCCAACCCCCGCCTGGTGACGACCGTGCCGACCCGTCCGTCGGCGCCCTCGAAGCGCTCGAGCTCGTCCTCGCCGTGCAGCTTCACGCCGGCGCCTTCCAGCAGGCCCTGGAAGAAGCGCCCGACGCGCTCGCCGAAGCCCCGTTCGAACGTCGCCTTCTCCTGCATCACGATCGTGCAGCGCTTGCCGATCGCGGTCAACGACGCCGCGACCTCGCAGCCGATGTAGGAGCCGCCGATCAGCACGACGTCCTGCGCGCCGGCCACGCTCGCGCGGATCGCGTCGGCGTTGCCGAGCGTGCGCAGGTAGTGGATCTCCTCCAGCTCGCACCCCGGAACGTTCAGCCGCCTGACGTTCGCGCCGGTCGCGATCAGCGCCTTGCCGAACTCGACCTCCTCCTTGTTGGAGAGCTTCGCCGTGCGGCTGTCGAGGTCGAGCGCCGTGACGCTCGTGCGCGTCAGCAGCTCGAGATCCTGCTCGCCCCACCACCCCTCCGGCCGGAAGAACGCCTCCGAGCGCTCCTCCTCGCCGCGCAGGTATCCCTTCGAGCAGTTCGGGCGGTTGTACGGCGGGTCGGGCTCGCGCCCCACCAGCAGCACCGTCCCCTCAGCGCCCGCCTCGCGCAGCCAGCGCGCGCAGTTGGCGCTCGCCAGCCCCCCGCCGATCAGCAGATAGTCGACCTTGCGGCTAGACATCCTTGCAATCTACGCGAAGGCGGGAACCCGCAGGATCAGCGAAGACGTCTCGCCCGCCCAATCCGACCGGCTCCCGTCGCCTGCTTGGTGAGCTGGATCTATGTCGTGATAGAGCGCCCACGCCTCGCGCAGCGCCTCGGCGAGCTCGTCGAGCGTGTCGCCGGAGGCGAACAGCCCCGGACAGCTGGGCACCTCGGCCCAGAAGGAGCCGTCCTCCTCATGGACCGACGCCTGTATCTCGATCTGATCTGGCAACGCACACGACCTTCTTCCGATGCTCCTCATCATAGACCTGCCTGTCTCAGTATCGCCCTTGTGAGGCTTTGATGGTAATCCCGCCCCTTGTGCATCGGCAAGGTGATCGGCCGATGACCTGCCTTCTCCATCTTCACGGCGTGCTTGCCGCCGCTTGTCCTCCGCCACCCGTGGGCTTCGAGCAGCTTCCTGGCCGACTTCTGATTGAGTGGAGACCTACGTTCACCGCCCACGTCGAACCGCTTACAGCCCCGGCGGGTGCCTGACCGACCAGCGCGCCCATGTCGGGATGTGGTCGAGGATCCGCCAGCGGGGGCCGTCTTCGCCGCTGTTGGGACCAACGTCGGTGCCGTTGTGGCTGGTGTCCAGGCGCAGCCCCGCGATCACCACGAACACGTGGTTCGTCGGCGAGGTCGTCGCGTAGACGCTCACCCAGCGGCCGAGGCCGGGCAGCCCCCAACCGACATAGTCCTGGGCCAGCGGGTTGTCCCTGACGATCTCTGAGATCGGCCTCACCCCCGCGCGGTAGAGCACGTAGTTGAGGGTGCTCGAACAGTCCTCTTCGCGCGCTCCCCTCGGATCGGGGTGCCCTCCCGGGCCGTAGGGCAGCTCCTGCAGCTCGTTGCCCGCCACGATCATCGCCTGCACTCTCGCCGGCACGCCCGCCGGGACCAGCGCCAGGTGTCCGTCGCCCCCCGTCAGCGTGGCGCGTTCGCCCGCGACGAACCGCACCGGCGTCGAGGTTTCGCCCGCCAGGCGCGTGTCCGCGCCCGCGCCTCCTTCGCCAGTACCTTCGGCACCGAGCGGCGACGTCTGCAGGGCCGGCGGCCCGCGGTACTTCGCCGCCCAGCTCTCGACCTCGGCCACGTACCAGCTCGCGTGGTTGTACGCGAAGATCGCCGCCCGGTAGTCGCCCGGAGCGCCCGACGCGCGCAGGTAGTTGGCGGCCGCGTAGATCGCGTCGGCCGGGTCCCAGCGGTCGATCCTGCCGTCGCCGTCGCCGTCCACCCCATACCGCGCCCAACTCGACGCGATGAACTGCATCGGCCCGCCGGCCCCCGCCGAGTTCTCCGCGCCCTCGCGCGTACACGACGGGTCCGGGTCGCGGCCGTGGTCGCACTCGACCTTGCCGATCCCGGCCAAAATCGCCCAGTCCAGCCCGTACCGCTGGGCCGCCGCCTCGTACAGGCGCAGGTACGCCGCGGGGATTTCCCGCCGGGCGAGCGCGGACGCTCCGTAGCCCGAACCGCCCGCCGCGCCCGAGACGCCCGCGCCCAGGGACGCGCCGCCCACGCCGGCGAGCGCCGCCACCAGCATGAACATCGCCGCCAGCCCCAGGCTCGCGCCCACCGCGAGCGTCACCGCGCCTCCCGGCAGGGCGCGACCTCTCGTCGTGGCCGGGCCGGCTGTCAACGCCGCCCTCCGCCGCGCCAGCTTGCGCTCAGAGGCCAGCCCGCGCTCGCGTGGGTTCGCCGCCACACCGGCACCACCCTCAGCGTCCTCACCGCCGATCTCTGCCGAGCTGGCGTTTGCGCCGTGCCGCGACCTCGCGCGCGTCGTCCAGCACCGGCGACCCGCTCCGCGCGTGCTCGCGCGTGGCCGCCGACGCCCCTTCGCGTTTCCACTCCTCCAGCCGGGAGCCCCCCTTGCGCGCGCTCGGCGCCCGATGTCCTGTGGCGCGCATCCGCTCGCCGAGCGCGCGGTCGAACTCGCTGCCCGCCCTGCGCTTCTCACGCCGCCCGAGCGAGCCGCCACCGGCGCCCGCGACGTCCGCCGCGGCGCCGCCCAGCTCCTTGCGCAGCGCCAGCTCGCGATCGATCTGCAGCCTCGCCTCGCGCCTGCGTCGCGGGTCGAGCCGTTCGTACTCGCCGCGCCCGTGTCCCGCGAGCCCGGCGAGCGCCGCGTAGTCCCGACGCTCGCCGTCCATGTCCTTGCGCCCGCCCGCGGGCAATGCCGCCTGGACATCGAGCCAGCGCGCGCGCCCCTCGCGCTGCTCGCGCGTATGGGCCTCCCCCGTCCTGCGCCGCGCGCCCTCGCCGTCCGCGACCGTCCGTCGCGCCCGGCGGAGCGTGTCCTCCTCGTGCGCGATCTCACCCGCGATGCGCTCCTCGCGCACACCCAGCTTCGCCGCCCTGCGCGTGTCGCCCGCCGAGACGGCGCCCTCGCGGGCGTCGCGCACTCGCTCCAGCTGACCGCGCATCCCAGCCAGCCGCGCCTGCGCGTCGGGTCCGGCCTGCACCTGAGCCCCCGCCTCGCCATGCTCGCGCTCGAGGCTGCGCGCCACCTGCGCATCGGCCATCTCCCGCGCCCGCTCGCGACCGATCCGTGTGCGCTCGCGGCGCTGCTCGGCGCTCGGCGGCCCTTTCGACAGCCGCGCTTTCGTGCGGCGCGCGAGATCGAACGCCGCGCGCGGGGTCTCCAGCGCCTCGCCCACGCGCCGCGCGATCGAGCGACGGGGCCCCGAACGCTCCCGTCCGATCGCGCCCTCGGCGACCCCGAGCGCCTGGTGGCGGCGGGCGAACGCTCCCCACCAGAAGGCCGACGTCAGCAGCCACTGCGTCCACCAGCCGAGCCCCCGCAGCTGACCGAGGATCGCCACGACCACGAGCACCACGCCCAGCAGGAACGAGTACAGCAGCTTCGACACGACCGCCCCCAGCAGGCGCGCCGCCCACTTGCGAAACGCCGCCCGTCCGCCGTCGCCGAGCGCCGGCGCCAGCACCGCGATCGGCGCCAGCAGCAGGTACATCAGGCTGAACAGCGCCGCCGCCAGCAGCCGCAGCGCGACGAACCCGAGCGCCAGCAGCATCCCCAGCACGCCCGCCACGATCAGCAGCAGCCCGCCCACCCGCGACCACGTGTGGCCGCCGGTGCGGAACTCCGCCTGCGCCGCGGTCGGCCCGCGGCAGGCGCTCGCTTCGCCGCTCTGACACAGCGTCCGCAGCAGCGAGCCCTGTTCGTTGATCGAGTTCCGCGCCGGTCCGTCGGCCGGCAGCGCCAGGAAGATCGCGCCGTTGCTGGGAGCGCCCCGCAGCAGCTGCGCGCTGTGCTTCAGCGCCTTGCCCTGCGCGCTCTGCGCTCCCACGCACGGCGACACCGGCCCCACCCGCAACCTGCACCCCACGAGCACTTCCTCGGCGGCGGCGATCTGCAGCCCCGCCGCGTGCAGCCGCGGATCGCGCCGCGCGGGGTCGCGACACCAGCCGACGTCGCCGAACTCCAGGTAGCACCACGGCGCTTCGATCGCCGCCGCGAACACCGCTCCCATGCTGTCCGCCAGCGCCCGTCCCGCGCCCACCGGGGCGCCCCGCACGGTGACCGCCAGCGTGCCGAGGCTCGCCTGGTTGGCCCAGGAGCCGAGCGCGCCCACGGTGCCCGTCGGGTCGACGATCACCCACAGGCCGCCCGCCATCATCGCCAGCATCACGAGCGCCTCGCCGACCGTCTCCGCCACACGGCGGCGCACCAGGCCGTTGTACGCGGCCAGCACCGACGCGACCGCCAGCACGCTCGCCAGCCACGGTCCCGTCAGCGAGCTCTGCATCTGGCGCAGCCCCCTGCCGACGCCCCCCGCCGAGGCGCTGTCCAGCAGGTCGATCGTAAAGCACCACTCGAGCAGCACCACCAGCGCGTGCACCGCCCACACCAGCGCCATCCACAGCGGCGTCACGAACAGGTCCTGCACGACGCTCTCAAGCCCGCCTTCACTGAACCCCAGCACGCCCGTGTCGATGTGCACGTCGATCCCGTAGTCGCTCGTCGGCGCGGGCGCCGCCACGAACCCCGACGTTTCGCAGTCGCGCCTGCTCGCCGCCGACAGCCCGCCGCCCAGCGCGCCCCTGCACAGTGGGCTGCCCAACCCGTTGTCCACCAGCGGGTCGGCTTCGCCCTGCGTGGTCTCGCCGGCGCCCGCTTCTTCGCCGCCGGACCCCGGCACGCCGCCCGAGCCCGAGCCCGAGCCCAGCGGCGGGCCGCTCGGCGCCCTGTTCGTGCCCGCGGGCGGACCGGTCCGCGCCTGGCAGGACGCGACCTCAGGGCCACAGCTCAAGGCGACTGCCACCAGCAGGAGCGCCGTCCTCACGCCCGCCCCGGCGTCGTCGAGAACGCCTTCAGCAGCGCCGGCGCGACCACGTCGACCTGGATCGCCTCCACGCGCCCGCGGTGATCGCGCAGCAAACACCGCCCCGCCTCCAGTTCGAGCAGGCTCTGGCGCATGCGCCTGTCCTCCGCCTCCAGCCCAAGCAGCTGCAGCGCCCGCGCCGCCTCGGCCTCCGAGCGCATCCCGAACACGAACGTCGCACCGATCAGGTTCTCCAGCGACTCGCGCTCGCCCACCAGCGCGTCCGTCACCAGCTGCGTGCTGACGATCGGCACCGCCAGCTCCGATCTGCCCATCCGCTGCAGCGAGGCGAGCAGCGCGCGTCCCACCGGATCGCCCAGCAGCCGCCAGCCCTCGTCGAAGGAGAACAGCTTCAGCCTGCCCCTCTCGGACCCCAGCAGCTTCATCGCGAACATCGCGATCAGCCGTACCACCTGCGCCCCCACCCGCTCCGCCTGCGAGTACTCCGAGCGGCGCATACCCGGCTCGGGTCCCGGCAGGTCGCGGATCGGCAGGTACGTCACCTGGCTGCGCCCGAGGACCGGCAGCCGCACGTGCGGGTCGGCGAACCCGAGCTGCGTCAGGCCCGAGCGCGCGTACACCGCGAGCGTCTCCCCCACCTTGCGCGCGGTCTCGTCCCCCTCCCCGAGCGCCCTGACGACCTCGTAGCAGGTCGCCTCCCGCGCGCTTCTCAGCACGCGGTCGACCGCCGCGAGGACAGCCGTCTCCCAGACCGGCTCCGCCCGTCCCGGCAAGAGGTCGCGCAGGAACGACACCGCGACGTCCTGTCGCAGGTGCTCGGGCGCGATCCGCAGCGGGTCCAGCACGCCGCGCAGCGCCGGGTCCGGCTTCAGCGTGACGCATTCGGTGTGCGGCGCCACCTCCTCGAGCAGGTGGAACCTGTGGTCGCCCTTCGGGTCGCAGTCGATCACCCGCGCGCCCTGCAGGAACCCCTCGTACTTGAGCTTCTGGTCCAGCGTCGTCTTGCCCGATCCGAGCGCGCCGACGCTCAGGATCGTCGTGTTGCGGTCGCTGTCCGATCCCTCCCTGAGGTTGAACCTCACCGGCTGCCTGGACCCGGACAGCGTGTGTCCCAGGTAGTAGCCGCCCCTGGAGCCCGCCGCGTGCGTCGCCGTCGGCATCATCGCCGCCACCTGCTCCGGCGTCAGCGTGTCGTCGTAGCCCGCGACCCGCGTGCGCTGTCCCGGCAGGTGCTGCACGAACAGCCGCAGCTGGTCGCCCAGCGGCCTGTGCAGGCGGATCTCGCCATACGCCCGCCTCACCGTCTCCACGCGCTCCTCGAGCTCCTGCTCCTCGCTCGCGCCGACCGCGATCGCCAGCGTCGCCCGCAGCAGCGGCGGCCTGCTCGAGGCCTGCAGGTACGCGAGCAGGTCTCTCGCCTCCTGCGTGCGCTGATAGGACAGATCGGACACTCCCTGGTCTCCGTCGGACTCCGCCCTGACGATCTGGTCCGCGTCCTGGATCCTGCGTCGCGCGATTCGCAATGCCAGCCCGTTCGGCAGGTAGCGCGCGTTCAACGACAGGTCGACGCCGAACGGCAGGCTCTCGACCGGCGCGAACATCAGCTCGACCCGCGCCCCCGGAAAGCTCGCCCGCTCCGGCAGCGCCCCCAGCACGAGCTGCGCCTGCCAGCTCGTCCCGAGCTCCGACTCGATCCTCAGCCGCCTGCCCTCGTGCTCGACGTAGGAGTCCATCCAGCGCATCACGTCCCCCTCCAGCGGCGCCAGCAGCGCCTTCCCGTTGCGCTCGAACACGAGCGCCCGCGGCTCGTGCAGGCCGTCGATCCGCGGCTCGCCGAGCCCCCGGCAGAACGCCCGCCTGATCAGCCACTGCAGCTCCACGCCGCGCGCCTGCCTGACCGGCAGGAAGTCCGCCAGCCGCGCGTGCGCCTGGTCGGCCCTGACCCGCGCGCGCTCCAGCTCGGAGACCTCCAGCACGCGCCTGTCCCGCGAGGAGATCGCGCGCCTGAGCTCCCTCAGCCACTCCCGCGGATGGCTTTCCGCGACCTGCGACACGTACGTCGCCACGTCCTGCTCGGGATCGCGCAGGCTGACGATCAGGAACACCGCCGCCCTGGCCGTGCCGACGCTGCGCAGCCGGCGGGCGTGTTCTCTCAGATACGCGCCGTTCGCGCGCGCATGCCCGCCTGCGCCGGCGTCCGCCTCCAGCTCGCGCACGTACCGCTCGAGCTCCCACCTGCGGCTGACCCTCACGATCTGCAGGTCCGCCTCGATCGCCTCGATCGCGCCCAGCAGCTCCAACAAGCGCGCCCGCTTGCCGTCCTCGGACAGCCACTGATACGAGCTCGTCTCCACCGCGAACGCCGCCCATCCGTCGCCGAGCCCGTCGGCGAACACGCAGTTCCCGTACACGAAGGAGATCGGCGGCCTCAATCCCTCACGCCCTCACCCCACGCGCAGACGTGCCTTCGCCGCCAGCGCGATCACGGCGCCGCCGCGCCCGTCATCGCACCCGCCGTCGAGTCCGTCGCCGCATCCGTCGTCCCGTCCGCCGCCGCGCCCGTCCGCCGCCGCGCCGGCCCGCCCGCTCGGGCGGGGTGATTCGCGCAGCCTCACATGCGCCCGACCGATCGCCAAGCGCCCCGCGGGCCCGCGCAACGGGCCACGCCCATCGCTCGCGCGTCCGTCGCGCGCGTGCGCGACCGTGACCAGCACCGCGCCCGGACCCGTGTATCGCAGGCGGCGCATCCGTCCGTCCGAGCCGTCCGGCAGCAGGAGCACCTCCTGCGGCCACCAGCGCGTGCCGGGAGCGCCCCGCGATCCGGACCGGCAGACGTGCAGGCCCGCCCATTCCGGTGGCCCCAGCCGGTGACGCGCCAGCGCCTGCGCCGCCAGGTGAAACGGGCGCCCCTCGATCCGGATCACGGTCAGCAGCGCGGCGCTCGCGCCCGGCAGCGCAACGTCGAGGACGTACCAGGGCAGCGCCCCCAACACGCTTCGGAGCAGCGGCGCCCGTCCCGCGAGCAGGATCGCCGCGAGCAGCGCCAGGAAGTACACGACCCCGCGCACCGGCACCCCGCCCGGGTTCAGTCGCAGCCGGTCGACCCGATAGATCCGCCGCTCCAGGTCGAACACCGCGCGGTAGGACCGGATCTCCATCTCAGCGCTCCGAGCCGGCCGGTCGAGCCGTGTCGCCGATCGTCCGGGTTCGCGCCATGTCGCGGGCCGCCTGTCCGGCCGGGCGCGTGCTCGCGGGGTCGACCATCAGTGCGACCCGAACAGCGAGTTGACGGTGTCCTGCAGCAGGCTCACGCCGGTCGGGGTCGCCAGCAGCACAGACACGATCCCGACCGCGAACACGCCCGCCGCCTCCTTGAAGTCGCGCCTGAACGCGAGCACGATCGCCGCCACCGCGAACGCCAGCCCGATCAGGCTCATCGCCACCGCCCGCCCGGTGCTGCCCGCCTTCGCGGCGGCCGATTCCAGCGAGCCGCCGCCCTGGCCCGCGGCCGCCCGTTCCGAGTTCGCCGGGCTCGGGGTCGCGATCGCCCCCCGCGCGAGCGCCGGACCCGCCAGCGCCGCGCAGGCGAGGATCAGCATCGCGCCGGCGTGGGCGCCGAGCCGCCGCCGCGTGCGGACTCGACTGCCCGCCGGGCGCCGGCTGTGGGAGATGGATCGATCGGGTGCCTTCATCGGAGCTCCTTCGGTTCGGATGCGTTTCGCGCACATGCGCCCCGGGCACGCGCCGGGGTCCGTCTGGCGGCCACGTGTCGGGTCCAGGTCACGCGTCGGGGTCCATCTGGATCGCGGCGACCTCCCAGCGGCCCGCGACGAGGGTCATGTCCAGCTCGTAGGCGAGCGTGTAGCGCACGCCGCGCCCGTCCTGCGCCTGCACGACCGCGCTGAGGGCGTCGCCGCCTTCGGGGGACCAGTCCACCCGCTGCACCGCTTCCAGGCTCAGGCCCTGCGCCGGCAGCGACACGCGCGCGCCCGGCGCCAGGTCCGCCGCCAGCTCGGCGCCGGAAGCCGCCAGGTAGTTGCGCAGCGCCCGCTCCACGACCGTCTGAAGCGCCGGTTCGCCGACTTCGCGCAGCTTGCCGCCCGCGCTCGCCGGAGCGGACGCCGGCGCGCCCACGAACGCGGGATAGCCGGCCAGCTCGAGCCCTCCCTCGCGTGCGCGCGCGACGCTCACCGAGAGGTAGAGGAGGCCCGCGCCGTCGGTCTGCGCGGCCACCGTGTACACGTGCACGCCCGGCGTCGCCACGCGTTCCTGCACCACCTCCGTCCACTGCACGCGCTCCTCCCCGCCCGCCGGCGGCTGCAGCCCCGCGTCGGGTTCCATCCCCGACCCGACGAACGGGCCGAGCGCGCGCCGGTGGGCTTCGGGATCGCTCGCTTCCCATGTCAGGTACGCGCGCGCGAACAGCTGCGCGTAGCCCTCGGCCGCGAGGTCTCGAGGCGGGGCGGCGGAGCGGGCACGCGCCGGCGCCGCCGGCCGCGGCGGCGCGATCGCAAAGCGGGCGCTCGCCAGCAGCCCCGCGAGCGAGAGCCCGCATACCAAATAGCGCGGCAGCTCGCGCCCGAGCCTGATCCGCCACAGCGGCTTCGCGCTCACCGTCACGCGCGCCCGCCCCGCCCGTGCGCCGTCCATCTCAGCGCTCGAACCCGAACTCGCTCTGCACGGGCCGCCGCGCTTCGGAGGCCGGGACGGGTGCGCTCCCGGCGGCGCTCGCGGCGACGTTCACGGCGGTCTCCCGAGCGCCCGTCTGCAGCGCCGGGCGCGTCGGAATCGCGGGCGCCTGCGCGGTCGCGGTCAAGGGCGCGACCTCCACCGGCCGCCTCCCGCGCCCCCCGGTGGGCCGCGGCCGAGCCCAATCGGCGACGTTTCGCCCGCGCGACACACGCGATGGGGACGCATCTCTCGAAAACGTCCCCGAGGGCCGGGACGTCGCCCCCATCCGAGACCGCGCCGCCCTCCGCGACCGCGCCGCCCACGGGGACGCCGCGAGCTGGGCGACCGCCTCCTGCCGACCGGCGGCGACGAGCGCGCGACGATCGGCGGGACGCGCGCGCAGGACGGCAAGACCGACCAGCCCGCCGACCGCTCCCACCGCTCCGGTGAGCGCCGCCGCGCCCGCCACCCGCTGCAGCCTGCGCCCGCGCCGCGTCTCGCCCGCCTGCGGCGTGGCCCACTCCGCGAGCGCATCGACCCCGGCGAGGTACTCCTCCTCGCTGTATACGCGGTACACGACCCTCGGCCGGCGACGCACGAGCGTCATCGCCGCCATCCCCCGGGTCGCGCCGGGGCAGCGGCCACGCGAGCGCCCGGCAGCCGAGCTGGGGAGAGCCCCGGCTCCCG
>DASQGE010000034.1:0-10370 GCA_035632775.1 Solirubrobacteraceae bacterium | reverse complement strand
TATAGCGGGCGGTAGACGAGTTCGCCGGTCGCTGTGCAGGTCTGACGGTCATCGGATCACAGTTTCTGCTCGAGAAGCCGTGAGTGAAGCGCCGGCCCGATCGGCGTCGGATGTCACGATTGTCGCCCACGACGCCGGCTCGGTGGGAGGGATGGAGCGTCAGCTGGCTGAGCTGGCGATCGGGCTGCGGGGGCTGGGCTACGATGTCACGGTCATCGCTCGCACGTGTGAGTTGCCGGCGGGCGTGGGAGTGGCCTTTCACCGTGTGCGCGGTCCGAGCCGGCCGTTCCTACTCGCCTATCCATGGTTCATGATCGCCGGCTCGCTCGCGGTGCGCAGATGGCGCCGGGGGGTGGTCCAGGCGACCGGTGCGATCGTGCTGAATCGTGTGGACACGATCGCGGTCCACTGTTGCCACCAGGTTTACAGGGCGGCGCCCAACCGTACTGGGAGGCTCTTCCGCTGGTACGTCGGGGTCGTGGGTCTGCTGACGCGCACCGGCGAGCGGCTGTGCTTCCGGGTGAACCGCTCGGCCACGTTCGTGTGCGTGTCCGATGGTGTCGCCGCGGAGATTCGAGAGCACTACCCTCAGACGGCAGGCCGGGTCGTGACGATTCACAACGGGGTGGACACGCGGGCGTTCGCGCCGGGCGTGCGTGAGCGCGAGGCCCGTTCGCTGCGGGCCGAGCTGGGCATATCGCCGCAGCGACTCGTGGTCGCGTTCGTCGGTGACGGCAACAAGGGTCTGCGCTGGGTCATCGAGGCTCTCGTCCAGGCGCCCGAGTGGGACCTCGTCGTGGCCGGACGCGGGCATGTGCGCCGCTACCGGGAGCTGGCCGATTCACTCGGCGTCTCCGAGGCGGTGCACTGGCTCGGGGTGGTGAAAGACATCCAGGTGGTCTACGAGCTGGCGGACGCGTTCGTGCTGCCCTCGAGCTATGAGACGTTCTCCCTGGTCACATTCGAGGCGGCGGCCAGCGGTCTTCCCATCCTTGCCACCCCTGTGAGCGGCGTTCGTGAGCTCATCCGGGACGGGGATAACGGGTTTCTCATAACGGCGGACCCACACGCGATCGCCGAGCGTCTCGGGCGGCTCGCTGGAGACCCGGCGCTGAGGACGCGGCTGGGAGGAGCGGCACGCGAATCGGCGCTCCGGTTCACCTGGGGGAGGATGGTCGCCGAGCACCACGAGCTGTACTCGCGCCTGTCGGCAGAGTCGCATCCTTGAGCGGGCGCAAGGCCGGCTCGGCGGGGCGCCGCCCGGGCTCAGATGTGCGCGAGTATGCGCTCCTCAGCGGGGCGCCGCCCGATGCTCGGATGCGCGCACGAGCATACGCTCGAGCGGATCCGTGGCCGCGGGCACGGAGAAGAGCTTCTCCACTGCGGCTCGGCCAGCGGTGGCGAGCTGCTGGCGAAGCGCCGGAGCCTGTCGAAGCTCGGTCAGTGCGGCGGCGAGCGCGGCTTGATCGCCCTCGGGGAATATGAGTCCTCCTCCGGTCAAATCGATCAGCCAGGGAATCTCGCCCGAGTCCGATCCGACGACGGGAACGCCGCACCACAGGGCCTCGACGATCACCCGGCCGAACTGCTCCTTCCAGGTCGACGTGGTACGCGAGGGCAGGACCAGCACGTCGAGCTGCGCATATCCGGAGGACATCTGATCGTGTCCGAGTCCGTCGAGGATCCGGACATGGGAGCCGGGGATCGGCTGGCGCTCGAGCCGCGCTCTCAGCTCGCCGTCGCCGATTAGCATGAGCTCCACCGGCGCCTTCAGCCGACGCACGGCCGCGAGCAGATCCATGAGTCCCTTGCTCTCGACCAGCCGGCCGGCATAGCCGACGGTGAAAGGGCGCTTCGCCGGCGCCGGGACGCTCGGCCACGCCGGCACGGCCGGAGGAGCGAAATCGACTTCTCCTCTGGCCCCCCACGCGAGCGCCAGCTGCGCAGCGCTGTCCGAGCGGGCGGCCACGAACGCGGCGTCGCGCAGCACGCGGGATCGCAGACGACGCACGGGCAGTGGCAGGTTTCTGTCAATATTCTCATAACACTGGACGCCGAACGGAATGCCAAGCTTGGTAAAGGCCAGGCTCCATTGGGTTGCCGAGAGCGAATAGGGCTCGGCCTCGATGAAGGCGACCAGAGGGTGCACCCGTGTGCAGAACGAGCGACATCTCATCAGGTAGAGGTGTCGCTGGGGGCGTCCGGCCAGGATGACGGGAGTCGGACGCAGAGAGTCCTTCATGCCATCGAGTGCCTGCGGGATCATGACGGCGCCCGAGTACTCCGAGCGCCAGCGGCTCGGCACGACTATCGTGACGTCCCACTCGCGGCGGGCCAGCTCCCGATACACCTCCTGATTGACGCTCACCACGGCGGGATGACTGATGACCAAGAGGCGCCGCCCGCGACCGTCCGGGCGTGTTAGATTATTCAGGTCGCGATGTCGGCTCTCGGGGGAGCCATGGACCGTGGAGAGGACTGATGAGGGCACCGGGACATCGTTGCATGCAACCTTCCTCGATGTCTGGCTTGACACGCTACGCTTTGGCAACGCACTATCCCTATGATGGCTGGTCACCGGCCACGGATGGATCCTGAAGTCGATGAACGAGACGACCGACGCCGCCACGATCTTCGCTCCGCTATGGAGGCGCAAGTGGCTGATCCTCATCGTCGGGGTGTTGGTCGCCGGGGCGACCTACACCTACTACAAGCGCCAGCCGACCGTCTATAGCGCGACGACCCAGATCGACCTGGGCAGCGGCTCAGAAGAACAGCAGCTGATCAACAGCGCTCAGGGCAAGACGACCCTGAGCGCCCACGCGCTCGCCGATGCCGCGACGCTCATCACCTCCAGCGTCGTGGCCGAAGCCGTCGAGGCGCGTCTGCGCAAGGAAGGCGTCCATGTGGGGACGCACGGCAAGGTGCATGCGAAGACGACCTCGACAAGCGATTTCGTCACGATCACGGCAGAAGCGCACACCGCCAAGGCGGCAGTGCGCCTCGCGAATGCGTACGCGGTGGTGTATTTGGCACGGCAGCACGCCCATTATCAGCGAGCGGTCGAGGCGGCGATCACCAACACGCGCAGGCAACTGCGCAGGATCGAAGCGGGACAGGCGGCATCTTCGGGCGCGTCCAAAGGGAAAGGTGGGAAAGCGTCCGGTGCGGTCAGCGGCTCGGCGACCATCCAGGCTGCGAGTCTCGCCAGCAAGATCAACCAGCTTGAATCGGAGCTTTCGGTTTCGAGCGCTCAACAGGTCAACCCTGCAAAGCTCAGGTCTGCGCAGCTGCTCTCCCCAACGCCGAAAAAGAACGCGATCTTCGGTTTCGTGCTCGGCATTCTCCTGGCCGCCATAGCGGCCTTCGCCGTGGGTCGGTTCGACCGCCGTATACGCTCGCTGGGACAGATCGAGACCATCTTCAAAACGCAGATCCTCGCGGCGCTGCCGAGAGCGAGAGCACCGATCGCCTACCCGGACGGGCAGCCGCAGCCCGCCCGGGCGCTGCTCGAGCCGCTGCGCCGGCTGCACACGTCCCTTCAACTCGGGGACATGCTCGAGCACGACAGGGAGGCCGCGCCTCGCCTGATCCTGTTTCTCAGCGCTGACGCCGGCGACGGCAAGTCGACGCTGATCGCCGATCTGGCGCTGGTCCAGCGTGACGCCGGCGCGCGCGTGGCGGTCCTCGAGGCCGATCTGCGCCGGCCGATTCAGGCAGGGCTGCTGTCGGCGAGCGCTTCGAGCGGGCTCGCGGAGGTGCTCGCGGGAGCGGTGTCCTATGGCGAGGCCATGCAGCGCGTCCAGTCGATGCAGCCAGAAGCGGATATCGATTCGGCGCAGCCCGTCGCGGGAGTCTCCACGGTCCTTCAGTCGCAGAGCACCGGCTCGCTGAGTGTTCTCGCGGCCGGGGGGCCGGCGGCCAACCCGCCGGCCCTGCTTGCGAGCGCGGCCATGCAGGATCTCCTGCGCTCCGCCGCAGCCGATTTCGACTACGTGCTGATCGACGCTCCCCCGCCGCTCCAGGTGAGCGACGCGATGCCCCTGCTGCACACGGTTGACGGGCTCGTGATCGTCGCGCGCTCCGAACACACGCGCGAAGCGTCGGCGGAGCGGCTCATGCAGCTCCTGGCGCACACTGCCACCGCGCCGGTGCTGGGCGTCGTCGCCAATGGCGTATCACGCGCGGACCTCAAGCGCTACGGCTTCTCCTCGGGGCACGGCGACCGACGCTGGCCTCGCAATCCGATCGCGAAATGACCACTCAATACCCGCGCCTGTCCAGCCCGATGGCAGGCGCCCCGCCGAGCGTTCTGGGTCGGCAGATCCGCGATCTTGCGCTGAGTGGTGTCGCCGCGTCGCTGGCCCTGGCGATCGCGCTCGGCGTCTCGCTGAGCGTCTCGGATCCGAACCTCCTGCTCTTCTTCGCGCTGGTGCTCGGGGCGCTGGGCATCGTCGCGCTGATGGTCAGTCCTCGCTACGAAGTCACGGTCGCGATCCTGGCGCTCTATCTCGGGCTGGCGGATGGACCGGTCAAGCTGCTCAGCGCCAACCAGGCGGCGTCGAGCGTCCGCGACATTCTGATCGGCGCGGTCTGCGTCGGCGCGATCGTTCGCATCATCGCCAGGCGAGAGCGGGTGAGTCTGCCGCCCCTGTTCGGATGGGTGCTGGCGTTCGTCGTCCTCGTGGTGGCCGAGGCGTTCAATCCGAACACGCACGGAACGCTGAAGATCGTCGGCGGCTTCAGGCAGCAGCTGGAGTGGGTGCCGTTCTTCTTCTTCGGGTACATGCTCATACGCTCCAAGGAGCGCTGTCGCAAGCTCTTCATCGTCCTCGGCGTGATCGCGTTGGCGAACGGCGTCGTCAGTACGTATCAGACATCGCTCACGCCCGCTCAGCTGGCCGGCTGGGGTCCTGGCTATTCCGAACGGGTCAACGGCTCCGAAACGCTGACAGGGCGGAAATACGTCGGCAGCAATGGCGTTGCGAGGGTGCGTCCGCCGGGTCTCGGCTCGGACAGCGGCTTCGGCGCAGGCGTGGGCGTGCTCGCCCTGCCGGGAGCACTGGCGCTGTTCGCGACCGGACGGCGACGTCGACGATGGCTGGCCGTGCCGCTGTTCCTCGGTGCGGCGCTCGCCGTCGCGACCGGGCTGGGGCGCCTTCAGGTCGTCGGCGCGGTCATCGCCCTGATCGCCTTCGCTCTGCTCTCGCTCAGCGCCGGCCGCCGCGTCACTCGTCCTCTGGGAGCGCTTCTGGCGTTCGTCGCGCTGGCGCTTCCCTTCGGTGCGGTGCTCGTCGCCGCGGAGGGCGGTGAAGTCTTCTCGCGGTATACGAGCATCGCACCGGAAAACGTGGCGACCACATCCACGAGCTACAAGGAAAAGAGCCTGGGACTGATCCCTCACTACATATCCAGCGCTCCCTTTGGCTTCGGATTGGCGACGACCGGACCGGCGTCGAGCTTCGGCGGCAAGGTGACTGAAGAGCTGGAAGGCCACGGCGTCACCGCAGAGACGCAGTACAACTACGTCGTCGACGAACTCGGGGTGCTCGGCCTGATCCTGTTCGTCGGCCTCCTGATCCAGGTGGGCGTGCTCGTCGTGCGCCGGCTGCCCCGCATTGCGGACATCGACATGCGCATCTATCTGGCGGCCGTCTTCGCGCCGATTTTCGCCTACGCCATCATGGGCCTGCGCGGGGCGTTCACCGACACTTCGGCGGCCGGGCCATATTTCTGGTTCGCGGTGGGAATTGCCGCATACTGGCTCGCGGGCCCCGGGCGTGCGGCTCGGTCGAGCGTACGCGCGGACGCGTCATGAGGCGCGCGCGGTCGCCTGAGAGTGTCGATGCGTCGCCGCCGTCCTCCGCGCGCGCCCGGCTGAGCGCGCTGTTCGGCGATCGGCGCAGGCTGGTCGTGGCGCTCGCGATCACATCGATCTGCTCTGGATTCGCCGAAGCGGGCACCCTCGCGCTGGTCGCGCAGGTGGCGGCGAGCCTCGTGAGCGGAGCGACGCATGTTCACGCGAGCATCGGCCCGTTCCACGTCAACGCCGCGGTGCGGACCCTGATCGCCATAGCGTTCCTCCTCACCCTCCTGCGCCTCGCCTTCCAGGTGCCGATCTCGGTCCTGCCGGCGCGGATCGGAGCCGACGTGCAGGCGGGACTGCGCAGGAGGCTGTTCGACTCTTTCAGCCGCAGCTCCTGGGAAGCGCAGTCGCGTGACCTCGAGGGGCATCTGCAGGAGATCATGACGAGTCAGGTGATCTCCGCCACCAGCGGCGCGCTGCAGGCGTCGACCCTGCTGACCTCGCTGTTCACCTTCCTGATCCTGATGATCTCCGCGCTGGCGCTGAATGCCCTCGCCGCGGCGGTCGTCCTGAGCGTAGCCGTACTCCTGTTCGCGGTCCTGCGGCCGCTGAACGCGCTCGGTGCCCGGCGCGCGCGCTCTCTCTCCCAGGCGCAGATGCAGTACGCGGGTGGGATCAGCGAGGCCAACCGTGTCGCCGAGGAGACGCAGGTGTTCGGCGTGGCCGCCGCCCAGCGCACCAGGATCGACCGCCTCATAGGCGCGGCGCAAGATCTCTTCTTCAGGACCCAAATGATCGGCAGGCTCGTCCCGAACCTCTATCAGAGCCTGATCTACCTGCTGCTGGTCGCCGGCCTCGCGGGTTTGTATGCCGCGGGCAGGAATCATGCGGTGTCGCTGGGTGCCGTGGTCCTGCTGCTCGTACGTGCGGGCACGAACGGCCAGCAGGTTCTCGGCTCCTACCAGTCCCTCCGCCAGGCCCTGCCTTTCATCGAGCGCCTGCAGGAGGCGCAGCGACGCTATCTGGAGAGCAGCCCGGCCGAGGGCGAGCAGCCCCTGCAGGAGGTGCGGACGCTGGCCTTCGAGAACGTCTCCTTCGCCTACCGGCCCGAGCGGCCGGTGCTCAAGGACATCAGCTTCGAGGTGGCTCGGGGCGAGGCGGTCGGCATCGTCGGTCCCTCCGGGGCGGGCAAGTCGACGCTGGTCCAGATCCTGCTCCAACTGAGGGTCCCGGCCCACGGTTGCTATCTGGTCAACGGCCTCTCCGCGGAGCTCCTCGCGCGCGAGGATTGGCACAGGCTGGTCGCATACGTCCCGCAGGAGCCCCGCCTGGTTCACGCATCGGTCGCGGACAACATCCGATACTTCCGCGAGCTCGACGACGAGGCGGTCGAGCGCGCTGCCCGGCTTGCCCGCATCCACGACGACGTCGTGGGTTGGGCGAACGGTTACGAGACCATCGTCGGTCCTCGCGCCGACGCCGTCTCCGGTGGCCAGCAGCAGAGGATCTGCCTCGCCCGCGCGCTTGCGGCGCGGCCGGAGGTGCTCGTGCTGGATGAGCCCACGAGCGCGCTCGATCCCCGCTCGGAGATGCTCATCCAGGAGTCGCTCACGGCGCTCAAGGACGAGCTCACGATGTTCGTCGTCGCGCACCGCATGTCCACCCTCGACATGTGCGATCGGGTGATGGTGGTGGTCGACGGCAAGCTCGTGGGGTTCGACACGGCGGCTCTCCTGCAAACAGAGAACGCGTACTATCGCTCCGCCTCGAGGCTCGCCGCCGGGGCGTCCGGCGGCGGGCAGCATTGAGCGGGCGGCGGCGAAAGCCGTGGCACGGGAGGGGGTGAGCAAGACCGTGGATGAGCCGGCGCGGGGCGCTGTCGCCCGTGTCACGCACAAGCGGGTTCCCGAGTTCTTCATCGTCGGTCACCCCAAGAGCGGCACGACTGCTCTGTACGAGATGCTCAGGCGTCACCCGCAGATCTACATGCCCGCGGAGAAGGAGCCGTGGTTCTTCTCGACGGAGTTGCGCTTTCGCCCTCCGCCCCGGACGCCGGTCGGGATCCCGGACACCCTCGACGAGTACCTGGCGCTGTTCGAGGGCGCGACGCCGGAGCAGCGCGTCGGCGAGGCATCGACGACATACCTCTGGTCACGCACGGCGGCTGCGGGCATCGCCGATGTGCAGCCGGCTGCTCGGATAGTCGCGATCCTGCGCGAGCCCGCGAGCTTCCTGCGATCGCTGCATCTGCAGTTCCTGGAAGCTTACATCGAGACGGAGACCGACTTCCGCAAGGCGATCTCGCTCGAGGACGCCCGGCGTGAAGGACGCCTTGTCCATCGCCACACCTATTGGCCCCAGATGCTCCTCTACTCTGAGCATGTGCGATATGTCGAGCAGCTGCGGCGCTACCACGAGGTGTTTCCATCCGAGCAGGTGTTGGTGCTCGTCTATGACGACTTCAGGCGTGACAACGAGGCGACGGTGCGCAGGGTGCTGCGCTTCCTGGAGGTGGACGACACCTCCTCGATCGAGGTCATGGAGGCCAACCCGACGGTTCGTCCCCGGTCGCAGCGCTTTCACGAGCTCGTACAGGCGGTATCGGTTGGACGAGGCCCGGCCGCTCGAGCCGTGAAGGCGTCGCTCAAGGCGCTCACGCCCGAGCGGCTGCGGCGGAACGCGCTTCACGCTTTCCGCCGGCGGGTCGTCTACGCAACTCCTCGATCGCCCGATGAGAGCTTGACGATCGAGTTGCGTCGCCGGTTCAAGCCCGAGGTCGTGGCTTTGAGCGAGTACCTGGACCGCGATCTGGTGACGCTGTGGGGTTATGACAGTGTCGAGTGATCTGTCGGCTGTTGGTGTTGGTGCTGCGGCTGGTGGCGCCGCGGCTGCCGGTGGTGCTGGTGGTGATGAGCCGCGGGGGAGGGTCCCCGACTTCTTCATCGTCGGCCATCCGAAGTGTGGGACCACGGCTCTCTATCACATGTTGAGGCGCCACCCACAGATCTATATGCCCGACTTAAAGGAGCCGTGGTTCTTCGTGCCCGAGCTGAGCTCGCGCTTCCGGCGGGCGTCCAGCGGGCGCCCGGACACGCTCGAGGAGTATCTGGCGCTGTTCGCGGCCGCCGGACCGGAGCAGCGCGCCGGCGAGGCGTCGCCGTCATATCTCATGTCGCTCACCGCCGCGAGTCGCATCGCCGAGGTGCAGCCGGCGGCGCGCATCATCGCCATCCTGCGAGAGCCGGCGAGCTTCCTGCGCTCGCTGCATCTTCAATTCGTCCAGAATCACATCGAGACCGAGACCGATCTCGGCAAGGCGCTCGCGCTCGAGGAGGAAAGGCGTCAGGGTAGGCACATCCCTCGCCACTCCTCGCGGCCGCAGGTGCTCCTGTACTCGGAGATCGTTCGCTATGTCGAGCAGTTGCGTCGCTATCACGCCGTGTTTCCGCGGGAGCAGGTGTTGGTGCTCGTTTATGACGATTTCCGGCGTGACAACGAGGCGACGGTGCGCAGGGTGCTGCGCTTCCTGGAGGTCGAGGACTCCGCGCCGATCGAGGCGGTGGAGGCCAATCCCTCGATTCGCGTGCGATCGCGACCCATGCACGAGCTGCTGCAGGTGGTATCCGTGGGACGTGGACCGGCCTCGCGTGCGGCGAAGGCGTCGGTGAAGGCGCTCACGACCCGGCGGCTGCGACGCAAGGCGCTGCGGACCTTCCGGCGCCGGGTGGTATTCGGCGACCCGCGGCCGCCCGATGAGGATCTGGTGCTCGAGTTGCGTCGCCGTTACAAGCCGGAGGTCGTGGCTTTGAGCGAGTATCTGGGCCGCGATCTGGTGACGCTGTGGGGTTATGACAGTGTCGAGTGAGCTGTCGGCTGCTGGTGCTGGCGGTGGGGCGGCTGCCGGTGCCGCCGATGGTGGTGAGCCGCGGGGGAGGGTCCCCGACTTCTTCATCGTCGGCCACCCCAAGACTGGGACGACCGCCCTCTACGAGATGCTCAGGCGCCATCCGCAGGTCTACATGCCCGACCTCAAGGAGCCCTCCTTTCTGGCGCCCGACCAGCCGCGCCGCTTCCAGCGAGCGGCGTCAGGCGCGCTTCCGGGCACGCTCGAGGATTACCTGGCGCTGTTCGTCCCCGCGCGCTCGGACCAGCGGGTGGGCGAGGCCTCGTCGGCCTATCTCGTATCTCACCTCGCGCCGAGCCGCATCGCGGAGATTCAGCCGGCCGCGCGCATCATCGCGATCCTGCGAGAGCCCGCGAGCCTCCTGCGCTCGCTTCATCTTCAACTCGTCCAGGGCCATGTCGAGACGGAGAAGGATCTACGCAAGGCGATCTCGCTCGAGACCGCCAGGCGTGAAGGGAGGCGTATCCCGCCCCGCTCCCCCCGGCCGGAGGCCCTTCAGTACTCCGAGCGTGTGCGATATGTCGAGCAGTTGCGTCGCTATCACGCCGTGTTTCCGCGGGAGCAGGTGTTGGTGCTCGTGTATGACGATTTCCGGCGTGACAACGAGGCGACGGTGCGTGGTGTGTTGCGTTTTCTGGATGTTGATGATCGGGTGCCGGT
>DASQGE010000033.1:0-4269 GCA_035632775.1 Solirubrobacteraceae bacterium | reverse complement strand
TTCAAAAAGATCGGCACGCCCGGAATGCGTCCCTGGACACGGCGCTGGATCGCCACGTGACGGCTCGCACGTGCCACCAGCATGCGCTTCGCCGCCCCGCGTCGCCCAGCTTGGTCCATGAACGCCCCGACCGCACCGCCTATTTTGAAACAGGTCCCAAGCCGTCCGTGACGGAGGCCGACATCGCGGTGGTGGGCGCGGGCGCGGCGGGGCTCTATGCGGCGTTGTGCGCGGCCCGGGACGGGGCTCGGGTGGTCCTCGTGTCGGCCGGCCCGCTCGCGCAGACCGCCAGCTACTGGGCCCAGGGCGGGCTCGCCGCGGCGCTCGCGGTGGACGACAGCCCGGAGCTGCACCTCGCCGACACCGAGCGCGCCGGCCGTGAGGCCGTGAGGCGCTCGGCGGCGGAGATCCTCGTCCACGAGGCCCCGGCGTGCGTCGCGGATTTGCAGTCGCTGGGGGTGCGGTTCGACGCCGACCGCTTCGGTCGCCTCGCGCTCGGGCTGGAGGGCGGCCACTCGATCCGCCGCATCGTGCACGCGGGGGGCAGCGCGACCGGGCGACGCCTCGTGCGCCAGCTCTCGGCGCTGGCCGCGGCGGACGGGCGCATAGCGGTGCTCGAGGGGGCCCGCGCGCGGGCGCTGTGGATCGAGCGCGAGTCCGGCCGCTGCCGCGGGCTGGAGTGCGAAAACGCGCACACCGACGCGATCTCGGCGCGCGCGGTCATGCTCGCCACGGGCGGCGCCGCGGCGCTGTGGGGGCGCACGACCAACCCGCCGGGATCGCAGGGCACGGGGCTCCTGCTCGCGCACGCCGCGGGCGCGCGGCTGGCGGACCTCGAGCTGCTGCAGTTCCATCCCACCGCCGTCATCGGGGTGCCGGGACGCGAAGGCTTTTTGATCACCGAGGCGATCCGCGGCGAGGGTGCGACGCTGCACGACTCGCGCAGCGGCGAGCGGTTCGTGGACGAGCTCTTACCCCGCGACGAGGTCTCGCGCGCGATCCAAGCCCGCCTGCGCGAGACCGGAGCGAGGGCGGTCGGGCTTGACATGCGGTCGATCGACCTGGCGCTGTTCCCCAACGTGGTCGCGGCCCTGCGCGACGCGGGCCTGGACCCGGCCCGCGAGCCGGTGCCGGTCGCGCCGGCGGCGCACTACGCGATGGGCGGGATCGCGGTCGACCTGCACGCGCGCGCGAGCGTGCCCGGGCTGTATGGGGTCGGCGAGGTTTCGTGCACGGGTCTGCACGGCGCCAACCGGCTCGCGTCGAACTCGCTGAGCGAGTGCTTCGTGTTCGCGCGCCGCGCGGTCGCCTGCGCCCTGTCCGAGCCCGCGCCGCCGCCGGCGGCGGCGACGGCGGAGATCGACGCGCTCCCGGAGACCGCCGGGCTGCCGCGCGCCGAGCGCGCGACGCGAGCGGCGCTGTGGAAGGACGCCGGGATCGAGCGCACCGCGGAGGGCCTTACCCGGCTGCTGGACGACGCCCATCCGCTGGCGCGGCTGATCGCGCGCTGCGCGCTGGCGCGCGAGGAGAGCCGCGGCGCGCACCTGCGCCTGGACCACCCCGCGCGCGACCCCGCGCTGGACCATCGCCACGCAGTGGTGTCCGGCGAGGACGATCTCTGCTGGGAGACCTGGGAGTAGCGGGACGGCCTGGAAGCGGCCCGAAGAGGCGTGAGCAGCCCCCATGGGCCCGCGAGTGGCCGGGAGACCCTTGGAACAGCCGGCACGACCCGAAAGGACCCGAAGGCTGCTGATCGTGACCCATCAGCACATCGACCACCTCTTGGAACAGCCGGCACGACCCGAAGGGACCCGAAGAGGTGTGAGCGGCTCCCGATACGTCGGCAACTGCGGTGACCGGCGCCGGCGGCGCTCTCGGAACGGCTGGCTACCGGGTCTCCCCCCAAAAAAAGGACCGGCGCGACACCGCATCGTTCGTGGTAGGGAGCGTGTTCTGTGTGATGGAAGAGGAAGAAAGGGAGACGATCGGAGTCTTTGGGAAGGGGACGATCGGAGTCTTTGGTTAGGGCGGGCGTGCTCAAAGTCAAGAGATCGGATGAATGAGAGGGACCGCCATGTACCAGTTCAGCCGGGCCATCTACAGGGAGCTCGCGCCGCACATCCTCCCGCCCCCGCCAGGTGCCCCCGCGGGCTTCAACCACGCGCACGTGCTGCATGCGTGCGAGGCGGTCGTCAAGCGCATGGCGACGGATCGTCACTACTTCGCCCATCCGGCGCGGACGCTGTTTTGTGACATCCGCAATCACTTCCCGATGAGCGAGCAGGCCCACGTCCACCGGGTCGTGGCGCGCTATATCGCCTACGCCGAACGCTACCTCGCCGAGAACCCGGTGGCGGCCTACACCGCTGTCAGCGGCGAGCGCCCGCACTGCCGCGCGACCACCCGCAAGGGCTCGGCCTGCCGCCGGGTGCCGCTGCCGCACAACGGCTACTGCCCCTCCCATCAGCACCTCGCGGAGACCGAGGACCGGGAGCTCGCGGCCGCCTGATCGGGCTCTCTCGGGTCGCGTCCGCGCGGCTCGGCGCGCCCCACGCGGCCGCGGGCGCGGGACGTCCGGTCCCGCGTCCGGGGGTCCGGGTCCCCCGTCGGCCGATCTACGATGTCCCGACACACCTGTCCGGCATGTCCTGACACATCACAGGTGTGTGGTGGAACCACACACCCCGTCGGCCGATCGAACGGCGCCGGGGCGGGGCCTCCGGCGCACGGCCTTCGCCCGCGCACGCGTACGCTCTGGGCATGCTCTTGGGCGTCGACGTCGGCGGGACCTTCACCGACGCGGTGTTCGTCGGCTCCGGCGGCGAGGTCCATACGGCCAAGGTCGCGACGACGCCCGCCGATCAGGCGCTCGGCGTGCTCGACGCGGTGCGGCTCGTGCTCGCGCGGGCGGGAGCCTCGCCGGAGGGGGTGCAGCGGCTCGCGCACGGCATGACCGTCGCCACGAACGCGCTCCTGGAGGGCAAGACCGCGCGGACCGCGCTGATCGCGACGGCGGGGTTCACCGACGTGATCGAGCTCGGCCGCCAGGCGCGGCCCAGCCTGTACCGGCTGTGCGACGCGGCCCCGCCGCCGCTGGTCGGGGCCGAGCTGCGCTTCGCCGCGCCCGAGCGCTGCGACCCGGAGGGCGTGCTGCTCGAGCTCGACCCCGTGCGCGCGCGGGCCCTGGTCGAAGCGCTCGCCGAGGCCGGGCCCGAGGCGGTCGCGGTGGCGCTGCTTCACTCATATGCCCATCCCGAGCACGAGCGCGCGCTGGGCCGGCTGCTGCGAGAGCGTCTGGGCGACGGGGCCCATGTGTCGCTCTCGAGCGAGCTGGTCGGCACGTTCCGCGAGTACGAGCGCACCGCGACCACGGCGCTCGACGCGGCGCTGTCGCCGCTGGTGGGGTCCTACCTGCGCCGCCTCGCCCGCGAGTGCTCGGCGCTGGGCCTGCCCGAGCCGGAGATCATGCAGTCCTCGGGCGGGCTCGCCTCGAGCGCCCGCGCAGCGTCCCATGCCGCTCTGACGGTCCTGTCCGGACCGGCGGGCGGGGTCGGAGGCGCGCTGCTGCTGGCCGGGCTGGCAGGGGCTCGGGACGTGCTGTGCTTCGACATGGGCGGCACCTCCTGCGACGTCTGTCTGATCGCGGGCTCACAGGTCGCGGAGACGGCCGAACGCGCGGTCGCCGGCCGCCCGCTGGCGCTGCCGGCCCTGGACATCCACACGGTCGGCGCAGGCGGCGGCTCGATCGCCTGGCGCGACCCGGGCGGCGCGCTGCGCGTCGGGCCCCACTCCGCGGGCGCCGTGCCCGGCCCGGCCTGCTACGGGCGCGGCGGGGAGCTGCCGACGGTCACCGACGCGAACCTGCTGCTCGGCCGCCTTGGCGAGGACGTCCCCCTCGCGGGGGACCTGCGGCTCGATCGCGCCGCCGCCGAGCGCGCGGTCGCGGCGCTCGGCCTGGAGCTGGGCCTGGACACGCAGGCGTGTGCGGCCGGGATCGTGCGCGTCGCGGAGGCCGAGATGCTGCGCGCCCTGCGGGTCATGACCGTGGAGCGGGGCATCGATCCGCGCGACTTCGCGCTGATGGGGTTCGGCGGCGCCGGCCCCCTGCACGCGTGCGCGCTGGCCGACGAGCTGGGGATCGCGCGGGTCCTCTGCCCGCGCGCGTCGGGCGTCCTGTGCGCGCTCGGCCTGGCCGCGGCGGCGCCCCGGCGGGACGTGTCGCGGACGGTGATGCTGCGCGGCGAGAGCTTCACGAAAGGTGGCGTCGCG
>DASQGE010000032.1:0-25688 GCA_035632775.1 Solirubrobacteraceae bacterium | reverse complement strand
AAATCGTGGTGTCCTCGGTTCGATTCCGAGTCTCGCCATTTAAAAATAGCTGCAAATCGGTGCCTTTTCAGATAGCGATCGCTATCTGAAGGATCTGATTGGGCCATGATTGGGCCACGAAGGCTGAGGTCGTGACCCGATCGAGATCGATTTTGGCCTCTTGAGCGATGATCGGGAGGGGCACGTCGGCAGCGTCTTACGAGTCCTTACCAACCATTACTGGATTCTCGTAAGGATTGGCTGCGCAGCCCGCGCGCGACCGCCCCCAAGCGGCCGCCGTAAGGTGGGGGAGACAACGCGCCACGAAGGACCTCCTGACGCAACGTTACGAGACCTTACAGATTCTTACTGGATTCTCGTAAGCTTCCATAAGAAGTGATAGGGTCTTGTTGTGGCCGCCCGAAACCCCTATCAGCCCGGGGTCGGCACCACGCCCCCCTATCTGGCGGACCGCGAGGAGCAGCTGCAGCGCTTCGGCGCCTACCTGCGCGACTTCCCCGACAAGCGCCGCAACGTGCGCGTCAGCGGGTTGAGGGGCGTTGGCAAGACGGTGCTTCTGAAGGAGTACCGCGTCAAGGCAAGCGAACGCGAATGGGTCGTCATCAGGCGCGATTTGACCGCTCGCCTGTGCGATGAGACGGACTTCGCCCCTGCGGTCGCAGACGACCTTTCGAGTGCGATCCGCGCGTTCTCGAATGTTGCGAAGCTCCGAGCTCTACTCTCGGCCGCAGGCCGCGCCGTGGGCGAGATAACGGTTGGCGTCCCAGGCGGTCCGCGCGTGAGCGTCAAACCCGCCAGCGTGCGTGGGCCCTCGGTGCTCGAGGACCGGCTGAGCAAGGCCTTCGTGCAGCTCGGACGCCTAGCAGCTAAGGCAGAGCGCGGCGTGGCGTTCCTCTACGACGAGGCGCACACGGTCTTCGATCGGCCAGCGCGCCATCAGTATCCGCTTAGCGCGCTGCTCGGGGCGCTGGTCGTGGCCCAAGACGAGGAAGACCCACCGCTGCCGGTGATGCTCGTCGTCTCCGGACTGCCACCGCTGGCGGCACATCTGCAGGCCGCGCGCAGCCACACCGAGCGGCTATTCCGGGTGGAGGAGCTCGGCAACCTCAGCCTTCGGCGCGAGGGCGGTACCTCAAGCAAGGCGGCGATGGCACTCACCAGGCCGGCGGAGGCGACGGGCATCCGCTTCCAGGGCGCACTCGCCGAGCAGATCGCAAAGGACGTCGACGGCTACCCGTACTTCATCCAGAAGTACGGAGAGGCGCTCTGGGACGCGGCCGACGCCGCGAACGTACAGGTCATCACGAGCGCGCTCTACAAGAGCACTAAGGGCCGGGTGCAGGATGCGCTGGACGCGGAGTTCTTTGAGGGGCGCTACGGCGATGCGACCCGCGCCGACCGGATGACGCTTCGCGTCGCCGGGTCGCTCGGCGGCGAGCAGTTCGAGATCTCGGCCTTGGCCTCGCAGCTGAAAAGCCGTAAGGCCAACGCTACCCAGCAGAGCATCAACCGGCTGCTGAAGGGTAACCACGTCTACCGCATGAGTCAGGGAATCTACGCCTACACCGCGCCGCTGTTCGGCGACTTCCTTCGCCGCAAGTATCCCCGCCAGGCCGACGACCGCTAGCTTCCGATTGGGCCACGAGAAGAGATCTCATGGCCCAAAGCCACCAGAAACCGCAGGAAACTGACGGCAACTCGCTGCAGGCGCGAGCTAGGAGAGTCACTGCAAATAGTAGTCTTGGTCCTCGTCCTCAGGGTCCACTAAAAATCGTGGTGTCCTCGGTTCGATTCCGAGTCTCGCCATTCGCCGAACTCGCTGCAAATCATGGCTTTTTGTGTTGGGTCGTTTGGCTGCTGTGGAGGTGGTTTTGGTCCTGTTTTGGTCCTCGTGGCCCAATCGTGGCCCAATCGCCGGCTCTTGCTCGGTCGAATCGGCGTTGCTGGGGACGAGCGCGAGCCCGGCGACCTGCTCGCGGGCGCGGCGAACGAGCCGGTCGAAGCTCTTGCCGTGGCTGCGCTTGACGCGCTGCTCGAGCTGGGCGTAGACGTCCATCGTCAAAAATCGTGCGAATGGTTTCTCCTTTACGCGGTCAGGGAACGGGCGCCCGGTGTTTCGGGCCTCGCTTTCCGCGCTCAGGACGACCTCGCAGCTCCACTCGGTGAGACGAAGCGGATCGTGCGGGTCGGCCTCTGCGCTTGCTCCTAACCGGGGTGTGTCGTCGGCTGCTCGCGGCGATATCCGAGGCGCGCGGAGATGCGGTCGGCGGTGGCGATCAGGTGGGGGCCGAGCGCGTCGGCGAGCTCCTCCACGCGGATCATCGAGGCGTGCGCGGTGAGATCGATCGCGGCGACCGCCTGCTCGGACTGGTCGCGTACAGGCGCGGCGATGCCGACCAGTCTCGGTGCGTTCTCCTCGTCCTCGAGGGCGATGCCGGCGTCGAGCGTCTGTTCCAGCTCGGTGCGCAGCTCGCTCTTGCTCGTGATCGTGTTCGGTGCGCGCCTAAGAAGCTGCATTTCGCTGAGCGTCTGGTTCAGATCCTGTCTGGGCAGGTGAGCAAGGAGGAGCTTTCCCATTGCGGTGCAGTACGCGGGAAGCCTCGATCCGGGTTGCAAGCCGAGGTCGATCCGGATCTGTCCGCGCCTGAAGCTGCGAACACGGTCGACGTAGAGGATCTCGGGACCGTCGAGCACGGCGAGGCTCACGCTGTAGGACAGTCGCCGGCACAGCTCATCGAGGAACGGGTGGGCGTGCTCGCGCAGCCCCGTGGCGTTCAGCGCCGACAGCCCGAGATCGGTCACGTGCAACCCGAGCCGGTACTTGCGGTTCGCCACCTGCTCCACATATCCGAGCGCGACGAGCGTAGTGACGTACCGGTGTGTCGTGGAGCGGCTCATTCCCAGCTCGCTGGCGATGTCGGCTATCCCAAGCGTCGGATGCTGGGGCGTGAAGCACGCGAGGATCGCAAGGCCACGCTCCAGGGACTGCGAGTAGCGCGGTTCATCCAGAACGGGCACATACTCGCGCCCGCCGCCCGGTGTGTCCTGACTGGCGTGTTCAGGCACGCGCGCGCTCCTCGGGTCGGCCGTCGACGTTTGCCGGGCGTGTCGGCTGCTCGGTGGGACGGCGATACCGGCGCGTCGCGGCGTCGCGTTCGAGCACCCCCGTGAGCACGAGCGTAGCGAGGTAGCGAAAGACCGTGCTGGGATTCAAGTCGAGCAGGCCGCTCACCTCGGTAACGCCGAGCGTGCTCCCATCCTCGGGAAAGCACCTGAGCACAACCAAGCCGAGCAGCAGCGAACGGGAGAGATACGGGCTGCCGCACGACAGGACGCCGGCGAGCTTCTCACGGTCGTGCAGCCCGCTCAACGTACCGGCGATGCCATCCTCCCGCGTAGCCTGCTGCAGCACATCGTTGATCTGCTTGCGAGAGAGGGTTATCGAGATCCGATCATCCACGACTCGTCCTGTATCTCCGGAGCTGATGGGCCGGGTGCTGTGGGTCAAGAGGAGCACCCGGCCCGACCACTGGCAGAGACGGAGACAAAGCGAGACTTACGACCTACCGGCCGAGCCATACCAGCGCGCCGTCAGACCACGACGCCTACCCCTCTCTCCGGTACCGAACCTGGCTGGCATGATCGTCCCTTTGTCACCGTCAGTGATGCTGACGCACGGCGAGCCCCATAAAAAGTCCGCTGGGGGCCTAGTCCTTCGTGGACTATCCAATATTGGATAGTCCGGCGACGGTCATGCGCGGTTGTGGCGGTGCGCGAGGCGACGGACGCGGAGCATCAGCATCGCTGGCCGGGCCAGACCCCCGAGTGCGCCGAGCACGCGCTCAGTGGTTAGGCGTACGCCCGGATGCCACGCGCGCTGGTCCGAGAGGTAGAGACTTGCCATGCCGGCCAGTATCAGGCGGTGCTCGATACCAACGGCGTTGGCGCGTTGCGCGGCTTCGGCGGCGATCAACTGCATACGCGCGGCCATCTCCCGCGGTGAGGCGTAGTGGGCAACGAGACTGTGATTTCCCGTGACCGCGTCTTCGGCGCGGTCGATGAGGCTGTCGAGGAGTGAGTGCAACGCCCCAGCCCAAGGCCAGTAGACGGCCTCGACCATCTCGGCGGAGGACTGGGTCAATTGCGGGTCGGCAGCGGCGGCGAGCAACGCGAAGACAGCCATCGAGGACCCGCAGGCGGCCCCTGTCTCCCACCACCACAAGTTCGTCTCAGGCGGTGTTTCCCTGCTGGCCCAGGTGACGAGCGCTCGGGAGCCGTGTTCGGATTCGAGATTGGTGCGACTCTGGTAGGCGACGATCCGCCGAGCGTTCCGGCGGATCGCCTCAGCGACCAACGGGTATGAAGGCAAGCGGCTGATAGCGCCGCGGCAGGTGTCTACAAGCTCGACTAGGTAGCCGTCGTCCTCACGGCAGGTGTGATGTGCGTAATAGTCGAGGTGGGGGATCCCTGGGCTGAGTGCCACAATGAGCGCGTAGTGCAGCCGCCGCGCGTTGGTTGCCGAGGCAACACGTGGCTGCTCGGCCAGTGAGTCTACGTAGTCGTAGGCTGCCTGGAACGCGACCTGGGCACGCACCACGTAATTGCGATAGGTACACGGGAGGAACGCCGCGAATGCGGCGGCGCCCTCGAGGTTGCCGTGCTCGGCCCGGAGGTTGTGGATGGCCAGTAGGCGGGGTTCGGTGCCGGAAATGGCGTGCGCGCACTGCCACAGGCGTCGTGTCTCGCTGCGAACCGTGGGGAAGACGCCCAGCCAGTAGCGGCGTGCCGCCGAAGCGAACGCGAAAGCGACCGCGATGCGTCCTCGGGTGGCCTGGGATGACACGGGACGTAGCTTCCCGCGTAGTTCCTTACAGGCAACCGGGGGGTCGCGGTCACTCTCGAAAGCTGGGGCGTGTCGTCGGGACTCCGGCGGCGGAGTAGCCGGGGAGTGCGATGACGGCCAAGGAGACGCCTGCAACAATCAGCAGGGTCAAGACGAGCTGGAGGGCACCAAGGCTGAACGGGGCCGGGAAGCCCGTGTCCAGACGCAGGTATCTGTTTGCCAGGGCGTGTCCGTAGAGGCCGAGGATGGCCCCGTCCAGGCACCCGATACCGATCAGGACGACGCTCTCAATCAACAGGCCTCGACAGAGCTGCCAGCGGTCAAAGCCGTCTTCCTTGAGCGATACGAACTGGGCCCGTCGCTGGTAGATCACGGTACTCAGGGCCGCCGCGAGAGCGAGCGATGCCGTCAACAACAGCAGCGAGGCTATCTCGGCGAGAGAATGTAGACCTTGACTGGCGTTGTGTTGGAATTGGGAGATCCGTTCACTCATCGTCTGGACTCGTAGGCCCGGCCTGCCCTGAAGCGCAGATTCGACCTCGCGCTTGCCTTCGGCGGCGCTCACGCCCGGCTTGAGGTTGATCTCCAGCGCAGCCGGGTCGCCGGTTTGCCAGTAGCGGCTGTAGTCGCCGGTGTTCAGGGTGATGGTTCCCGGTGGCCATCCGATGTTCGTCGTGATCGCGGCGACCCCAAACCGTGCGGGTCCGGCTGGCGTGGGAAGCGCGAAAGTGTCTCCGACCCGGAGGTGGTGTTCGGCCGCGAAGGCGCTTGACACGGCCGCCCAACCACCCTGGCGCAGCAGGCCGGTGGCGCGAGCCATGCTGCCTTCAAGGAGTTGGCCCGCTGGGAGGATCGTGCGGCCGTCGCGGGGACGGGCGATGACCCACATGCGGCGTGCGCCGACGTCAAGGTACTCGCCCTGATCGACCCGGACCGATCCGACGCCGGGCGCGCGGGCGACTTCCGTGATCGAGCGATCCGCCGGGAAGCTGTTGACGGTCAGGTTGTTGCCGCTCGTGGTCACCCATATGTCGGCGGTGCCTATATATTCGG
Source organism: Solirubrobacteraceae bacterium (assembly GCA_035632775.1). GTDB lineage: Bacteria > Actinomycetota > Thermoleophilia > Solirubrobacterales > Solirubrobacteraceae > Palsa-744. The sequence goes on along the minus strand of DASQGE010000032.1, from coordinate 19,792 downwards.
CGAACGTCCGATCCAAACCGTGAGTCAGGTCGCGTCGCGCGCCGTCCACAGCGGTACTCCCGTAGACGGCCAGCGCAGCTATCCCGGCCAGTGCCACGGCCCGCGTGGCGCCCGCGTCCAGTTCGATGACGGCGACGGCCAGCATCCCCCCGTGACGCTTTCTGGCGTACTGCCTCAAGACCCGTGTGACCGTGCGAAAGACCAGCGGAATGAAGCACAGCGAGGCCAGTGCGAGCGCCACCCCACCGGCAACCGTGAGGACGGGAGCGATCCGGACAGCGATGGTCACACAGAGCACGACAACCGCTCCCGCAATCGCAAGGCGGCGCATCACACCCGCGCTGATCTCCTGACCCGCATCTTCGCCTCGGTTGAGTACCGCGTCAACCGGCCCCTTGGATGCCAAATCGATCAGGATCGGCACGAGCGACGCGACCAACGCGGCAGCAACGCCAGCGCCGACCGCTATCAACACGGTCGCCAGATGGACACCTTGCTGGCCGCTGATGGGAAACGCGACCGAGAGATAGATCGGCGTGCTCTCGAAGAGTGTCCGCGCCAAGATATCGCCGACCACAACCCCGACAAGCGAGGCGACGATCCCCAACGCGACGGCTTGGAAGGCAAACACCACCAGCACCTGCTTGGAGTCATACCCCTGGGAGCGCATTTCAGCGATTTCTCGGCGTCGTTCGGGAACGATGAGAAGCATCGCGTTCAGGGCGAGCAGAAAGCCAACCATGAGGCTGATCGCAGCAAACAGCGCCGAGGACTGATTGGTTGGCTTGGCAGTCTCATTCAGCAAACTCAGTTCGGCATCGGCCGGCAGCACATCGACCTTCCCGGCCGCCAGCCGTCGCAGCTCACCGGCGACCAACCGCTCTCTCCCAGGGGTAGCTCTGATGAGGACCTCGGTCACCCGTCCCGGCTGACCAGCAAGCGCCTGTGCGACGGGCAACCGCGCAACGACCAGCCCGCTCGTGGAGAGCGAGCCGATAGCCCCAGCGTTGAGTACAACCCGAACGCGCGTGGTATGCGCCGCGCCGCCGACCAGCAGCGTGACCGTCCCATCCGTCTGCGCCCCAATGGATTCGGCCACCCCGGAGGGCAACCCGACACCCCTACCGAGCAGCAGCGCTCCCGACCCGAGATCCTTCGTCGCCGAGCCCCGCAGGCCGATCAGCCCAGCGGTCACACCGACAAGCTGCACAGACCTGCTTCCACGCGGCCCCTCGATGACTGCGTTCTCGCGCAGCAGCAACGCGGCATCCTGCACACCCGGCAGCCTTTCCGCCTGATCTGCGAGCCGCTGACTGAACCCGTGAGGTGAGCGCGCGGCAAGCTCAAGCGAGGCCGAGCCATCGACCGCGTGGACGATTTCGCGCGCCGAGCCCAACACACTGCCGTTGGCTAACAGCACCCCGAAGACAAGCGCGACACCCACCGCAATCCCGCCGCCAGCGAGCAGCTCTCGAACCGCGTGGTACTTCAACCGCTGACGGTAAAGCCCGAACAGCACACTCACGCGCAGGCCGAAGACCCGCAGGCTCAGCAGATCCCGCGCTGACCTCACCGACGGACCAGGGGTTGCAGTTCGATGTCCAAGCCCTCGCTCAGTCGCCCGTCGCGCATGGTGTAAACCTGATCCACAAACGCGGCGGCCTGCGGGTCGTGCGTGGCGAGCAGGACCGGGATCTCCCGATCGTGGCAGATCTCCGCGAGCAGTCCCAGGATCTCACGGCTGCGCTTGGAGTCTAGGTTGCCGGTCGGCTCATCGGCCAGCAGCAGACGCGGATTGTTGGCAAGCGCCCGCGCGATGGCGACCCGCTGACGCTCGCCCATCGACATCTCGCCCGGAGTGCGGTTGATCTGCTCCCCGAGACCGACCCGCTCGAGCCACGGGCGCGCGGCGGTCTCAGCGTCGCCGAAGGTCATTCCGAGCGCGAGCAGCTTCAAGACGGCATTGTCCAGCGCCGAAGCGCCGCCCATGAGATGAAAGGACTGAAAGACCACCCCGGTCTGCTCACGCCGGTAGCGAGCGCTCTCGCTGGGTGAGAGACCGCTCACCTCACGCCCGCCGAAACGAACCGTTCCCTCGTCGGGATGCAGGATCGCCGCGGCAAGCGACAGCAATGTGGTCTTCCCCGAACCGCTCGGACCGTACAGGGCGACGAACTCGCCCGGGGCGACATCGAGCGAAACGCGATCGACCGCATGAACGGTCTCTCCGGCGCTGACGTAGCGCTTGGAGACCTCCCGCAGTTGCAGGTTCACGGTGCGCCGGCGCTCGTGCCGCGACCCTCGCGCCGCTCCGGGAAGCTGATGACCTTGCGCCGCGAGTCCGTCGAATACAAGCGCCCGCCGGTGAGGTTCATCACGCGCCCGGCGCCACGCAGCGCCGACACCTCTTCAGAGGCGATCAGCAACGAAAGGCCCAGCTGCTTCGGCAACGAGTGAACCAGCGCGTAGAAGGCTTCCGCCTCTTTCGGTCGCGGCAAGACCGCCGGCTCATCAACCAGCAACACGGCCGGTTCCCGCACGATCGCACGCGCGAGCTCGACGCGCAGACGCTCGGCCAAGCTCAGCCTGCCCGTCGGCAGGTAGCCGAGCCCCGGAGCCTGCACCGTCTCCAACGCGCGCCGCGCGCACGCCTTGGCGCGCTCGATGCCCAACCCCTCGCTGTACAGCGGCATGGCGACGTGCTCTAGGACCACCTTCGCGTCGCTCCCGCGCCAGTCTCCGCGGGCCAGCGCGATCCCGCCACGCCGACGAACGCGGGCACGCTCGTCGGCGCTCAACCCGGCCAGATTCCGGCCGTGCCAACAGACCTCGCCCTCGTCTGGAGCTTCCAGACCCGCGGCGACCCGCAACAACGTCGTCTTGCCCGCTCCACGCGACGCCAGCACACCCACCGTCTCACCCGCACACAGCTCGAACGAGACACCATCCAAGACCGCGACCTCGCGCAAGCCGTCGGGGAAGCGCCTGGTGACATCCCGAAACGCAAGAACGGTCATCGTCGGTGCTGCTCGGCCGCGGCTTCTTCGAGCGAACGGCATGCCTCTCCGATCCACTCGACTTCCGCCTTCAACCGCTTGTCGACCGCCGAGCGGTACAGGCTCATGATCGTCCCCAGCCACGACACCCTCGGCGTCTCCGTCACCGCGTTCTCCTCGATCTCCTCGAGCAGATCCACGCGCAATTCGTCCAGCGCGCGCAGCAGCTCCGGAATGTCCTCATCCGAGGAGAACGCAAGCCGCGCATGAATATCGGTGCGCACGATGCTCGCCACCGGCGGCGTAATCAGCCATTCCCGACGCGCCTGCACGGCCTTCTCAGTCGGATGGTAGAACCGGCGCCGGTACGGCGGATCGTCGATCGGCCTCTCCTCAGACCACACCAGCTCGTCAGCTTCAAGCTGTTTGAGGACCGGGTAGATGTGCTTCTTCTGCACGCGCCAGGACGGCCCCATCCGACGATTGATCCGCTTGGCCACCTCGTATCCGTAGGTCGGGTCTTCGAGCAGCACAGCCAACGCCGCCGCCTTGACCGGCGAGTGGCCCTCCACCAGCGATACCGTCCTCTCTTTCTTCTTGCCTGCCATCTTCGTCTCGTACCAGCGAATCCAACAGATCGGAATCCTGACAGCGAAGCAGCTCCAGCGCAACGGCCGTTTCTCACAGCCGTCGGGGCGACCAGGTGGACGCAGCCGCGCACATTCCGTACCCGCTGCTCAGCGACAGCGCCAGCTTGCGCTCGACTACTTCGCGCTGCTCCGTGAGCGGGTGACCGCACCCGCCCGGTTCGTTACCGTCGAGCTCGATGACACGCCCGCTGCGCAGTCGCAGCGTCAGGCGGCATGGGAAGGTCATGCGCAGCGCGCTGGTGTCGAGCGTCTCGGTGCCACCCCTGCCGGGGCCCAGCGCCGCGCGGCGCAGCCGTCCGAGTAGGCGCGGCTCGCGTGCGAGCGCGCCCAGGTCGCGGATGCCGAGCGACAGATCGGTCATGTGCAGCTCGCGCATTCTGCGTCCCACTCTGGGCCACGCCTTCAAGGGCACCTCGCGCAGCGTGGCCCCTCCACTGGCAGCGCCCTCGAGCGTGGCGAGTGTCAGCCCCCAGTCGTGGCGCACCGTTGTGCGTGCCGCAAGCTCGCGGATCGCGCTCTCGTTGTCCGTCAACCACGCCTCGCTCAGCTCGTTGTGGGTGAGCCTCCCCGCCAGGATCGCCACGGCGACGCTCAGCTTTGCCGAGAACGTCACGCCCACGGGGCGCAAGCCCGCCCGCTCGCTGAGCGCCTCCATCGCGGCCGTGAGATAGCCGCCGGCGATCTCCACCTCTCTGACCTCCGCAGGACTCACTTCGGCGGAGAGGGCGGCGTCGACCGCCGCCTGCAGGTAGGCACAGCCTGGATATGGCTTGAACGCGAGGGTGTCGCTCAGCCACACCTCGCCGAGACCTCCAAACGCGCTCGGGCGTGGCACGAACGACAGGTGCGTGAGCAGCCCACGATCGTCCTCGACGATCTCGAGCGCGCCGTCCACCCCCTCGGCTGCCAGCAGCGCCGCGCGAGCGCCCTGCACCGCTGGCTCGGCGGCCGTGAGCAGCTTCGTTTGTGGCCCCATGAACCCTGGCCACAGCCCATAGGGAGGCTGGTAGAGCGCGATCGCGAGCGCGTGGGCCAGTCGTTGCGCATCGAGCCCGAGTCCGATCCCGGCGGCCACGGCGCCGGCTGCGCAGTGAATCGATGTCCAGAACTGGCCGTTGTGGGGGCCGAGGAAAAGGGCGAGCCCGAGACGCCCGGCGACCTCGTTGGCGGCCACCTGCGCAACGAGCGCACGGGCGGGCTCATCCGGAGCGAACGCCCGCGAGACGGCCACCGACGAATGCCCGGTGTGGCCCATGTAGAGGTAGTCGTCCCAGTCGTGTGCGATCGACGCGGCGGCGCCCGCGAACACCTCGCCCAGCGGTCCCTTCCCGGCGACCTCCGCGAAGGGGGCCGCCTCGCGCTCTCCGGCTCGGGCCGCAGCCATGATCGAGGCCCTTTGCAGCTCGCAGCGCTCGCGAACGCCCTCCGGTATGTCAGCCTCGGTCAGGCTCGCCGCCCAGCTGCCGATCCGCTCGCAGATCGTCGTCATCGTCCTCGCTTTCGCCAAAGTCGCGCGATCGGCACGACGTGCAGGCCGCTGTACGGGTATCGAAGCGTAGCGCCCTCGACCAGTGACCCCCGACTTGCAGGACATTTGCTGCTCTGACAGGTCTCTCTCCGCGTCCCTGAAAATCGTGGCGTCCTCGGTTCGATTCCGAGTCTCGCCATTCTTCGCACTCGCTGCAGGAGGAACAGCCGGTGTCGCACCCTGGGTCACGCGATCCAGACCGCGCGATGCTGGCACGCCCTGATTGTCGTCTGAGCTGCCGCTTCGGTGCGGATCTCAGTGTGAGGCGAAGTCTCGATCGAGGACGGCGGCGAGGTCCATCCATTTCGTGGGCTCTGGGTACAGCTCGAGCCAACGCTCTATGCCCCGGACGATCAGCTCGAACTCGCGGTGGTCGATGCCGTAGACGAGGATCACACCTGCATGGGATCGCTGCGCCTCCGCCCACTCGCGCAGGATGCTGGGAAAGTCGCGGACGTTGTGGGTCACGAGGATGCGCCGATCCTCGGATGCGAGTGCCAGCACGTCATCGTCATCGAGTCCCTCCAGCGCCGGCTCCTGATCGAGAGCTCGGACGTCGTGCCCATCCTCTTGTAGCCGGTGCCCAACTCTGGGTCCGGAGACGTGCGCGTCGAGCAGGAGCCGCACCGGTGCGACTATCGCGAGCCGGCGCTGTGCAGGAAGGGGTAGAGCTCTCGAAGCTCATCGAGAGGACGACGGTTTTCCTGCAGCACCGGCTCGGTCTCGTCGGGGAAGCGCTCCGCGTAGGCTCGCGCCGCGTGCAGGTGTCGGTTGCTGAGGAGCGGATGGCTTGCCAGCAACAGCTCCTCGTCGCCACCGTAGGAATGCAGCAGTTCGATGATCTCCCATACGTCGAGGCCGCTGCCGATCACCCAGGCGCGGCGGGGTCTGCCGCGGAACGCGATGCCGGGATGCAGCCGCATCTTCGCGGCCTCCTCGGCGAGTTCCTCGACGACGATGCTGCGCGGGCGCCCGGAGCGACGGACCTCATCTGTGACGAGCAGGTTCGCCTGCGTGCCGAGCCGTATCGAGAAGGGCTGTGTCTTGGCGGGATGAGCAGCCATGGACTACATCGTAGCGGATGTAGTGGTGATGTCCAGAGAGGCTCGAAGCCGGGCGTGAAAAGAACGTGGCGCCGCCTCGGTTCGCTTCCGAGTCTCGCCATTCTTGAAGATCCCTGCTCAGGGCTGGGTTCGGGGTCGTAGGCGCGCAGTGGCGCTCCGGAGTGACGGAGGCCATCCCCAGGGAACGACTCACACTGTGCCCGCTGTTGTCGCTGTGAGCCTACGGGCGACCTGCGGGAAGTCCCCAGTCGCGCAGACGCCGCGACGCAGCCACGATGCCGGCCGCGAAACCCTCGATCCGTTCGATGTCGCGTGCGGGCAGCGGGAGGTGTACATGTTCGGTGATGTTGTCGAGGTGCCATTTGACGATCTGATCAGTAACCGCCTGTCCCTCTGGAACGGCGCGGGCGGCGGACGCCGCCAGCAGCGCGCTGAGATCGTTGGCCCCGCTCACGCGCGGGCCCATGTCGGGGATCGTGCCCTTCCCGTCGCGGCAGAAGCGCAGGAGGATTGTCTTGAGGATCGAGGTGTGGTCAAAGATGGTGTGGCACACCGTTCCGGGCTCGATCCAGGGCGAGACCACAAGCGCCGGCACGCGCACGCCGTAGCGGCGGAACTCGGGCGTGTCACCGGCTGCGTCCTCGGGCGGCACGACGTGGTCATAGAAGCCGCCGTGCTCGTCGTAGGTCACGATCAGCAGCGTCTTTTCCCATGCCGATTGTGGTCCGCCCGCCAGCGCTCGGTAGACCGACCAGACCAGCGCCTGCCCGGCGCGAACGTCCGACGGCGGATGGTCGTCGTTTGAGGGCTGGCCGAGGATGCTCAGGTCGTTGTAGTTGGGGTCGATCCACGAAACCTTCGGCAGGTTGCCGTTCGCGGCGTCGTCGAGGAAGCCGGCCTTGGGATTGACGATCAGATCCTCGCCGAGCTCGACGATCGCATCGACGGCGCGACGGTCGAAGTAGGCGAAGTTGTCGCGATGGCCGAGGCGAAAGCGCTGATCGACCAGGCGCAGCGAACCCGGATCGTTCGAATACCACCGCCAGTCGCCGTCGTTCAGGTAGCGCATCGCCGAGGGCAGGAAGTACAGCGGCGGTGAGAGATCCTCGCGTGTATTGGCGCAGCGACCCGTGATCGCATACAGGCGATTTGGCCAGGTGGCTCCGGGAGTCGAGCTGAACCACTTGTCGCATACGCAGTACTGGCGGGCCAGGTGGTCGTAGGCGGGCAGGTCGCCGCCGTCGAAGTAGCCCATGATCACGCCGGGGTCCGGCGGGTGCTTCTTTGCGTAGTTGGCGACGAAGCCGCCATTTTCCCCGGCCAGCTGCTGATCGACGTCTGAGCCGCCGTGGTAGGGGTCGATCTGACTGAGGCCGTCGGGTCCGACGAGGTGTTTGACGTGGAAGTCCTGCCCGTCGTAGGCGTTGGCCCTGGCCGACTGCACGCCGTCGAGACCAGGCAGGCCTCCCGGCAGGCCGAGGTAACCGAGCATGTGGTCGAAGGAGCGGTTCTCCATCATGAGCACAACCACGTGCTCGATCCGACTCAGGTTCGCTGGCGACGCCGCGTCTGCCGGTATCCGCTTTCCGGGCCGCCAGCTCAGGTCGGCGATGAAGCCCTTCAGCGCATCCAGCATACGTGCGGTCGTGATCCCGCTCACGTGCCGGACCCTCTTCGCCTGTCGCTCCTTTTGGCTCTCCCGGGCATGCTAAACCCGCGTCAGGGCCTCGTCCGTGACGCGCGCCGCCGGCGCCTTTGCGAGCCAAAGGGCGCGACCGAAGCGGGTGACCGCTTCCGACGGCAGCAGGGCGGCGATCAGGATCGAGGCGACTTCTGCGACCTGCGCGAAGTGTCCGTGGTTGTGCTTGCCGAGGATCGCGATGACGCACATCACGATGAATGCGGCGAAAGCGAGTACCTGCGGAAGCGTCGCCCTTTGCATCTTTTCGGGAAACGTTTCGGGTTCTTTACCGCCTTCAGCGGCTTCCGTGGCCGCCATGAGGCGCGAGCGCCCGAAGCGGATCAGCGCGTCGGACGGGAGCAGAGCCGCAATCAGGAAGATGCAAAGACGCTTGAGGGAGTCATACTCGCTCGCCCCGATCGTCGACTGTTTGAACAACGTCATCCCCGCGATGATCAAGAACGCGAGAAAGGCCAGTAGCTGGGGCACCGTCAGCTTTGGCGCGGGCGATGACTTCCACGGCAGGTTGTCGGCGGAGTTGGTAGCAAGTGGCGCGGCCACCGCGCAATCCTATACCTGCGTGGAGTTCTGGTGGGAGGAAGCCGCGATGAGCGCGGTCGAGCAACTTTCGCGTCCCACGAACGTTCAAGCCACTATGCCCTCGACGCGTGCCTTCCGCGCAGCGGCCGCGCTGTTCACGGCGTTGCTCGTCTTTGCGGCGCCCGCCGCCGCGACGACCGTCGGCGGGCTCAGCACTTCGGCCGATGGTGCGTTCGTCCTGTCCGCGGGCCGGCTCGTGCTCCCCACGTTCTCCACCGACAACATGGGCGAAGCGGCCCCCTACCCGCCCGGTCCCGTCACGACGACGGACATCGGCGTCCAGAGCTTTGGGCAGGGTGATCGCCACTGGCGCTACGTGACGCTCGATCAGTCGACGGCCGGGACGGACGTGCCCGCGATCGCCGCCCGCGGCGCGACGAGCGCGGCCGCGTGGATCGGCGCGTCCGGTCTCGAGAGCGCGCTGCTCGGCGCGCAGGGGGCGCACGCGAGCGCGATGCACGTCGCGGTCGGCAAGGTCGGGGACTTCGACGTCGCGGTCGGCCCCGGCGGCACGAGGGCGGTCGCGTGGTCGGACGACACCGGCACACACATCCAAGGCGTCTCCGGCGCTGGGGTCCCGTCCCCGTCGGTGGCGGTGAGCCTCGCGAGCGCGCAGACCGTCACGGTGGCCGCGGACGACAGCGGTGGCTGGTGGGTCGTGACGGCGGCGGCGGGACGCCTAACCGCGATTGACGTCACCGCCGCGGGAGGCGCCGGCCCGCCCGTCGATCTGGCGTCCTCCGCGGCGAGCACCGGTGCGCCGGGCCACCTGCTCGGCGATCGCTCGTGGCTCGCGCTCGCGGACGGGCACGGTGGCCTATGGGTCGGCCTGCCGCATGCTCTGCTGCACGTGACCGCTGCCACGCGAGCCCGCGCACTCGCAACAGGCGGCTTCCTCGCGCTCGCTGACGGCGACCGTGCATCCGCGCTGGCGCAGGACGCCGGCCGCAGCGAGATTGTCGTGCGCACGCTCGGCGCGCGCCTCGGACGAGCGATACGTCTGCGTCACGCCGGCTTCGTGATCGACGTTGCGTTCGACGCGGCGCGCGGCGCGATCGAGCTGCTCGCGGGCGAGCCGCACGGGGTCGTGCGGCTGAGCGAGATCTCCACCACCGGCCACGTGCGCCGCTCGCAGACGATCGCGTATTGCCGCAACCGTCAGAGCGGCCAGGTCGAGGCCTCCGGCGGCCTCGTCGCCGTATCCTGCGCAGGGCGCTACTTCGAAGCCGAGAGCGTTCAGACGGGCGGCGACGAGCAGTACGGGCGCAACAACCTCTACCACCTGCTGCGCGCCGGCCGGGCGCTGCGCGGCAACGGGTACTTCGAGGGAGTCTACGCCTACTGACGGGGTGGGCCTCCACCCGATCCGTCCATCCCAGATGCAGTTGCTACCCCGGCCGAGAGACCCTGCCCGACGCTCCCAGGAGGTCGGTGCTCGCTATCCGCTCGCCGCCGGACTCACGCGCAGGCCGTCCGCGTAGAGCTCGTCGACCGCCACGTCGAGGAGCTCGCCGCCGTTTGCGGCGCCCGCCGGCAGGTAGCAGCGGGTGTAGTCGGCGGTGTATCCCGAGCACTGCGACTCGGCGACCTTGTCGATGAGCACGCGCTCGGACCGCGCGAGCTTGCGCGCACGGTGCTTGCGCGAGCGAACCTCCGAGAGGCCGCGCAGCACGCGCGAGCGGCGCTTCTTCTCCTCCGGCGGGACCCGGTCGCCGAGCGTCGCGGCGGCGGTGCCCGGGCGCGAGGAGTAGGAGAAGGTGTGCACGCGGCTGATGCCCGAGGACTCCACCAGCTCCAGCGTGTTCTGGAACGCGGACTCGTCCTCGTTTGGAAAGCCGACGATCACGTCCGCGGTCACGTTGACGTGCGGCACGGCGGCGCGCAGGGAGGAGATCGTCTCCAGGTACTCCTCGGCCGTGTAGTGGCGGCCCATGGCGGCGAGCACGGCGTCGTCGCCTGACTGCATCGGCACGTGCAGGTGCGGGCAGACCTTGGGCTCCTCGCGCAGCGCCCGCACGAGCGAGTCCTTCACGTGGATCACCTCGACCGAGGAGAGGCGCACGCGCTCGACGCCCGGCACATGTGCCGTCGCCACCAGCAATTCGCCGAGATCGAGCCCGCGCTCGGGGTCGCGGTAGTCGCCGACGCTGATCCCGGTGATGACCATCTCGGGCTGACCGTGCGCGACGCGACGCTCGACCTCACTGAGCACGGCCGAGGCCGGACGCGAGCGGGCGCTGCCGCGGACGGTCGGGATGATGCAGTACGCGCAGTGGCAGTCGCAACCGTCCTGGACCTTCACGAAGCCGCGCGTACGGCCTCCCGACCAGACGCCCGCAGGGCCGTTTGCGGACTCGCGCGCGAGCACGTCGTGCTCGACGTCCGCGCAGGCGCCGAGTGCGCCCGCGATCGCCTGTGCGACGTCGTCGGCGGTGCCGACGAAGGGCGTGATGGCGGGGTCGATCGCGGCGAACTGCGCGGCTTGCAGGTTCACCGCGCAGCCGCCGACGAAGACCTGGCGTGCCGTCTTCAGCGAGCGGCGCACCGACTGGCGCGACTTGGCCTCCGCCTCGCCGGTGATGCAGCAGGTGTTGATCACGTGCAGGTCGGCCTGCGCCTCTGGGACCTCTTCGTGCCCGGCCGCGAGCAGCTGCCTGCGGGCGAGCATGACGTCCGCCTGGGAAACCTTGCAGCCGAGGAACTTGACCGCGAAGCGCATCTCGCTGGGAGCCTAGCGAGCCGACCCTCACCGCTCTGGCGTTGCTGGTGGGCGATGCGAATCGAGCCGCCGCCGTCGTTGGCATGAGCGATCGGAAACATGCGGAACTCCCTGTGGCTGTGCTTTGGGTGTGCCTGCGTCCTATCGGCCGTCGTCAGACCAGCTCGCGTACGGCCGTGGCGATCAGCTCCTGCTGTGCGTCGGTGAGCGCCGGGAAGCAGGGGAGCGACAGGCAGCCGGCGTAGTAGGCCTCGGCGGCGGGGCACTGGCCCTCGGTGTAGCCGTATGTGTCCTGGTAGAAGGGGTGACGGTATACGGGCAGGTAGTGGACCTGGGCGAGGATGCCGCGCTCGTGCAGCCCGTCGTACAGGCGCCTGCGAGCAGCTGTGCCCTCGCGGTGGCGTACTACGAACAGGTGATAGGCGTGGCGGGCGCCCGGCGGGGCGGCCGGAGCGAGCTCCAGCTCGGCGATGTCTCCGAGCAGATCCCTGTAGCGGCCGGCCACCTCGTTGCGGCGGGCGATGAAGCGCTCGAGCTTGGCGAGTTGGGATCGCCCGAGCGCAGACTGAAGATCGGTGAGCCGGTAGTTGAAGCCGAGCTCCTGCTGCTCGGCGTACCACCCTCCATCCTCGCGTCGAAGCCGCTGCGGGTCCTTGACGATGCCGTGGGTGCGGAACTCGCGCAGCCGCCGGGCGAGCTCCGAGCTGCGGGTGCTCACCATTCCACCCTCTCCGGAGGTGATGGTCTTGACCGGGTGGAAGGAGAACGCGGTCATGTCGGAATGACGGCAGGCGCCGACCGGGCCCTCGGGCGTGCGCGCGCCGATCGCGTGGGCGGCGTCCTCGATGATCGTCACCCCCTCGCCGACAGTCGCCCGGATCTCGGCGATCGGGGCTGGGAGCCCCGCGAAGTGGACCGGGACGACGGCACGCGTGCGTGGGGTGAGCGTGTCCGCGACGGTGCTCGCCGAGACGTTCCAGGTGCCAGGGTCGATGTCCGCAAAGGTCGGCTTCGCTCCCGTGTAGGCCCCGCAGTTGGCGCTGGCGGCAAAGGTGATGGCGCTGGTCATCAGCTCGTCGCCCGGTTTCAGGTCGGCCACGTGGGCAGCCGCGTGCAGCGCCGATGTGCCCGAGGAGAAGGCTACGGCGTGCGGCGCGTCACACGCAGCCGCGCATGCCTCCTCGAAAGCGCGCACGTTCGGGCCCTGGGTGAGCCAGTCGCCGCGCAGAACCTCGACGACGGCGGCGACATCGTCGTCCTCGATGGTTTGGCGGCCATAGGGGATCGGCATCGGAGTGAGACAGCCTAGTCGAGGGGAGCGGCGGTCGAGCGCGCTCGCAAACGTCTGGCGTCGCGCGGCTAACCTGTGCGCTCCCGATGTCGAGAACGCTCACCAGCATCACCTCCACCGCCGCATCCGATCGGGCTCTCCCTCCGATCGGCGGGAGCTCGGCGCGATGACTGCTCACGAGGGGCCAGTCATCGCCCGGCGGGACGACTACACGGTGATCGACTGCGAGCGCTGCGGCTGGGCGCACCTGGATCCGCTGCCCGACGAGGCGGAGCTGGCGCTCATGTATGAGCGCACCTACTACCAGGAGCTCAACGCGGGCTGGCTGGAGAAGGACCGCTCAGAGCAGGCGTTCTGGGACCTGGAGCACGCCGACAAGCTCGCCGACTGGCGAGCGATCCTCGATTGCGAGACCGGCGCGCTGCTCGACGTGGGCTGCTCGGGCGGGCTGCTGCTCGAGTACGCCGCAGCTCAGGGCTGGCGAGTCGAGGGCATCGAGCCGTCCCGCTCAGCCGTGGCCGAAGCACGGGCCCACGGGCTGACGATCCACGCCGGCCTCTACCAGGACGTCGAGCTCCAGCCCCAGTCCTTCGACGTCGTGCACTGCAAGCTCGTCGCCGAGCACCTGCCAGACCCCCCGAGCTTCCTTGCGTGGACGGCAAAGCTGCTGCGCCCGGGCGGCGTCGTGACGATCCATGTGCCCAATGACTTCAACTCGCTGCAGCTCGCCGCGCGCGATGTGCTGGGACTGGAAGACTGGTGGGTGGCCCCACCGTTTCACCTCAACTACTTCACATTCGCCTCGCTAGAGGGGCTGCTCTCCAGGTGCGGGTTCACTCCCGCGGGACGAGACACGACCTTCCCCATGGAGTGGTTCCTGCTGATGGGCGAGAACTACGTCGAGAGAGCGGAGCTCGGCGCATCCGCCCACCAGCGGCGGATGCTGCTGGAGTCGCGCCTGGAGGCGCTCGGGCAGCGACGGGCGCTGCATCGGCACCTGGCCTCCGAGGGGAGTGGCCGCGAGGCGATCGTGCACGGTCGCTGGGGTGGGTGAGCGCAAGCCGGGTCCAGCGCTTCCTGCTGTAGCGATCCCACGGGCGAGCGTCGTGCCTTTCCCCGTATTATCCCCGAGATGCCCGATCCACATCTTCATGGCAAGGTCGTCCTGATCACCGGTGGCACCGGTTCGTTTGGAACGGCGTTCGTCAAGACCGTGCTGGCCGAGCACGACCCCGCCGCCATACGGATCTACAGCCGCGACGAGCTCAAGCAGTACAACCTCCAGCACGCCCTGGGTGGCGATGAGCGTGTGCGTTGCCTGATCGGCGACGTTCGCGACGGCGAGCGCCTGAAGATGGCGATGCGCGGGGTGGACATCGTAATCCACGCCGCTGCGCTCAAGCAGGTTCCCGTCTGCGAGTACAACCCGTTCGAGGCGGTCCAGACGAACATCTACGGCGCCGAGAACGTCGTGTCCGCCGCTATCGCCAACGACGTTCCCCACACGCTCGCGCTGTCCACCGACAAGGCGGTCAATCCGGTGAATCTCTACGGCGCGACCAAGCTGGCCGCCGAGAAGATCGTCACCCAGGGAAACGCGTACGCCGGCGACTCGCCCGCCCGTTTCGCCTCGGTGCGCTACGGCAACGTGGTCGGCAGTCGCGGCAGCGTCATCCCGCTCTTCAAGGCCCAGGCCCAGGAAGGCGAGCTCACGATTACAGACGAGGCGATGACCCGCTTCTGGATCACGTTGGAGCAGGCGGTCGACTTCGTAATCAGCTGCATCGACCTCATGCAGGGCGGCGAGGTCTTCGTCCCGCGCATCCCGAGCATGCGTGTACAGGACATCGCTGAAGCCATCGCGCCAGAGGCGGCGCGCCGGATCATCGGGATCCGGCCGGGTGAGAAGGTGCACGAGGTCCTCGTGACCGAGGATGAGTCGCGTCACGCACGCACCCTCGAGGATCGCTACGTCATATATCCACCGTTCCCGTTCTGGACCACCGCCGGGCTGCTCGGGGAGGAGCTGCCGCCGGGCTTTCGCTACTCGAGCGACAGCAACGACGCGTGGCTCGATGCGGACGATATCCGCACCATGGCGGAGCTCATTCCCGCGATCGCGTGACGAACGGCGGCAACTCGCCCCCCACGCGACGGCTCATCGTCGTCTGCCGGGGCGATGAGACGGGGCGCTATGACTGGCTGCCCGCCCCTCGGGCGGGCGACGCCACGGTCGCGCTCGACGGAATGGCGGCGGAGGACCTGGCCGATCGTCAAGCCCTGCCGTTCGACGAGCTCGAGACTTGGGAGCAGCGCAGCGCGGCCGAACATCGGATTGACGAGCTGCTCGCCGCCGTGCGAGCGGCCCCCGCCGTCACCGCGATCGAGCTTTCGGGTTACCGTCTGATCGACTTCGCCGAGTATCGGCTACGGATGGAGGCTGCCCGGCTGCTGCGTGGGTGGACGCTCGCCCGCGCCTTGGAGGGGGTGGGCGAGCTTGCCTGCGATCCGACGGCTGCGCCCGCGCTGGTCATGGGCGTACGGGCCGGCATCGGGCTGGACCCTGCCACGACGCCCTATGAGATACCGCCCGAGGTTCCGGGCTCGCGGGTCGCCCGAGCCGCGATACGACCTGTCATGCGGTGCCTTGCGGCCGTGTCCAGGCCCGCACGCGTTCGCGTCGCTGCGGTCGCTGCGGGCAAGCTGATACTCGCGCTCGATGCGATGACCGACGCCGACCTGCGCGCAGCGGGAGTCGCGACGATGCCATTCCCGGGTCTCGACCACGGCAACAGCGCCGTGGTCTCTCTGCGACGCCGGCTTCCGATGGTGGCCACGTTCGGCGGGCGCGCCACCGGGCCCGGGCCGGCGGTACGCCTGCCGGAGCGGCTTGACCTCGCGTCCGAGCCGCAGCTGGACAGCGCGCTTACGGTGCTCATCACGAGGCTGCTCGACGACGCAGCTTCTGAGCTGGCCGGAGCGGTCGGCGCGCTGGCCCGCATCGAGCGTGCGTCCGAGCTGCGGGCGCTGTTGCTCCCAACCGCCGCTCTCGGAGCCTCCCGGCTGTTGATTTCCTGGGCGCATCGTCGTGGCGTGCGCGTTGGGGTGATTCAGCACGGCATCTACGCTCATCGCGAGTTCGACGGCGCCGACAGGAGCGCGGATGTGGTGTTCGCGTGGGGCGAGGGCACCGCGGAGCAGGCGCAAGGCTGGCCCGAGCCACGGCCGAAGCTGCTGCCGGTCGGCGTGCCCGGGATGGCCGTGGCGAGGACCCGACCGCCGGTCGTTGGCCTGCGGCGTGCGCTGATCGCGACCAGCAACGCGGTGGACGCGCCGACAGTCCCGGCGGCGTTCTGCAAGACGTTCGTCGATGTGCTCGCCCCAGGCCTTGCGCGCATGGCAGCCGCGGGCGTCGAACTCCAGCTGCGCCCACATCCGGCCGAGGACAGGAAGTACTACCGGCGCCTGCTCTCCCGTCACGGGCTCGATATCCCGATCGCAAACGATGATCACTTCTCGGCGGCGGCGGCGAGGACGGACATCTTGATCTCCTCCGCGTCCTCGGTGGCCTTCGAAGCGGCTGCGCTTGGACTGCCGGTCCTCATGTGGCTCGGACCGGCGCCGCGCTGGGTGCGGGAGGAGCACCTGGTGACGCCCTGGGTGGAGAGCTCTCCGGGCATGTTCCAGCGGGCCGAGGAGTTCGCGTCGTTGGCGGACGATCTTCTGGACAGGCCGGCGGAGGCCTTTGCCGTCGCCTACGATCTCGGTCGGCTCCTGGCCCGCTATGCGCGGCCCTTCGACCCCGATCGCTTTGCCGAGGGTCTTCGTATGCTGGCCGCATGAGCTCGGTCTTGGGTGCAGTGCGGCGGCGATGGCTCGGCCGCTCCCGGGACGGGGTGTGGCGGGGGGGAAGCATCCCCGTCAACACGGTCGTGTCGGGATTGCGGACGATCGTGCGTGCTCTCGTTGTCGTCGTGCTGCTGCCACTGCTCACCGGCCGCATCGGCGCCGCGCCCACGGGCCTGTTCGTCTTCGCGACGACCCTGACGGGCTATTTCACGGCCGTTGAATCCGGCCTGGGCACCAGCGTGACCAAGTACGTGGCCGAGCACCGCGCCACCGGAGAGGCCGAGCAGCTCGGCTCGATCCTGCGTGCCTCGCTGGCCCTGATGATCGCGATCGGCGTCGCCATCGCAGTCCTGCTCACGTTGATCGGCGTGTTCGCGGCGCAAGCGCTGTTCGGGACCGCGGCGACCAGTTCGGAGGCGGTCCCGACCTTGCTCGTGGCCGCGGCGACAGCGCTGCTCTACTGGCCCTCGCGGATGGGCACCGCTGCGCTGCAGGGCTTGGAGCGCTATGACCTCAACGCGGCCATCCAGATGACATCGTCGGTGCTGACGGTCGGCTTCATCTATGTGGCGAGCGAATTGACGCACTCGGTGCCCGTGCTGACCGCGATCTTCGGCGCCATGCTGGTGCTCGAGGGTGTGATCGCCGGGGTGCTCGTGTGGCCGCATCTGGCTCTGCGGAGGGGCGTGGGTCGATGGCACGGCGCTCACCTGCTGCCGGCGCTCAGCTTCGGCGCAGGCCTCTTTGTCATCGGTCTCTCAGACACGTTCATATACGAGAGCGACCGCATCGTCGTGGCAGCCTTCGTGGGCGCCGCCGCGATCGTCGTCTACCAAGTCGCGTTGGTCCCACACAACGGGGTGCGCCTGATCAGCGCGCTGATCGCGTCGGCACTGATCTCGACGTCCTCGCGACTGGTCGCACAGGATCGCGCCGCGCGACTGCGCGAGCTGGTGCTCGTGGGATCGTTCTACGGGGTCGTGCTCACGGTCCCGTTCGTGATCCTGATCCTCGTGCTGGCGGAACCCATGATCGATGCCTGGATGGGCCAGGGGTACGGCCGTTATGCGGTATATGCCCAGATCTTCGTCTCCTACTGGCTCGTTCACGCCAACACGGGGACGCTCTCAGCCGCGATCACGGGGATCGGCCGCATTCGCGTGTTCGTGTGGCTCACCGCGATTGGCGCAGTGCTGACGCTCGGCCTCTCGATCGTCCTCGCGTCGGCGTGGGGCACCGTCGGTGTGATCTGGGGGACGGTCATTCCCGCCTGGCTCGGCGTGCCGCTGTGGATGCACTACGCGCTGCGCCACGTCGAGATCTCGAAGGCTCAGTACGCGCGTCAGGTGTTGGCGCCGGGCTATCTGCCGATCGCGGCGTGGGCCATCCCGGTCATCGTGCTGGCGCGGGTGCTGGAACCCAGCGGCCTGCTCGGCGTGGGCTCCTTCTGCGCGGCGTCTCTCGCCGCCTTGTGGCTGGCGCTCCTGCCGATGCTGCGCATGCGCTGGCGGCGCGCGCTGAGCAACGACGAGCTCCCAGCCGCCGTATCGGTCTAGCGCACCGGCGTGGAGTCAGTTCGCTCGCCTGCGTTGAGCTCGCGCAACGCAGGCTCGCGTGCGAGCAGATCGAGCACGTCGCGGTAGCCGAAGGACTCCCGGTCGCCGAGACGCTCATAGACCGCCCGCACGAAGGCGAGGTCGGCGGCGCGGTCGATGGTCCAGCGCTCGGTGCCCAGGTCCTCGGGCGCCTCGAGCACCGCCAGGTTGAAGCGCTCGGGCCTGCGCCACACGAAGGGAGTGACGTGCTCGCGCTCGTAGGGGTCCGTGGCCTGCTCCCAGGCCAGAGCAAGCGTGGCGGCATCCAGGACCTCGCCGTCGAGGCCGTCGGGGTAGCGGCGCAGACCCGTCCGGGCCGCCATCGCACCGGTGGCGACCGCGGCATGGTCGAGCCCAGGGGTGTCGCGGAAGAGCGCGAGCAGCTCGCCCAGCACGCCCGGGTCTACGAGTGGGCAGTCGGCGGTGACGCGCAGGATGACGTCGGCGCCGAGCTGCCTGGCGGCGAGATGGAAACGGTCGAGAACGTCATCGTGGCTGCCTGCCACCACGGGTACTCCGAGCTCGGCCCCTATCTGTCGCAACGGCTCGTCGCCGGGCGTGTCGGACGTCAGCAACGCGACACCATCGAGCCCCGGCGCGCGCGCCACGCGCTCCAGCACGCGGGCGACCGCCGGACGGCCGGCAAGCGGCTCGAGCACCTTGCCCGGCAACCGGGTGGATCCCATCCTCGCCTGGACGAAGCCGAGCGTGCTCACTGCTTCTGCCGGAGGGTCGCGCGCGTGGCCAGCAGCGGGCGCAGCCCGTCGGAGGGATCGGCGCGCCAAGCCACGTCAGGCGCCTCGATCGGCATCGGACGCTTGACGCCGTTGCCGTCCAGCGCCACGGCGCTCTCCGGCTCACGCCCCGGATCCTCAAGCGAGGCTATCAACGCGCTCAAGCGGTCGGGCGTCCAGTTGTGCTCACCGGCCTCGTGGCCGGAGCCGTCGAGATCGACGTGGAGCTCGACGTCGGAAGCGCCCCAGTGGCGGACGGCCCGCCGCACGACCTCCGCCCGTGCGCTGTGGTCGGACCACCCCACCGGGCATCCGTAGCGCTCGCGCAGGGCGGCGATCGCCGCGAGGTTGCACTGCTCTGGCGGTGTGGGATAGCCCGAGACGCAGTGCAGCAGTCGCAGCTCGTGACAGCCGGCCTCACGAGCCGCCGCCACGGCCGCGTCGAGCTCCGGCAGGGTCGCCATCCCGGCGGAGATCACGAGCGGCTTGCCTGTCTCCGCCAGCTTCTCGATCAGCTCGTGCCAAAGCAGCTCATAGGAGGCGACCTTGAAGAAGTCGACGTGTGGCTGGAGCGCCTCGATCGCCCACAGGCCGAACGGCGTCGCCCCGAGCTCCACCTCCAGCTCGCGGCAGCGTCGGGCGATCGGCTCGAGCAGCTCCAGCGGCAGCTCCCACGCACTGCGCGCGCGCAGATCCTCGCGCACCGCCAGCACCTCCGGGGCGAAGAGATCCTCGACGTGGAAGACCTGGAGCTTCACGGCGCCGGCGCCGGCGCGGGCCGCGGCGTCGAGCAGCGCCAGCGCGCGGTCGAGGTCGCGGTTGTGGTTGGAGCCGAGCTCGGCGATGAAGCGCGTCATCGCGGCTGGGGGCCAGCGGCCTGCTCGACCAGGGCCGCGCGCCGGTGCTCGGCCTCGCATAGATGCGACCCGATGAATCCGGCGGCGCCGGCCGGCTACGAGCCGATCGTGCTGCTCGACCGGGCGCAGCAAACCGACGAGGCGCAGGGGCGCGCGCTGCAGGCCGCCGGGCGGCGAGTCGTCCTGCTCGACGACCTGGCTCCGGGCGGATGGCGGCCGACGCCGTGA
>DASQGE010000031.1:0-14218 GCA_035632775.1 Solirubrobacteraceae bacterium | reverse complement strand
GGGCGGGTTTGGGGCTCGGCGGTGTGTTGGTTGCCTTCTTGGAGAAAGATCGTGAACGCGGCGTTGCTGTCCTCGACGCGTTGTACGGCGGGGGCGCCGACGGCGTGGGACTCGACGTATGCGACGTAGGCGATGGGGTGGGTCGCGATGAATTGGCTGGCCGCGTGGATGCCTCGCCAGACGCGCTCAGGCCATCTGTCGGTGCTGAAGAACGCGCTGGCGCTGATCGCCATGAGTTGCTGGAAGGCGAGCTCGTGGACGGCGAGGAACGCTTGTTGCTTGTCGCGGAAATGGGCGTAGAACACACGCCGGTCCACGCGGGCCGCGGCGGTGATGTCGGCGATGGTGGCGGCGGTGTAGCCCTTCTGCGTGGCGACCGCGGCGGCCGCGAACAGGATGCGCCAGCGTTGGTTTTGGGCTACCTCGCCGCTGGACAGTCGGGTTCTTCCCGAGGGTATGGGGGGCGGAGGCTCCGCGGGCAGCTCGGATACATAGGGAGAGGATGGCGGTGACGGACCGGGCTCGAGGGTGCGCCAGCGGTGCTCGCCGAACGGTCGGTCGTAGGTTTCGAGCCATCCGGTCAACTCCTCGCCGAGTCTTGTGAAGTCCTGCTCGCCGCGGCGCAGGCGCTGTGCGAGCAGCTGGTACCCGGCGCCGATCAGCGCCAGGGTCGGCAGGTCCGGGGAGCGTGTCTGAGGTGGGGTCTTGGCGCGGGCTCTTTCGATGATCTTTTCGATCTGGCCGATCGTGTGGTCGCGCTCGTCCAGGGCGCGTGGGCCGCCGGCGAGCGCGTCGTTGGTGAGGAACCGGACTTCGGCGGGCTGCGCTTCGGCGCGTTGGACCAGCCGCCGGATGGCTGCTTGAGGGGCCTGCTCGGGCGGCGCTTCTGCGACGGCGTGGCGGATCTGCTCGAGCAGGCGACCCGAGATCTCGCGGTGGACCGCGAGGAAGCAGTCGTCCTTGTCGGTGAAGTACTCGTAGAACGTGGGTCTCGAGACGCCCGCGTGCGCGATCACCTGCGAGACGTTCGCGCCCGCGTATCCGTCGCGGTTGGCGGCGGCGAGCATCCCGGCCAGGAGGCGTTCGCGTTGGGTGCTCTTGCGGTGATGTGAAGCCATGGTGTTTATCGTGCTATACGCCAGAAAAACCTTCTGCTCGCCCGGTAGTGCCACGCGGCATGTCGGCTTCGGGCGCTGACGCCTGCCTGCCGCCGATCAACCCAAGCCGGGTGATGTCCGTCCAGCCCGAGGCGCTAGCCTGCCGTCCCATGGTCGCACGGCCCGCCTCGGCGCATGCCTGACACCGCGGGCGCCCAGCCCGCCGACGTGTTCGTCGTGTTCGGCATCACCGGCGATCTCGCCAAGGTGATGACCTTCCGCTCGCTCTATCGCCTGGAGCGTCGCGGCCTGCTCGACTGCCCGATCGTCGGCGTCGCCGGGGACGACTGGACGCTCGAGCACCTGCTCGAGCACGCCCGCGCGTGCATCGAAGGGACCGGCGAGCCGCTCGACCGCGACGTCTTCGAGCGCTTCGCCGCCCGCCTCTCCTACGTCAGCGGCGACTTCACCGACGCCGCCACCTATGAGCGCCTCGCCTCCGCCGTCGGCGACGCCGCCAGCCCCGTCTTCTACCTGGAGATCCCCCCGTTCCTGTTCGGGCCCGTCATCAAGCAGCTCTCCTCCGCCGGCCTCGTCAAGACCGGCCGCGTCGTCGTCGAGAAGCCCTTCGGCCACGACCTGGCCTCCGCGCGCGCCCTCGCCGCGGAGATCCACCGGTACATCGACGAGTCCCAGCTCTACCGCATCGACCACTTCCTCGGCAAGATGGGCACCGACGAGTTCCTCTACCTGCGCTTCGGCAACACCATGATCGAGCCGGTCTGGAACCGCAACCACGTCGCCTGCGTCCAGATCACGATGGCCGAGAGCTTCGGCGTCGAGGACCGCGGGCACTTCTACGATCCCGTCGGCGCGCTCCGCGACGTGGTCGTCAACCACCTCATGCAGGTCCTCGCCGTCGCCGCCATGGAGGCGCCCGCCGGCAACGACGCCGAGACCTTCAAGGACGCCAAGTACGCCGTCTTCCGCTCCACCGAGACCGCCGATCCGGCCCACTACGTGCGCGGCCAGTACGACGGCTACCTGAACATCGACGGCGTCGCTGCCGGCTCGAGGACGGAGACCTATGCCGCCATGCGCCTGCAGATCGACAACTGGCGCTGGTCCGGGGTGCCGTGGTTCATCCGCACGGGCAAGCGGCTCCCCGTCACCCAGACCGAGCTGCGCGTCGTCTTCCGCCACCCGCCGCGCCTGGGCTTCATGGAGCACGGCCACCGCCGGCCCGAGCCCGACCAGCTCGTCGTCAAGCTCGATCCCTCGACCGGCACCCGGGTGATCCTCGACGCCCACCGCGCCGACGCGTCCGGCCCACAGGCGATCACGCTCGACATGGAGTTCGCCGACGAGGGCGGCGAGGCTCCGACCCCCTACGAGGTCCTCCTGCTCGACGCCATCCACGGCGACAGCACCCGCTTCACCCGCCAGGACAGCGTCGAGGAGGCCTGGCGCATCTTCCAGCCGCTGCTCGACTCTCCGCCGCCCGTGCACTCCTACGCGTCCGGCTCCTGGGGTCCCGTCGAGGCCGAGCGCCTCGTCGCCGGCTACGGCGCCTGGCACGGCCCCTGGGTGGCGCCGTGAGCCGCGTAAGCCCTTTTGAAAGTTGCGTATAGCGATCGCTATACCGACGCGGTCTCCGACGACGAGACGGGCATCACCTACGAGCTTTTGAAAGTTGCGTATAGCGATCGCTATACCGACCGCGTTTTTTGAACTCCCTCTACCTTTCCCGCCCGCCGGCCGCCACGTCGGCGACGATCAGCGCGTTCGCGCCCGCCAAGCGCCCCGCGGGGATCGAGCGGTCGCTCGCGCGCAGGCGCTTCAGCGCGTCGACCTTGTCCTTTCCCGTCACCAACCACAGCAGTCGTCGCGCGCGCGCCAGCGCGGGATAGGTGAGCGTCATCCGGCGCCGGCCCATGTAGGCCCGTGTCAGCGCCACGTCCCGATCGGCCACCTCCAGCACCGGGTCGCCCGGCACCAGCGAGGCGGTGTGCCCGTCCGGCCCGAGCCCCAGATGCACGAGATCGAAGCGCTCCGGCAGTGACCTCCCGTAGCGCTCCGCCGCCGCCTCCAGGTCGTCCTCCTCCACGGGCATCGCATGGATCTCCGCGCCCGCGTGCTCCGGCAGGCTCGCCAGCAGATGGGTCAGGTTACGGTCCGGGTCGCCCGCGGGCGTCACGCGCTCGTCTACCTGATAGATCGCCGTCTCGCCCCACGGCACCTCCTCCTCGGCCAGGCGCTCGAACATCGCCCAGGGCGTGTGGCCGCCGCTGACCGCGAAGCTGAACCGCCCGCGCTCCGCGACCGCGGCGCGCGCCCGCTCGGCCACGTACGCCGCCGCGCGCGTCGCCACGGCGGCGGGGTCCGGCAGTATCTCGATCTCGGGGCCCATTTCACCATCCGGGCCCTGCGCCGCTGGGCCGTCCCCTTGCGCGGCTGGGACGTCCCCCCGGGCCGCCGTCCCGTCCCCCTGCGCCGTCCCGTCCCCCTGCGCCGGGCCGTCCCCCTGCGCTGGGCCGTCCCCCTGCGCTGGGCCATCACCCTGCGCTGGGCCGTCCCCCCGCGCCGGCGCGCTCACGACGCGGGCTTCTCGTCGTGCCCGCCGAAGCCCTTGCGCATCGCCGACTGCACCCTGTCGGCGAAGTCGTTCAGCCCGCGCGAGGCGAATCGCGAGTACAGCGCCGTGGTCAGGACCGGCGCCGGCACGCTCTCCTCGATCGCCGCGACCGACGTCCAGCGCCCCTCGCCCGAGTCCGACACCCGGCCCGCGAACTCCTGCAGCTTCGGCGAGGCCAGCAGCGCCTGCGCGGTCAGATCCAAGAGCCACGACCCGACCACGCTGCCCCGGCGCCAGACCTCGGCCACCTCGGGGATGTCGATCTCATAGCGGTAGTGCTCAGGGTGCTCGAGCGGGCTGGTCTCGGCGTCTGCCTCCGGGGGGCGCAATCCCGCGTCGGCGCCGTGGATGATGCTCAGGCCCTCCGCGTACGCCGCCATCAGGCCGTACTCGATGCCGTTGTGCACCATCTTCACGAAGTGCCCCGCGCCGTTTGGACCGCAGTGCAGGTACCCCTGCTCGGCGCTGCTCGGAGCGCCGCTGCGCCCCGGCGTGCGCGGCGCGGAGTCCACGCCTGGGGCGATCGACGCGAACAGCGGCTCGATCCGCCGCACCGCCTCCTCCTCGCCGCCGATCATCAGGCAGTAGCCGCGCTCCAGCCCCCAGACCCCGCCGCTGGTTCCGCAGTCTACGTGGTGAATGCCCCGCTCCCTCAGTTCGGCCGCGTGCCTGATGTCGTCGTGATAGTGCGTGTTCCCGCCGTCGATGATCGTGTCGCCCGGCTCCATCGCCGCCGCCAGCTCCGCGATCGTGCGGTCGGTGATCTCGCCCGCCGGCACCATCGCCCAGGCCGTGCGCGGCCGCTCCAGCTTCGACACGAAGTCCTGCAGCGAGGAGGAGCCGACCGCGCCTTCCGCGGCGAGCTCCTTCACCGCGTCCCGGCTGACGTCGTAGCCGACGCAGCGGTGGCCGTCGCGCATCAGCCGCCGCACGATGTTGGCGCCCATCCGCCCCAGTCCGACCATTCCGAGCTGCATCGGTGCCTCAGTCGCCATCGTCGGCTCCTCTCTTGGGGTTCGCGGGCTCTTCAGTTTGCCGTGTCAGTGTCCGCCGGTCGCGGAGATCACCCCATCGGGGTGATGCACCGATGCCCATCCACGCGAACACTCGAAATCCTATGGCGACGGGGGCCGGCGCGGGCGGGAAAGCCGCGAGGAGCATCGAAGCGGGCGGCGCGTAGGATCTTCAGCTGATGGCGATCCGCCTGCTGCTCGCCGACGTCGACGGCACGCTCGTCACGCCGGAGAAGGTCCTCACCGACGCGGCGATCGCGGCGGTGCGCAGGCTGGACGACGCCGGCGTGCTGTTCGCGCTTACGAGCGGTCGCCCGCCTCGGGGGATGTCGATGCTGATCGACCCGCTCGACCTGCGCACGCCGATCGCCGCGTTCAACGGCGGCCTGCTCGTCGACCGCGACATGTCGGTCATCGAGCAGCGCACGATCCCCGGCGAGCTGATCGCCCCGGCGATCGCGCTGCTCGAGTCCTTCGCGCTGAGCGTCTGGGTCTACCGGGGCGCCGACTGGTACGTGCGCGATCTCGACGGCCCGCACGTCGACCGCGAGGCCGACACCGTCCAGTTCGCGCCGACCCTGCGCGCCGACTACGACGGCCTCGTCGAGGGAGTCGCCAAGATCGTCGGCGTCGGCGACGACCACGACGCGGTCGCGCGCGCCTCGGCCGCCGCCCACGACCGCTTCGGCGATCACGTCTGCGCGGCGCGCTCGCAGCCCTACTACGTGGACGTCACCCACCCCGAGGCCAACAAGGGCAGCGTCGTCCGGTACCTGGCTCGCCGCTACGAGATTCCCACCGAGGAGATCGCCACGATCGGGGACATGCCCAACGACGTGCTCATGTTCGCCCACTCGGGCCTCAGCATCGCGATGGGCAACGCCGGCCGCGAGGTCCAGCGCGCAGCGCGCCGCGTCACGAGCTCCAATGTGGAAGAGGGCTTCGCGCGCGCCGTCGAGCGGTTCGTGCTGCCGGGCCCGGCGGCCGGCTGAGCCGCTCTGAGGGCGGGCGTCGCGCTGATGAATTATCTCCGTGAACGTCCGGGCGGGTGGTGCGGGTGTGAGGGTGATGAAGATGGGTGACGTCGATGGGCTTCCCGTGAGGATGTGCATTCTTTTTTTTTCTCGCGTATAACCGCTGCTATACGGGCACGCGAATTTTTATAGAACTCAAGTCCGCATCGATCGGTAGCGCCTGATCAGGGCGTTGGTCGAGCTGTCGTGGGCGAGATCGGGCTCGGCTTGGCTCTGCAGCTCGGGGACGATCCGCCTGGCGAGCGCCTTGCCGAGCTCGACCCCCCACTGGTCGAAGGAGTCGATCCCCCAGATCGTGCCCTGGGTGAAGACGCTGTGCTCGTACAGCGCGACGAGCGCGCCCAGCGTGTGCGGGTCGAGGCGCTCGGCGAGGATCACGTTGCTCGGGCGGTTGCCCTCCATCACCCGGTGCGGGACGACCGCCTCGGGCGTGCCCTCGGCGCGGAGCGCCTGCGCGGTTCTGCCGAACGCGAGCGCCTCGGCCTGGGCGAACACGTTGGACATCAGGATGTCGTGATGCTCGCCCAGCGGATTCAGCGGCCTGGCGAAGCCGATCAGGTCCACCGGGATCAGCTGCGTGCCCTGGTGGAGGAGCTGGTAGAAGCTGTGCTGGCCGTTGGTGCCGGGCTCGCCCCAGTAGATCGCGCCCGTCTGGTAGTCCACGGCCCTGCCGTCGAGCGTGACGTGCTTGCCATTGGACTCCATCGTCAGCTGCTGCAGGTAGGCCGGGAAGCGCTTCAGGTACTGCTCGTAGGGCATCACCCCGCAGGCCTGGGCGCCGAAGAAGTCGCCGTACCAGACGGCCAGCAGGCCCATCAGCACGGGCAGGTTGCGCTCCGGCGGGGTCGTGCGGAAGTGCTCGTCCATCGCATAAAAGCCGGCGAGCAGCTCCGCGAAGCGCTGTGGCCCGATCGCGAGCATGCTCGACAGGCCGATCGCCGAGTCCATCGAGTAGCGCCCGCCGACCCAGTCCCAGAATTCGAACATGCTCTCGGCGTCGATGCCGAACCGCCGCACCTCCTCGGCGTTGGTCGAGACGGCGACGAAGTGCCGCGCGATCGCCGCCTCGTCGCCCAGCGCGGCCAGCGACCACTCCCGCGCCGAGCGCGCGTTGGTCATCGTCTCCAGGGTCGTGAACGTCTTTGAGGAGACGACGAACAGCGTCTCCGCCGGATCGAGGTCGCGCGTGGCCTCGACGAAGTCGGTCGCGTCTACGTTGGAGACGAAGCGGAAGGTCATGTCGCGGCGCGCGTAGTGGCGCAGCGCCTCATACGCCATCACCGGACCGAGGTCCGAGCCGCCGATGCCGATGTTGATCACGTTGCGGATCGGCCTGCCCGTGTGGCCCTTCCACGCGCCCGAGCGCACCCGCTCGGCGAACGCCGCCATCCGTTCGAGCACCGCGTGGACCTGCGCGACGACGTCGACGCCCTCCACCGTCAGCGAGGAGCCCTTGGGCATGCGCAGTGCGACGTGCAGCACCGAGCGGCCCTCCGAGACGTTGATCGGATCGCCGGCGAACATCGCCTCGATCCGCTGCTTCAGCCCGGACTGCTCGGCCAGCGCGATCAGCAGGCGAAGCGTCTCGTCGGTGACCCTGTTCTTGGAGTAGTCGAGGTGCAGGCCGGCGCCCTGCGCCGTCAGCCGCTCCCCGCGCCCCGGGTCCGCGGCGAACAGCTCGCGCAGGTGCGTCTCGCGGATCGTCTCGAAGTGCCTGCCCAGCTCAGCCCAGGCGGGGCGCTCGCGCAGCGGGAGCGTGCCGGCCGGGCGGGTCACAGCGACGCAGTCTAGTCCCGCTCACCGTCACGTTCGGGTGTCGGACGGTCGAGAATCGCTGCCGGCGCCGCCCCCGCCCCCGGGGCCGTCCGCGTCCCCGGGTTCATCCGCCCGCGGGGCCGTCCGCGCTCGCACCGTCACCCGGGGCCGGCAGCCGATCCACGGCGAGCGCGACGGCTGCGACCTGCGCGTGCAGGGGTTGCCCGGCGTCCAGCCCGAGCACCTGCTCGGCGGGCAGCTCGTCGAGCTCCTGAAAGGAGCGGAACTGCTCCGCGGCGATCTCCGGTGTCGCGTCGGACACCCGCGCCACGTCGCCCATGCGCCGGGCCGCGCGCTCGAGCGCGACGGCGAGCGGGACCTCGCAGCGGACGAACAGGATGCGCGTGTCGCCCTGGCGCAGCTGCGCCAGCAGCGGCGCGCGGTCCGCGTGCGAGCGGCAGGTCGCGTCGACGATTGCGCCCTCGCCGCGGCGCAGCTGCAGCAGCGCTTCGCGTCCCAGCAGCTCGTAGGTCGCGCGCGTGCGCTGCCGACCGTAGAGCTCCGGGCGCGCGCGGTCGGCGGCGGCCAGGCCCGCGGAGCGCTTGCGCACGACGTCGGAGGAGAGGATCGCCATCTGCGAGCGGCGCGACAGCTCGGCCGCGAGCGTCGACTTGCCGCTGCCGGCGGGCCCGCACACGACGATCGCGAGCGGCCCGCGGGCGCCCCAGCACAGCTCTTCGCCCAAACGCCAGCGCGCGCGAGCCTCCTCGATGCGCTCATCTCCGGGCCCGCCGTCGCGGTGCTCGCGGGCGTCGATCAGCGCGACCTTGGCCCTGACGATCGCCCAGTGGGCCGCGTAGAAGGAGCGCAGCCGCGCCCCGCCGGGATCGATGCCCGCGTCGCGGTAGGCGGCGAGCAGCTCCCGCGCCGCCCAGCGCTGGCCGTGGGCTTGCAGATCCATCATCAGGAACGCCAGGTCGAAGGCGACATCCATGCAGCGCAGCGCCGGGTCGAACTCGATGCTGTCCACTACGCGCACCGAGGGCACGGCCAGCACATGATCGCAGCGCAGGTCGCCGTGGCCGCAGCGGATCAGCCCGGAATCCACGCGCCGCTCGATCTCGGGGGCGTGCATGCGCACGAAGCTCTCGCCGAACGCCTGCGCGACCTCGACATGCCAGTCGCCGGGAGGCGAGAGCCGCGCGAGCTCCGCGACGTTGGTCTGCCAGCGCTCGAGCAGCTTCAGCGGACCGCCGCCGCCCGCCGCGGGAGCGTGACGATGAAAGCTCGCCAGCCGGCGCGCCACGGCGTCGATGTGCGCGCGCGTCAGGCTTCCCCGCGCGATCAGGCCCGCCAGCGTGTCCTCCTCGCGGAAGCTGCGCATCTGCACCGCGTACTCGACCGCGTCGGGGGCGTCGTCGGGTGCGAATGCGAAGCCCTCCGGCGTGGAGACGATCGCGCGCACGCCCACATAGAGGTCCCCCGCCAGCTCGCGGTTGACGCGCACCTCCTCGCGGCAGGCGGCGCGCCGGCGCTCGAGCGTGCTGTAGTCGAGGAAGCCGAGCGCGAGCGGCTTCTTGACCTTGTAGGCGTGCTCGCCGGCGACGAACACCCGCGAGCCGTGCGTCTCGTGGACCTGCACCCGCGCGCCGGCCCCGCCGTACATCTCCGGCGCCGCGAGCGCCTCCAGCAGGGCCGGATCGGTGTCCATCACCGCCTCCGAGCGTACCTGAGCCGGCCTCGGCCACCCCGCGAGCGTCTGCGCGATCTCGCTTATCCCGCGAGCGTCTGCGCGATCCCGGCGGCGAGGGGGGCCTGCTCACGCTCGGCCCCGTGCTCGCGCCAGTGCTCGGCCTTGCCCTCGCCGCCGCTGCTCGCCCCCCGCACCTCCTCCGGTACGGCGATCACGCGGTTGCGCCCGGCGCGCTTGGCCGCGTAGAGGGCGTCGTCGGCGGCCTTGAAGAGCGTGTCGTAGTCGACCTCGGCGCCGCTGGCGGCGCCGACCCCGAGCGAGATCGTGATCGGGATGTCGGTCGGCCGCGAGCTCTCGACGGCGGCGCGCAGGCGCTCGGCGGTCGCCCGGCCGGCCTGCAGGCCGATCCCGGGAAGGAGGATCATGAACTCCTCGCCGCCGAGCCTGTAGACGAGCTCGAACGAGCGCAGCCGCTTGCGCAGCTCATACGCGATGTCGCGCAGGACCGCGTCGCCGCGGTCGTGGCCGTACAGGTCGTTGACCGCCTTGAAGCGGTCGACGTCGCACAGCACCATGCTCACGGGCTGGCCCGTGATGCGCGCCTGCTGGGAGATCTCGACGAAGCGCGGCGCGAGCGCGTGGCGGTTGAGCAGGCCGGTGAGCGGGTCGAGGATCGCCTCGTCACGGTGGTGCAGCTCGGCCGCCTGCAGGGCCCACGTGATCGCGGTCACGCCCGCGAGCAGCGCGAGCGTGGCGATCACGTACAGCGGGTAGTGAATCGTCGCTTCGGGATCGGCGCCGATCGTGGCCGCGACGATCAGGACGACCGTCAGCACGACCGCCGCGCTCACCACCCGGGCGCGGAAGCGCGCGGCGACCAGCCCGGTGGGCAGGACCATCCACGGCAGCGCCGGGCTGCGCGGGCCGCCGCTCAGCGCGACCCCCACGGCGAGCAGCGCCAGCGTGAGCACTATCCCCCAGGCGCTCACGCGCTCGGGGCGGGGGCTCGTGCGGACGCGTCGCTCGACGATCGCGAAGTTCAGCGTCGACAGCGCGAGCAGGCCCAGCGTCCACCAGCCGACCCACGGCGCGACCGCGATCAGCGCGACGCCGATCGCGCATGAGCCCACATACCTGATCGTGCGCACGCGGTCGCTCGCGTCGACCACGCGCATGCGGTCGAGCTCGGTCGGGCACAGCCAGGTTCCTTTGTTCATCGCATCCACTACTCGGCCATGCCGGAGCTTGACTTTAGGCCCGCTGCCGGGTGGGAGACACCGCCTGGAGGGTATGCAGACGATAGTCTGTGCCAGCTCGAGTCTTGGGGCGCACCGGTGAGGGCCGCGAATTCCTTGTGCCGCTTCAGGAATTCAACTCTTCGGCACGTTTCGCAGCAGCGGCGTGCGCTCGACACCCCGGATCGAGCGTCGGCGGGGAGCGCAAGCTAGGCTCAACCGATGTCCGATCGGATCCCGAGCGTGCGCGAGATCATCGCCCGGCGCACGGGCGAAGAGCTCGCGCTGAACGACCGCTATCTGAACCCGCAGATGGGCCGGATCGTGCGGACGCTCGGCTTCGACAAGGTGTGGACGGGGGGTGATGGCGCGCACCTGATCGACTCTCACGGCGAGCGCTACCTCGACCTGTTCGGCGGCTACGGGGTGTTCGCGATCGGGCGCAACCACCCCGAGGCGATCGCGGCGATCGAGCAGGTCATGCAGGCCCGCACCGGCAACCTGCCGCAGCTGGGCGTGACGCTGCTGAGCGGCGTGCTGGCCGAGCAGCTGCTCGCGCGCGCTCCCGCGAGCGTCGGCGCGATGGTGCCGGCGAGCTCGGGCACGGAGGCGGTCGAGGCCGCGATCAAGATCGCCCGCGCCGCGACCGGCCGCGCGCGCGTGCTGTACGCCGAGCACGCCTTCCACGGGCTGACGCTCGGCGCGCTGTCGCTCAACGGGAACGCCGAGTTCACCGACGGGTTCGGGCCGCTGCTGCCGGGCTGCGATCCGCTGGGGTGGGGCGATCTCGACGCGCTCGAGCGGGAGCTGGAGCGCGAAGACGTCGCGGCGCTGGTGCTCGAGCCGGTGCAGGGCAAGGGCGTGAACCTGCCGCCCGACGGCTACCTGCAGGGCGCCCAGGCGCTGTGCCGGGCGGCCGGCGCGCTGTTCGTCTGCGACGAGGTCCAGACCGGCATCGGGCGGACCGGGAGGTTTCTCGCGAGCGAGCACTGGGGCCTTCAGCCGGACATCGTCTGCCTCGCCAAGGCGCTCTCGGGCGGGCTGGTGCCGATCGGCGCGACGCTCGTGTCGCGCGGCGCGTTCGAGCGGGTGTTCGACGGCATGGAGCGCGCGGTCAGGCACGGCTCGACGTTCGGGGGCAACGACCTCGCGGCCGCCGCGGCGCTGGCGACGCTGCGGGTGCTCGACGCCGAGGAGTTGATCGCCCGCGCCGAGCGCATGGGGGCGCTGCTGCTCGGACTCACGAAGCCGCTCGTCGAGCGCTACGAGGTCGTCACCGACGTGCGCGGGCTCGGGTTGATGTGGGCGATCGAATTCGGCCCGCCGTCCGGGCGCGCGCCCCGGCGGCTGTGGGACGCCGTCGAGCGCCGCCAGGCGGGGTTGTTCTCACAGCTCGTCACCGTTCCGCTGTTCGAGCAGCACCGGATCTTCTGCCAGGTCGCGGGGCACCGCATGAACACGATCAAGGCTTTGCCCGCGCTCGTGATCGAGGAGGACGAGATCAGGCGCTTCGCCGCCGCCCTGGAGGAGACGGTCGCCGCCGCCGAGCGCTATCCGTCGGCGCTCATGCGCCTGGGCCTGCGCATGGCTCCCCGCGCGCTCGCTCGGCGGGGATGAGATCTTTTTCGAAAACGCTGCATTCGCGCGCACGCGAGGCGCCGCGGTCATGACGCTGTTGACCGATCGGAGATCGGCCCGATCTCCGATCGGTTGCCGCCCGCGCGGACTCGGCACCCTTCGACGCCTGGCACATCGCCCGCTTCGACGCCTGGGGCATCGCCCGCTTCGACGCCTGGCGCATCGCCCGCCTCGACGCCCTGCGCCCGGCGACCCCCCGACGCCCGAGTACCCTTCCCCGCCGTGGCGCTCATCCCCCGAGAGGACATCCGCAACGTGGCGATCGTCGCGCACGTCGACCACGGCAAGACGACGCTCGTCGACGCGATGCTGTGGCAGTCGGGCGCGTTCAGGGTCGGCCAGGTCATCGCGACGCGGGTGCTGGACTCGATGGACCTGGAGCGCGAGAAGGGGATCACGATCCTCGCCAAGAACACCTCGCTGCACTACGGCGGCGTGAAGCTGAACATCGTCGACACGCCCGGGCACGCGGACTTCGGGGGAGAGGTGGAGCGCGGGCTGACGATGGTGGACGGGGTGCTGCTCTTGGTGGACGCCTCCGAGGGACCGCTGCCGCAGACCAGGTTCGTGCTGCGCAAGGCGCTGGAGGCCAAGCTGCCGGTGATCCTGGTCGTCAACAAGATCGACCGGCCGGACGCGCGCGTGGCCGAGGTCGTGGACGAGGTGTACGAGCTGTTCCTGGACCTCGACGCCGACGAGAGCCAGATCGAGTTTCCGATCGTGTACTGCAACGCCAAGGCGGGGCGGGCGTCGCTCCGGTACGACCCGGACGAGCCGCTCGGCGAGGACGCGAACCTGGCGCCGCTGCTGGATCTGCTGCTGGAGCGGATCCCCCCGCCGATGCACGATCCCGAGCATCCGCTGCAGGCGCTCGTGACGAACCTCGACGCCTCCTCCTACGTGGGCCGCCTGGCGATCTGCAGGGTGCGTCACGGCACGATCGGAAAGGGCCGGCAGATCGCCTGGTGCAAGGCGGACGGGAGTGTGCAGCGGGCGCAGGTCGCGGAGCTGTACGTGACCGAGGCGCTTCAGCGCGTGGACGCGGCCGAGGCCGGCCCGGGGGAGATCGTCGCGGTCGCGGGGATCGCCGAGGTCACGATCGGCGAGACGCTGGCCGACCCCGAGGACCCCAGGCCGCTGCCGGTGATCACGGTCGACGAACCGGCGATGTCGATCACGATCGGCGTCAACACCTCGCCGCTGGCGGGCAAGGACGGCGAGAAGCTGACGGCCCGGCAGATCAAGGGCCGCCTGGACCAGGAGCTCGTGGGGAACGTGTCGCTGCGCGTGCGCGACACCGAGCGCCCGGACACCTACGAGGTCCAGGGGCGGGGCGAGCTGCAGCTGGCGATATTGGTCGAGATGATGCGCAGGGAGGGCTTCGAGCTGACGGTGGGCCAGCCGCACGTGCTCGAGCGCGAGATCGACGGCAAGCGCTGCGAGCCGGTGGAGCGCCTGTCGGTGGACGTCCCCGAGGAGCATGTCGGCACCGTCACCCAGCTGCTCGCCGCCCGCAAAGGCAGGATGGAGCACATGACCAACCACGGCACCGGCTGGGTGCGGATGGACTACCTGGTGCCGGCGCGGGGGCTGATCGGCTTCCGCACGGAGTTCCTCACGGAAACGCGCGGCACGGGGATCATGCACCACGTCTTCGATCGCTGGGAGCCCTGGGCGGGCGAGCTGTTGACGAGGACGACGGGGGCGCTCGTGGCCGACCGCCGCGGCGAGACGGCCACCTACTCGCTGATGACCCTGCAAGAGCGCGGCACGCTGTTCGTGGGCCCGGGCGAGGAGGTCTACGAAGGGATGATCATCGGCGAGAACGCCCGCGCGGAGGATCTCGACGTGAATCCGTGCAAGGAAAAGCATCTGACCAACATGCGCTCCTCGACGGCCGACGTGCTCGTGCGCCTGGACACCCACCACAAGCCGACGCTCGACGAGGCGTTCGAGTTCGTGCGCGAGGACGAGTGCGTCGAGGTGACGCCGCTGGCGGTGCGCCCGCGCAAGACGGTCCTCAGCAAGATCGAGCGCAACAAGGCGATCAAACTGGCGCGCAAGTAGTGCATTTGCGCACGGATGCCGATGCTCTCGGCGCGGGACCCGCGATAACGG
>DASQGE010000030.1:0-11613 GCA_035632775.1 Solirubrobacteraceae bacterium | reverse complement strand
AACAACCTCCTGAACCCTACGAATGCCTTTGACCAGTGTGAAGGCGGACTGCACTGCCCAACCGGCCGTGGAAACGCGACCCAGCCCCTATCGAACGAAAATGTCGTGCTTGTGCCACAAGCCAATCTCGGCCCGCGTCTTTATGCGAACGCCTCGTGTTCCGGGAAGTCGGGATACAAGTGCGCCGAAGGTGAACACGACGCCAACGGATATGCGGCGGTCGTGTACCTCTACGCTGCAGACGTCAAGCTCGAACAAGAGGTCGGTCCGACCGCGACCAACGTAACCGGCGAACTGGCAAACGCGCCCTCGGTCCGTGGCATCAGCGACATCGCCTTCGACGCGAGCGATCCCGGCTCGGGTGTGTACCAGGCGGTGTTCAGCGTCGACGGCCAGATCGTCCAGCGCACGACCGTGGACGAAAACGGCGGGCGCTGCGTCGACGTCGGCGGGACGGCGGACGGGCTGCCGGCGTTCCTGTACACGCAGCCGTGCAAGCCGAGCGCCAGCGTCGACGTGCCGTTCGACACCACGCGCGCGAGCGACGGCTCCCACCGTCTGCTCGTCACGGTGACCGACCCGGCGGGCCAGTCGGCGCCCGTGCTGGACAGGGTGCTCACGATCGCCAACCCGCCCCCGGCCGGCGCGCCGAACGGGACGAACGCCTCGGCGCAGGTCTCCCTCAGCGTCGGCTGGGCGGGCACGCGCAAGGCGCGGCTGACCAGCTCCTACGGCCGCGCGCACACGATCGCGGGCCGGCTGACGGGGCCGGGCGGCGCTCCGATCGCGGGCGCGCAGATCGACTGCACGGCGACCCCCGCTTACGCGGGCGCGAAGACCGTGACGATCGCCTGCCCGAAGACCGGGGCGGACGGGCGCTTCGCGCTCCGGGTCCCGGGCGGCGCCGGATCGCGCACGCTGCGGTTCGCCTACCGCGAGCACGTCGGCGACGCGCTGCCGGTGGCAACCAGGACGCTGGCGCTGGCGGTCGCGGCGGGGGTGCGGCTGCACGTCAATCCGCGCACGGCGAGCGTCGGGCGCTCCATCTTCTTCACGGGCCGGCTCCTCGGCGGGCCGATCCCGCGCGGCGGCAAGCAGCTGGTGCTCGAGGCGCGCTCTCCCGGCGGGCCGTGGATCGAGTTCGACGTGGTCAAGACCGATCGTAGGGGGCGCTACCACGCCTCCTACCGCTTCCGGTTCCCCGGACCCGCCAGCTACAGCTTCCGGGCGGTGAGCGAATCCGAAGCCGACTTCCCGTTCGCCGCCGGCGCGTCGAACACCGTCGGTGTGCACGAGCGGTAGGGCGCGTGTATCCGCCGGACGGTCCGTCGCCATGGACCGCCCCGTTTTGCCTGCAAACCGGCCAAATCGGACAAGCGTCCAAATAACGAGATCCTCCGACTCCTTTCGGCCGTGTCGTCCGAAAAGGACTACAAACGAGTCGCCCACAGCGGGCAGAAGTCGGGGGTGGAAGCCTCATGAACAGTCAACTGGCAGCAGAGACGACGGCGGACAGGGTCCCGATGGTGTTGCGGCGGATGGGTGAGCAGATCGCGTTCCCGCGGGTGCGCGCCGAGGTCGCCGGCTCGCGGACGCTGCAGGCCGTCCCGCCGGACGACCGGCCAGTGCGCTGCGTGTGGACGCGCCACCTCCGCGACGGTCGCGCGTGTCTCCTGCACGTGCCGCTGTCGGCGATGCGCGTCGCCTGGCAGCGCGAGCTCGAGCTCGGGCGCGAGGAGGGCGGCTTCTTCCACTTCGCCTGGCACGGCGAGGTGTGGCTCGGCTACGGCCTTCCGGACGGCGAGGTTCGCGGCGTCTACTGCCCCGCGCACCGTGCCCAGCGCGAGGAACGGCTCGGATACGATCCCGAGCTTGGCGCCCCGACCGAGCCAGACGCCGGACGATAGACCGAGCCGCACGCCGAACGGTGAAGAGAGCCAGACCCCGAGCGGCGAGCCCGGCGTCCCCGAGCGCCCGAGCCTGGACGGGCTGGAGGCGAAGTGGAGCGCCGTCTGGGACCGCGACGGCGTCTACCGCTTCGACCGCTCCGCCCCGCGCGAGCGGGTGTTCGCGATCGACACGCCCCCGCCCACCGTCAGCGGCTCGCTGCACGTCGGGCACGTCTTCTCCTACACCCACACCGACACGATCGCCCGCTACCAGCGGATGCGGGGAAAATTGGTCTTCTACCCGATGGGCTGGGACGACAACGGCCTGCCGACCGAGCGGCGCGTGCAGAACCACTACGGCGTGCGCTGCGACCCGTCTGTCCCCTACGCCCCCGACTTCGCTGCGCCCGCCGAGCCCCCCGAGCAGCCGGTCGCGATCTCGCGGCCCAACTTCGTGGAGCTGTGCCTGCAGCTCACCGAGTCCGACGAGCAGGCGTTCGAGCAGCTGTGGCGCGGGCTCGGCCTGTCGGTCGACTGGTCGACCGCGTACACCACGATCGGAACGGTCGCGCAGCGCATCTCCCAGCGCTCGTTCCTCGGCCTGCTCAGCCGGGGCCAGGCCTACCAGCTGCAGGCGCCGACGCTGTGGGACGTGGACTTCCGCACCGCCGTCGCCCAGGCCGAGCTGGAGGACCGCGAGCGCCCGGGGGCGATGCACCGCGTGCGCTTCGCCCTCGCCCCCGGCGGCGGCGAAGGGGAAGCGGCGGGCGCGGACGGCGCCGAGCGGCCGGGTGCGGGAGGGGACGAGGTGGAGGCGGAGGGCGCCGAGCGGGTGAGTGCGGTAGGGAACGAGGCGGCGGGCGCCGGGACGGCCGGGGCGGACGGCGCAGGGACGGCCGGAGACGGCGGCGCGCCGATCGAGACGACCCGCCCGGAGCTGATCCCGGCGTGCGTGGCCGTGCTCGCGCACCCCGACGACGAGCGCTGGCGCCACCTCTCCGGCCGCGAGCTGCTGACGCCGCTGTTCGGCGTGCGCGTCCCCGTGCTCGTCCACCCGCTGGTCGAGCCCGACAAGGGCACCGGCCTGGTGATGGTCTGCACGTTCGGCGACCTCACCGACGTCGTGTGGTGGCGCGAGCTCGGCCTGCCCGTGCGCGCGGTGCTGGGCGAGGACGGCCGCCTCGTCGACGCGCCCTGGGGAGAGCCCGGCTGGGAGAGCGAGGACGTCGATCGCGCGCGCGCCGGCTACGCACAGCTGCGCGGCCAGACCGTCAACCAGGCGCGGCGGCGAATCGTCGAGCTGCTGCGGGACTCCGGCGATCTGATCGGCGAGCCCCAGCCGGTCAGCCGCGCGGTCAAGTTCTTCGAGAAGGGCGAGCGCCCGGTCGAGATCGTCACGAGCCGCCAGTGGTTCTTCAAGACGGTCGAGCACCGCGAGGCGCTGATCGCGCGCGGCCGCGAGCTGCAGTGGCACCCGCCGCACATGCGCGCGCGCTTCGAGGACTGGGTGAACGGCCTCACCGGCGACTGGTGCGTCAGCCGCCAGCGCTTCTTCGGCGTGCCGTTTCCCGTCTGGTATCCGCTCGACGACAGCGGCGCGCCCATCTACGAGCGCCCGCTCGTCCCGCCCGTCGAGCGCCTGCCGGTCGACCCCTCCACCGACGTCCCCGACGGCTACTCCCCCGAGCAGCGCGGCCGGCCCGGCGGGTTCGCCGGCGACCCCGACGTGATGGACACGTGGGCCACCTCGTCGCTCACCCCCCAGATCGCCGGGCTCGCCGGGGAGCAGGACGGGGACGGCCTGTTCGCGCGCGTCTTCCCGATGGACCTGCGTCCCCAGGCGCACGACATCATCCGCACCTGGCTGTTCTCCACGGTCCTGCGCTCGCATCTCGACTACGACGCGCTGCCCTGGCGCGGCGCCGCGATCTCCGGCTGGGTGCTCGACCCCGACCGCAAGAAGATGTCCAAGTCCAAGGGCAACGTCGTCACGCCGATGCACCTGCTGCAGGAGCACGGCGCCGACGCCGTGCGCTACTGGGCCGCCAACGGGCGCCCGGGCACCGACACCGCGTTCGACGCCCAGCAGATGCGGGTCGGGCGCCGCCTCGCGGTCAAGCTCCTGAACGCGTCCAAGTTCGCGCTCGCCGACCTGCTCCCCGCCGCCGCGCGGCTCACCCACCCGCTGGACCGTGCGGTGATCGCGCGCCTGGCCGCGGTCGTGGACGACGCGACCGCCAGCTTCGAGGCTTACGACTACGCGCGCGCTTTGCAGCGCACCGAGGAGTTCTTCTGGTGGTTCTGCGACTTCTACCTGGAGCTCGTCAAGGGCCGGCGCTACGGCGGCGCCGCGCGCGCGGGGGACGTCGCCGGCGTGAGCGGCGCCGCGCGCGGGAACGACGCCGCCGGCGCCGCCAACGGGGGCGGCGAGGGCTCCCCGAGCGCGGGCCGCGAGAACTCCATCGCGGGCGGCGAGGACTCCGCGGCGGGCGGCGAGGGCTCCACGGGCGGCGAGGACGGCCCGGCCTCGGTCAGCCGCGCGCTGCGCCTGTCGCTGTCGACCTTCCAGCGCCTGTTCGCGCCGTTCCTGCCGTTCGTCGCCGAGGAGGTCTGGTCCTGGTGGCAGTCCGGCTCGGTCCACCGCACCTCGTGGCCCGACGCCGACGAGCTGCGCGCCGAGCTGGACGGGGGCGGCGACGGGCGCGAGGAGGACGAGGCGCTGGCGGTCGCCGCCGACGTGCTGCGCGAGGTGCGCAAGGCCAAGTCCCAGGCCCAGCGCCCGATGCGCGCGCCCGTGCGCCGCGTGCGCGTCCAGGACACGCCCCCGCGCCTGCGCGCCCTGCAGCTGGGGCTCGACGACCTCATTCAGGCGGGCGCGATCGAACAGCTCGAGTCCGCCGAGTCAACCGAGCTCGCCGTCGAGGTCGAGCTGGCCGAGGAAACCACGGCCTGAGCCTGCGCCGGCTCGACCAGACCATAGGGCGGCCGGCGACGACCACCCCCATTCGGGACCCTCGACAGATTGCATCCCCAAAAATCGCTCCCCCTATAGGGTCCCGTCCGTGGGCAGGACGCTGACAGCCGATCTGAACGCAAGGGTGGGGGAGCGCGCGACCGTGCGCGGCTGGGTGCAGGCGGTGCGCGATCAGAAGCGCGTGCAGTTCGTCGTCGTCCGCGACGAGGCCGGGGCGGTCCAGGCGGTGCTCGGCAAGGACGAGCCGCCGAGCCCGCTCAACGAGGCCGTCTCCGCGCTCACGCCCGAGTCCGCGGTCACCCTCACCGGCCTGCTCGTCGCCGACGAGCGGGTGAACCTGGGCGGCCTGGAGCTGCGCCTGGAGGAGCTGCATGTCGACTCGCTCGCCGAGCCCGAGCTGCCGATCGCGCCCGACTCGGCCCTCGACAAGCGCATCGACTGGCGCTACCTCGACCTGCGCCGGCCCGATCGCCGGCTGATCTTCGAGGTCCAGACCGCGGTCGAGCAGGCGATGCGCGAGCACTGGCGCGCCGAGCGCTTCGTCGAGATCCACCCCCCCAAGCTGATGGGCTCCGCCAGCGAGTCCGGCGCCGAGCTGTTCAAGGTCGAGTACTTCGACCAGACCGCCTACCTCGCGCAGTCTCCGCAGTTCTACAAGCAGATGGCGATCGCCGGCGGCTTCGAACGCGTCTTCGAGATCGGCCCCGTCTTCCGCGCCAACCCGTCGTTCACCTCGCGCCACGACACCGAGTTCACGAGCGTCGACGTCGAGATCGCCTGGATCGACTCCCACGAGGACGTGATGGCCTTCGAGGAGCGCTGGCTCGCGCACGTGCTGGGGGATGTGAAGGAGCGCTACGGCGAGCAGATCGAGCGCACGTTCGGCGTCGAGCTCACCGTCCCGACCGTGCCCTTCCCGCGCATCGCCCTCGCGGACGCCAAGAATCTGCTGCGCGAGCACGGCCACGACTCGGTGCCCGGCCCCGACCACGACCTCGACCCGGCGAGCGAGCGCGCGCTGTCGGCGATCGTGTCAGCCGAGCACGGCCACGAGTTCGCCTTCGTCACCGACTACCCGACCACCGTGCGGCCCTTCTACCACATGCGCCACCCCGACGATCCAACCCTCACCCGCAGCTTCGACCTGCTCTGGCGCGGCGTCGAGCTGACCACCGGCGCCCAGCGCGAGCACCGCCACGACGTCCTGCTCGCCCAGGCCGAAGACAAGGGAGTCGACCCCGGCCCGATCTCCTACTACCTCGACTTCTTCCGCTACGGAGCCCCACCCCACGGAGGCTTCGGCTTCGGCCTCACCCGCCTGTTGATGCAGCTGCTCGGCCAGGACAGCGTGCGCGAGGTCACGTTCCTGTATCGAGGGCCTCATCGGTTGTTGCCGTAGACGCCGCGGCAGGATCTTGTAACAGATTCGGATACGCCCAACTCGCCGGCAGGCTGCGGACCCAGACCGCTGACAAGGCGTATAATGCTACAACAGTGCTGACCGTACCCCAGGCCGCCAAGCGCACGGGGCGCAACCCCGAGACCATCCGCCGCTGGATTCGCCAGGGCAAGCTTCGTGCGAGCAAGGTCGGCACCCAGCACGTGATCGAGGAGCGCGATCTCGAGGCGATGCAGTACCCGAAGCATCCGGACATGCTGCCGGTACCGAAGGAGTGGGGCTGGGGCAAGACCTCCTGGGGTGAGCCGATGCCGAACGTCGTAGCCTGGATCAGAGAGTCGCGCGCCGGTCATTAGGTTCTGAGTTGAGTGCTGGTCGTCGATGCCAGTCTGCTCGTCGAGTGGTGCGTCGCGCCTGGCGGGGAGGCGCTCGGAACGCTTATTCGGGACGAGCTATGCGCACCGCCGCTGATGTGGTCG
Organism: Solirubrobacteraceae bacterium; assembly: GCA_035632775.1. Classification (GTDB taxonomy): domain Bacteria; phylum Actinomycetota; class Thermoleophilia; order Solirubrobacterales; family Solirubrobacteraceae; genus Palsa-744. The sequence goes on along the minus strand of DASQGE010000030.1, from coordinate 4,872 downwards.
GAGGTGCGGTCGGCCCTGCACGAGCGCACCTGGCGGCGTGAGCTGGGCGCCGACGAAGCCGACCGTGCGCGAGCGCGACTCAGGGATACCGACGTCAAAGCGAAGTCACCCCCCGGCCTCGCCGACGAGGCATGGCGGATCGCCGACGACCTCGGCTGGGCGAAAACCTACGACGCGGAGTACGTGGCGCTCGCTTCGCTGCTCGGGTGTCGGCTTGTGACCGTCGACGCCCGGCTGCGCCGAGGCGCGGACAAGCTCGGCTTCGTCGTCGGGCCGACCGAGCTCTGACGCCGCGTCGGGGCTATACGCGGATGACCTGAAGGCCACCGACTCCGTCGACGGGGCTGAAGTCGTCGTCCTGGGTTACGACAGGTAGTCGGTGTGCGAGCGCCGTCGCGGCTATCCAGAGATCGTTCACGTTCAGTCGGCGCCCGGACTCCGCGAGATGCACGCGCAGCAGGGCCCATGACGCCGCCACGGCCTCGTCGACCGCGAGGACTTCGATGTCGCTCAGAGCCTCCAGCGTCGCCAGCCTGCGGGCCCGCACGTCCGTGTCCCTCGCCGCCAGCACACCCGCTTGCAGCTCGCCGACTGTGATTGCCGAGATGGCCGACTCCTCGGGCAGGAGATCGCTCTCGAGGGAACGCCTCGACTCGCGCGCAACGAACACGCTCGTATCGAGCAGACCGCGTGTCGCTCTTTCCGCCTGGCCCGCCTTCTCTACGCTCGGGGGCGCCATCGGCTTCGGCTGTTACGCAATCGGCCCGAGCTCGTCGGTCGTCTCACCGGCGAGCCGGGCGAGATCGTCGCGCAGGCCGGGGTCCGCCTGGGCGAGGGCTAGGCGTCGCATGAGCTCAGCGCGGGAGATCCAGCTTCGCCGGCCGCGCTCAAAGGGCACGAGCGAGGCTACGGGCCTCCCCCGCGTGGTCACCACGATCTGCTCCCCGGCTCCCACTCTGCGCAGAAGGTCCGCCGTGTTGTTGCGCAGCTCCCTGGAGGGAACTTCAGTTGCCATGCGACGAGTGTAGCACTACTGTAGCGCGAAGCATCGAGTCGGCAGCCTACGCCGCGACCACGGCCCCACGACCGGTAGGAGATCGACGGGACCCCCGATCGGCCTGCAGGCGTGCCACCGCTTCGCGTACGGCCTCGCGGGCGTCGGCGGGCTCCAGCACGGCGGCGTCGCCGGCTTCCTTGAGGATCTCGCGCACGAGCCACTGCACGCCGGCGAAGCTGAGCTCGACCACGACCGCGCCGTCGGCGCGCTCTTCCACGACGCGGCGGGCCTCGCGCGCCCAGCGCGCGCGCTCGGGCGAGACCCACACGCGCGCGCTGCGCGAGGCCTGCACCTCGCCGGTGCGCAGCCAGCCGTCGACCTCGGCGGCGGGGTCGACCTCGGGGCGCGGCTCGAACGTGCGGTCCGAGACGGCCACGTGCTTGACGCGGTCGAGGCGGAAGTGGCGCACTCCCTCGCGCTCGGGATCGAACGAGGCCACGTACCAGCCCTCGCGGCCGTTCGTCAGCGCGTACGGCTCGACCGTGCGGTGGGAGATCTCGTCCTCGTTCTCCTTGTAGTACTCCAGCTCGATCAGCCGGCGCTTCACGATCGCGGTGGAGATCAGGCGCGCTATGTCCGAGTCGTCGCCGGCGTCGTGGGCGACCTCCAGGCCCTGCTCCATCGGGTCCTCGCCGAGGGCGTCGACGATCTTCCCCCGCGCGCTCTGAAGCGATCCCTCGGGGATGTGCTCGCCGATCAGGTCGATCGCGGCGATCAGCGCCTTGGCCTCGACCGGCAAGAGGCGCGCGGGCCGGTCGAAGTTGTCGCTGTAGGGCTCGGGGTCGACTTCGATCGCCTCGCCCTCCGGGGTCTGGACGATCTCCGCATACAGCACGTAGGAGCCGCCGCCGAAGTTGACGACGTTCAGCACGTTGATGTCCTCGCGCAGCTCCTCCTCGCTGAGCTGAAGCCGCTCGCACACCTCCGCGATCGCCACCCTCTCGCCGGCGCGACCGGCGTGGATCAGGATGCTCGCCAGCGTCACCAGGCGCGCGAAGCGCTCCGGCCTGATCGCGGCGTCCCTCCCGTGCGCGCTCGCAGGCGCGCCCTCCTCTGCCTCGCCCGCCGCCGCACCGCGGCGTCCGCCGCGGCCCCTGGCCGGCCTGAGCTCGTCCGCCGCGGGCGCGCGCGTCCCGGTCGCCTCTGCCGAGACGGCCTCGAGGAAGGCCTCGCCGTGGCGCTCCGACAGCAGCTCCAGGCGCAGCGCGAGCTCCCCCTTCAGCTCCTCGGGACCGAGCAGCCGGGCGTTGGCGCCGAGTCCGAGCACCCACGCGACGATCGTGCGCGGGCTCGAGTAGCCGGTCGCGAAGACGACGTCGCCCGCGGCCGCCTCGCTGTCGGGCTGCGGTGGGCGGATCTCGCCGTAGCGGCCGAAGTGGCGTTCGATCTGCCAGGCGATCCGCTCCGAGACGAGCACCTCGGCGACACCGACCTGCTCGCCGAGCTGCCAGTCCGCGCGGCGGGAGTACGCGCGCGGGTCGAAGTCCCCGGGCCGGCGGAAGTCGTGCTCGGCCTTGCTCGCGTAGGAGACCTTGCCGCGGATGCGCGACAGGCGAAAGACGCGGATCGCGTCGCGCTCGTGCGCGTAGCCGAGCACGTAGAACTGGCCGCCCTGGAACAGCAGGTGGTAGGGGTCGACGCGCCGCGGGCCGGTCTCGTCGCGCTCCATCGTGTAGTAGTCGAAGACGACCGTCTTGTTGCGGAAGATCGCCGTCTCGATCTTGGCCAGGCGCGCCGACAGCTCGTGGCCGCCGGCGGACGCGGTGATGCCGAGCGCGACCGAGCGCTGCTCGGGCGCGCGCAGCGGGCTGGGGCGCCCCCAGGTGATCTGCTGCAGCGCGAGCCGCAGCGGCTCGGCGTAGGCGAATTCGCCGTCGAGCAGGCTGAGCGCGGTCTGCAGCGCCGCGAGCTCCTCGTCGGAGAAGGCGATCGGGCGCAGGTGGAAGTTCTCGGGCCGCAGCGAGTAGTTCTCCTGCTCGGCGGCCCCTTCGGTCGGGCGCTCGACGGTCAGCTGGATGCGCAGCGACTCGAGCTCGGAGCGATCGGCGTAGAAGCGCCGCGCGAACGCGTCCTCGTTCATGCCGCTGTAGCCCTCCACGTCGCGCCGGATCTCCAGCGCCGTCACGGGCCGGCGCTCGGCCATCAGGTAGGAGATCAGCGACAGCTGGCGGATCAGCTTCTCGGTGTCCTTGGCCATCCCCGAGAACCATAGAACTCGGCGGGGGGAAGGCTCACGCGGCCGGTTTCGCGGGCCGCTATTTGCGGGTTTTCACGCGGCCCGTCGTTCGGGCTCGGCCGCCCCGCCCTCGCCGCCGCCCGGGGGCTGGACGGCGAAGAACGCGCTGGTCTGAAGCGCGCGGTCGAAGCTCGACCAGCGCGCGCCGGGCGCGAGCGCCTTCTGCACGCGGTCGAAGCTGCCCAGGCGCCCGCCGAGGTTGTCGATCGTGTGCACGAGCGTCGCCTCGCGCGTGCACGGGACGACGGGGCTGCCGTGCTCCAGCGAGCCGTGATGGGAGAGGACGATGTGCAAAACCGCCTGCGCCAGCTCGGCGGGGAAGTCGTCGATCTCCTCGATCAGGCGCCTGACGCGGTAGTAGCCGAGCGCGATCTCGCCCTGCAGCCGGCCCGCGTCGGTCAGGTCGATCGCGGTCGGGTCCTCGGTGTAGGCGTCGAGCTTGCCGATGTCGTGCAGCAGCGCGCCCGTCACCGCGACGTCGCGGTCGATGCCCGCGAACGTGGCGCTGATCGCGCTGACCGCCTGGGCGACGCTCAGGCAGTGCTCGAGCAGGCCGTGGCGGTAGGCCTGGTGGTAGTGCTTCGCCGCCGGCGCGTCCTTGAAGGCCGCCCACAGCTCGGACTCCGTCCCGAACACGCGCTCCAGCAGCGCGCGCAGCTGCGGCCGGCGGACCGTCGCCAGCAGCTCGCGCATTTCGCCTTCCATCTGCGCGAGCGTGCGCGCCGGGCCGTCGCGCAGGTCCTCCAGCGCGTAGCTCCCGGGAGCGGGCTCCTGCAGCCCGCGCAGGTTGATCTGCGGACCGAAGCGCGGGTGGACGGTGTAGCGGCCGCGCACCAGCACCGGCGCGCCGGGCCGCGCCAGCCGCTCGACCTCCTCGAGCCCCTCCCAGACCATGCCCGCGATCGCCCCGGTGCGGTCGCCGAGCGTCAGGCGCAGGTAGTCGCCGCCGTCACGCCGCTGCCGGCGCTCTGCCTCGCGCACGAGCAGGACCTGGTCGAGCTCGGCACCGTCTTGGAGTTCGTTGATGAACACGGACTTGACGTTAGGCCCTGCTTCGGACGGCAGCTACCCTTCCCGCGGTGAGCCGTCGCGAGCAGATCAAGATGACCGCCGAGGAGGTCGCGGCGTTCCTCGCCGAAGAGCGGACCGTCACGTGCGCGACCGCCGGCCCGCGCGGGTGGCCGCACCTGATGCCGCTTTGGTACGTGCTTCGTGACGTGCCGGACGGGGAGCCTGGGCCGCGGATCTGGGCGTGGACGTACGGCGCGTCGCAGAAGGTGCGCAACCTGGAGCGCGACCCGCGCGCGACGCTGCAGGTCGAGGCGGGGGAGGCATACGCGGAGCTGCGCGGGGTGATGCTCGAGTGCGAGGCGATCGTCCACCGCGACCTCGACACGGTCGCGCCGCTGGGTGCGGCGATCCTGCTGCGAAACTCGGTGCCTCGCGAGCAGAACCCGCCTGCGGAGCTCCCGCCCGAGGCGCGTGTTGCCGTGGAGGCGCAGGCGCCCAAGCGCGTCGGCCTCGAGTTCGTAGAGCGCCGCCGCACGAGCTGTGACCATCGTAAGCTCGGCGGTGTCTA
>DASQGE010000029.1:0-12274 GCA_035632775.1 Solirubrobacteraceae bacterium | reverse complement strand
TCCCCCCAGCAGCGTGACGATCAGCGCGTTCGCCGAGATTTTCCAGTCGAACACGTCCGGGTACACGATCTGCGCCGACAGCACCGACAATCCGCCCCCGACAGCCGCCGCCCCGGCGGCCAGTGAGAACACGCCGAGCTTCCTGCGCTCGACCGCCACGCCCAGCGTCCGCGCGCGCAGCTCGTCTTCGCGGATACTCCGCAGGATCAACCCCGCGTTCGAGCGCACGAACGCGTACACCCCCGCCAGCACGACCGCCGCGACCGCCAGCAGGGGGTAGTAGACGCTGTTCACGTCCACGACCACGTTCAACCCGCTCGGCAGGCTCGCGATCAGGCCACTGTCTCCGTCCGTCAGGCGCGGGGAGTGTTCCGCCACGAACTGCAGCAGCGCGCCCAGGGCGAACGTCAGCATGATGAACGCCACCGGCTCCATCCGCACGAGCACCACCCCGCTCGCCGCCCCCGCCGCCACGGCGACCGCCACGCCGCCGGCGAGCGCCACGTAGAAGCCCGCCCCCGCCCTGTTCATCAGCAGCACGGTCGCGTACGCGCCCAGCCCGTAGAACACCGCCTGCCCGAACGAGAACATCCCCGTGTACCCGAACAGCAGGTTGAAGCTCACCGCCACCAGCGCCGTCACGACCATCGACGCCGCCAGCAGCACGTACTCGCTCGACGCGACGGCAGGCAGCGCCGCCGCGAGCACGAGCAGCACGAGCGCCAGCCCGCCGTCGGCGAACCGGCCTACCCGAGCGCCCACCGCCGCCCCGACAGCCCCCGCGCGAGCAGCACCGCGCTCATCACCGCGTAGGGGGTCAGCTGCGCGAGCGTCGCGTTCTGCAGCGTCGCGAAGCTCTGCACGATCCCGATCGTCAGCGCCGCCAGCAAAGCGCCCGTCATGTTGCCCAGGCCGCCCGTCACGACCACGATGAACGCCGGCACGAGCGCGGTGGTTTCCAGGTTCGTGGACACCGCCCCCTGCGGCGCGATCAAGACGCCCCCCAGCGCCCCCAGGCCGATCCCGACCGCGAACACGGCTGAGTACAGGCGGTTCACGTCCACGCCGAGCACGGAGAGCATCTCGCGGTCGTCCACCGCCGCCCGCGTCAGCAGGCCCGCCCGCGTTCTATAGAGGCCCAGCCAGATCGCCGCGGTCACGGCCAGCCCGAAGGCGATCGTCACGACCGTGTACACCGGCAGCGTAGCGCCCAGCACGTGCCAGCTGCCGCCCAGGAAGCCCGGCAGCGAGACCGTGCGGAAGTGCGTCCCGAACGCGAGCAGGATCCCGCCCGCCACCAGGTAGCTCAGCGCGAGCGTCAGCATGAACTGCTGGTTCTCGTCCTCCTCCCTGTACGTCCTACGCAGCAACAGCACCTCGGCCACGGCTCCCAGGGCAGCGACCGCCAGCGGCACGACGATCAGCGCGGCCGTCCACCCCAGGGCGGAGGCCCCCAGCCGCGCGATCACGCTCGTCGTCAGATACGCGCCCAGCATGTACACCGAGCCCGCCGCGAAGTTCATCACGCCGAGGACCCCCCACACGAGGTTCAGCCCCGCCGCGGAGAAGAACAGCACGAACGCCAGGCTGAGGCCGGCGAAGAGCTGGTCGACAAACGTCACGAAGCTCATCGCCGGCCCCTCCCTAAGGGTCCACGTCCCGATATCTGCCGGGATTGATGCGGCCGTTCCGCGGCGTCATACGCCACCCGCGATGCTCGACGTGCTACTCCAAGCACGCCTGCTGGCCGATCGGAGATCACATGATCTCCGATCGGTGCGTGCGGCGTCTGCCATCCGCGGCCCGACCACCTCAACCCACCATCTACCGTGACGTGAACCCGACGTCAGCATTCGAAGTACGGGTCCGAGTCGACCAGCGTCAGCGGTTCGAAGTGCGCGAACGGCTGCGCTTTGCTCGGCCCGACGACCGTGCCCATCGCGATCGGCAGCGTCATCAGGTGGTTGCACTTGTGGAACCTGACGTTCCCCTGCACGGTCTGCACTTCGGCTTCGTCGAGCACGTCACGGACTTTCGTCGGGTCGGTCGATTTCGCGCGGTCGATCCCCTGGGCGATGATCTGGACCTGGTTGAACGCGTCCCCGGCCGCGCCCCCGTTCGCCACGGCCGTGCCGAGCGATTCCAGATCCTTGGCGAACGGCGTGTGGTAGATCGCCGCCGACGGATAGTACGTGTAGCCCTCGACGCCGACCGGCGGCTTGGGCATCGCGTCGATCGTGCCGTAGTCCATGACCCCGAAGAAATGGGTCTTTTCGAACAGGCCCAGCGGCAGCCCCTGCTTGACGAGCGTGACCGTGTCTTCGGTGATGACCGTCGAGTACACCGCGTCGGGATGCTCGGCGATGATCTTGTTGATGATCGGCGTGAAGTCCGTGCCGCCGCTCGTCACGTAGTCCTGGCTGATGATCGTCTGGCCGCTGCCTTCCATCGCCTTCTTGAACGCCGCGGTCACCTGGTAGCCGTAGCTGTAGTCCTCGCTGACCACCGCCACCCGCTTCCACTGCGGGTGCGCGTGGATGTACGCCGCGGCGTTGCGGCCCTCGATCCCCGCCGTCGGGATCGTGCCGAAGATGTAGCTGTTCGAGCCCCCTTCGAAGATCGTCGGGTCGGCCACGCCCGCCACGTACAGCACGTGGCTGGGGTTCGCGACCAGCTGCTCGACGCTCTTGCCGACCGCGCTGCTGCACGTCCCCGCCAGGTATTTGACGTGGCCGCTCAGCACCAGGTCGCGCGCCTGGCTGACGCCCGTGTTGGCGGTCGCCTTGTCGTCGCGCACTTCGAGCTGAAGCTTGTGGCCGAGCACGCCGCCCTGTTCGTTGATCTGCTTGACCGCCAGTTCCGCGCCTTTGACGTATTCCTGCGAGAACGTCGAGCAGAACCCCGTCAGCGACGCCAGGTAGCCGATCTTCAGCGGCGCGCCCGGCGCGAGGCCTGAGCTCGTCGAGCTCGAGGACCCGCAGCCCGCGGCGGCGAGCGCCAGCGCCCCGACCGCCATCGCACAGCCGATCATCCTCCTCATCGCCACATCCCCTCTTTAGAACACAAGTTGAACCCTTCGCACAAACGATATCCTCAGCCCGCGCGGCGCGCGTCCTCCCCGCCCCCCGCTACCCGATCCCGTCCGGCGCCGCGCCCGGAGCGGGCGCCTGGAAGGCGGGCATCACCCCGCGCGCGAACGCCTCCATCGAGGCGCACACCTGCTCGTGCGGCTGGCCCACGTTGTGCCACGCGGAGAACAGGTCGACGCCCAGCTCGGCGTAGCGCGTCAGCTTGGCGCGCACCTCCTCCACGGTGCCGTAGGCGATGTTCGCGTACATCTCCTGCAGCCCCGGCTCGTCCTCCCGGACGGCCTCGTCGACGACGTAGTCGCCCTCGCGCACCCGCTCCACGCCGCCCAGTTGCTGGTCGATGATGCGATGGTTCATCAGCACGTAGCGCAGCACCTCGCGGCACTCGGACTCCTCGGCGCCGACGAACGTCATGCGGTTGACGCCGAAGCGCGCGTCGGAGCGCTCGCGGCCGGCGTCGCGCAGCGCCTGCTCGAACGCTTCGTAGACCCCTTCGACGTGCGCGAACGGCTCGCGGAAGGGGCTGAAGATCGCGTTGGAGCGAAAGCCGAGCTCGATCGCCCAGCGCATCGAGCGGGCCGACAGCGCCGCGATCCACAGGGGCGGGTGCGGCTGCTGCAGGGGAGGCGGCAGCACGGTCGCGTTGGGGTAGGAGAAGAAGCGGCCCGCGTGCGCGTGCGCGCTGGGATCGGTCCAGTGCTCGACCATGATCTGAAGGTGCTCGGCGAAGAACGCCCGGCTGTCCGCCTCGTCCATCTCTTTTCCGAACTGGCGCATCTGATACGGCGAGGCGCCGCGCCCGCAGGCGACGTCGAAGCGCCCGCCGCAGAGCTGGTCGATCTGCGCGATCTGCCCCGCCAGGCGCAGGGGGTGGTGAAACGGCAGCACGAACACCGCCACGCCGATCCTGATCTGAGAAGTGCGCGCGGCGATCGTCGCCGCCAGCTGCAGCGGGTCGGGCGCCGCCAGGAAGCTGACGAGGTTCTGCTCGGCCAGCCAGATCCCGTCGTAGCCGAGCTCCTCGGCCAGCACCGCCTGCTCGACCATCTCCTCGTACAGCCGTTTCGCCGGCTTGGCGCGGTCCCACCACTGGCCGGGCAGGAAGAGGTAGAAGCGCACCTCAGTCCTCCCGCCCCGGCGCGCCGCCGCGCGCACAGACGCGCGCGCCCTGCGAGTAGACGAGCTCGCCGGCGACGATCGTGTGCGCCACCCTCACCTGCGCCAGCTCCTCGTCGGCGACGCCCTCGAGCGCGCGGTCGAGCACGATCGCGTCGCCGAGCAGGCCCGGCGCGAGCATCCCGCGCGAGCTCTCCCAGTGGCCGGCGTGGGCGGCGTGGCGCGTATACATCGTAAGCGCCTCCTCGCGCGTGATCCGCTGCTCGGGGTCGATCGTGCGCCCGGCGAAGGTCTCGCGCGTGACCGCGCACCACATGTTGTGAAACGGGTTGAGCAGGCGCGGGTCCCCGCCGGTCGTGTCGGAGGTGCCGGGGACGGGAAAGCCCGCGTCCAGCAGCGTGCGCAGCGGCACGCAGCCTCGGCTGCGCGCGGGGCCCAGCGAGCGTGGCCAGAACACGCCGTAGTTGTGGATGAAGCCGAGGTTCGCGACCGGCAGCACCCCCAGGCGCTCACACCAGGCGCTGCGCGCCTTGCTCCAGGCGGTGTTGGCGCCGTGCTCGATCCGCGGGCGCAGGCCCGAGGACGGGCTCGTGCCCGCCAGCTCGAACGCCGCGAGCGTCAGGTCGGTGGCGAGGTCGCCGCAGGCGTGCACGGCGACCTGGGCGCCCGCCCGCTGGGCCTGGCCGATCGCGTCCACCAGCTCGCCCAGCTCGTGGCTGAGCACGCCGCGCGAGCCGGGCGCGTCGAGGTACTCGTCGTAGAAGGCCGCGGTGTGCGAGGAGGTGCCGCCGTCGGCGAACAGCTTGACGCCGCCCCCCTCCATCCACTCCTCGCGCAGGGGCACGTCGCCGATCCGGCCGCTCGCGACCTCCGCGACCGTGCCGGCGAGCCCCACCCAACCGAGGCCGCGCACGCGCAGCGGCAGCTCGCCCGCCCGCTGGGCGCGCGCGATCAGCTCCATCGGCCCGGCGGAGTCCCACACCTCTTGGATCGAGGTGACGCCGTTGGCAAGGTAGTGCTCCCAGGCCGTCCGCTCGATCGAGGCGGCGAGCTGCGCCTCGGTGGCGGGGGGGATCGGCAGGTGGTCGAACATCTCGGCCATCACGCCCGTGGGGGCGCCCGTCTCCGGGTCGCGGTCGATCTGGGCCCCGGCGGGGGTGGGCGTGTCCGCGTCGAGTCCCGCGTCACGCAGGGCACGGCTGTTGAGGATCAGGTGGTGCAGGCTCGAGCGGTACACGACCGGGTGCTCGGGGGCGACCGCGCTCAGCTCCACCGGCAGCGGAAAGCGGCGGTCCTCGACCAGCTCGTCCTGGAAGGTCGTGCCCTGCAGCAGGATCCACGTACCGGGCGCGCAGGAGTGCGCGCGCTCACGCGCGCGGTCCAGGATGTCGGCGACGGAGCGGACGGGGGGAGTGCGGCAGTCAACGGCCGTGGCCATCGACCGCGCGACGTGCCCGAAGTGGCCGTGCGCGTCGATCAGGCCCGGCAGCACGGTCGCGCCGCCCGCGTCAAGGACGCGCGTGTCCGCCGCGCGCAGCCGCTGGAGCTCCGCCTCGGCGCCGGTCGCGAGCACGCGCCCCTGCGCCAGCGCGAGCGCCTGAGCGCGCGGCCTGGAGGGGTCGAGCGTGCGCACGTCGGCGCCCACGACCAGCAGCCCGGCGGTCCCGGTCACGGCGTTGCCCCACGCTCAGCCACCGCGTCGCCCCTTCGAGACAGAGACACAAGTCCGTATGTTTCCCCGCGTCCCGCTTGAGGATTCGCTGTTTATAATTGCGTATGTCCCCGCTTGTGGATATGCTGGCTGTCTAGACAAGGACCGTCTTTCGGGAAAGTCTCCGGTACGAGGAACAGGAACAGAGTGCAATGCCCAGAACCAGTTCGAATACTTCCAAAACATCTAACGTAACGCAAGAGCCCGCCTGGTCGATCCCCAGCCTGCGCGAACCGCGCTACTCGCAGTCGCTGGAGCGCGGTCTTGCGATCCTGGGCTGCTTCACCCCCGAACGCCCGGTGCTCGGCATCGCCGACATCGCCGACGAGCTCGGCATGAGCCGCTCGACCACGCACCGCTACGTGATCACGCTCGTCGCGCTCGGCTACCTCGAGCAGGGGGCCTCGCGCAAGTACCGCCTCGGGCTGCGCGTGACCGACCTCGGCATGTCGGCGCTGAACTCGACCGGCCTGCGCGAGCACTCCCACCCCTACCTGGAGGAGCTGCGCCAGCGCACGAGCTACACGGTCAACCTGTCCGTGCTCGACGGCCCGGAGATCCTCTACGTCGACCGCGCCCGCAGCTTCCGCCGCGGCCAGGCCAAGATCGACCTCGGCCTGCACCCCGGCTCGCGGCTGCCGGCGTACTGCACCTCGATGGGCAAGCTGCTGATCGCGAACCTGCCCGAGTCCGAGCAGCGCGGCCTGTTCTCCGAGATCAAGCTGACCAAGCGCGGACCGAACACGATCACGAGCAAGAAGGCGCTGCGCAACGAGCTGGAGGAGGTGCGCGAGGCGGGCTTCGCCGTCAACGACGAAGAGCTCGCGCCCGAGCTGCACTCGATCTCCGCGCCCGTGCGCAACGAGTCCCGCGAGGTCGTCGCCGCGGTCAACATGGCCGCGCACGCCTCGATGATCTCCCTGGAGGAGCTGGTCGACGCGCTCGGCCCGCACCTCGTGACGACGGCAGACCGGATCTCCGCGCGGCTGGGCTTCAGGCGCGACGACGAGTCCAAGAACTGAATCGCATAGCCTTCCGGGCCGGATGAAGGCCCGTACCCTCACATGGCTGTGCGCGCCGCTGCTGGCGCTCGGTCTCGGCGCGTGCGGCGCCGCCGTCTCGACGGGCGGCTTCAAGGGCGAACAGCACGCGGTCGCGCAGGCGATCTCGAACCTGCAGAAACACGTCACCGCACTCGAACAGAAGAAGGTCTGCTCCGACGACCTCGCGAGCGCGGTCGTCGCGCGCCTGAACGTCGCGCCGGGCGGCTGCGCGAAGGCGATCGAAACCCAGATGAAAGAGATCGACAGCTTCGAAGTGACGGTCGAGTCGGTTCAGATCGGCGGCGCGACCGCCACGGCCCGCGTGAAGAGCGTCCACGAAGGCAAGAGCCGCGTGGACACGCTGAAGCTCGTTAAGGAAGGCGGGAAGTGGAAGATCTCTGGGTGATCGATGGCCTTCGCGGATGCGGCGTCCTCGGTCGCTCGCGTACGTAGTACGCCACGCTTCCTGCGTCCTTGCCCCGCTCGACCCTCGACCCACCCAGGGGCTCTTCTTCAACTCAGTGAGCGGCCGTACTGCCGCTCGTAGTACGCGCGGTAGTCGCCCGAGCGGATCGGCTCCCACCACCACGCGTTCTCGCGGTACCAGGCGACGGTCTCGGCGAGACCGTCCTCGAAGCGGACCCTGGGCGCCCAGCCCAGCGCGCGAACCTTCTCCGATGACAGCGAGTAGCGGCGATCGTGGCCGGGGCGGTCGCTGACGTGCTCGATCTGCGACTCCGAGGCGCCGGTGAGCGCGACGATGCGCCGCACGACGTCGATGTTCGCCTGCTCGTCGGGACCGCCCGCGTTGTAGACCTCGCCGGGCTCGCCGTGCTCCAGCACGTGGCCGATCGCGCGCGCGAAGTCGCTGCAGTGGATCCAGTTGCGCACCTGCATGCCGTCCCCGTACACCGGCAGCCCGTCGCCGTGCAGCGCGTTGAGGATCGTCAGCGGGATCAGCTTCTCCGGGTGCTGGTAGGGGCCGTAGTTGTTCGAGCCGCGCACGATCGTGGCGGACAGGCCGTAGGTGTGGAAGTAGCTCTGCGCGAGCAGGTCGGCGCCGGCCTTCGTGGCCGAGTAGGGCGAGGACGTGCGCAGGGGGGAGTCCTCCGTGAACGTGCCGGTCTCGATCGAGCCGTAGACCTCGTCGGTCGAGACCTGGACGTAGCGCAGGCCCCGCTCGCGCGCCCCCTCCAGCAGCACGTACGTCCCCAGCGCATGCGTGCGCACGAACGCGTCGGGGTCGGCGATCGAGCGGTCGACGTGCGTCTCGGCGGCGAAGTTGACGATCGCCTCCACCTCGCCCGCCCCGAGCGCCGCCGCGACCGCCTCGGCGTCCTCGATCGCGCCGCGCACGAAGCGGAAGCGGGGATCGCCGGCGACGTCGCGGAGGTTCTCCTCACGCCCGGCGTAGGTGAGCTTGTCGAGCACGGTCACCGCGTCGCCGTGCTCGCGCAGGCGCTGGCGCACGAACGTGGAGCCGATGAACCCGGCGCCCCCACAGACCAATAGGTTCATGCCTGCATCATCCCGGCGCGCGCCGTCAGGTAGCCGTCGAGGCCGTCCTGCCACGGCGGCAGCGGCGGGATGTCGTCGCGCTCGGACTCGAGCACCGACCAAACCGGGCGCGGGGCCGGGCGCGCCAACCGAGCGCTGGTGATGGCTTCCACGTCGCACCGGACTTCGGCCTGGCGGAAGATCTCTCGCGCGAAGCCGTACCACGATATGTGCCCGAAGCCGGCGAGGTGCACGAGCCCCGAGATCTGGCGGAAAAGCAGGCCCAGCAGGCCGTACGCGAGGTGGCCGGTCCACGTGGGGCAGCCGACCTGGTCGTAGACGACCCGCACCGCGGGGCGCTCGACGGCGAGCGTGAGCATCGTGTCGACGAAGTTGGGACCGCCGGTCCCGAACAGCCAGGAGCTGCGCGCGACGGCGTGGCGGTCAGAAGCCGCCAGCACCTGCTCCTCGCCCGCGAGCTTGCTCTCGCCGTAGACCGAGCGCGGGCCCGTCGGGTCGGACTCGACGTAGCCGCGCGGGCGTTTGGCGTCGTCGAGCGGGGCGCGCCCGTCGAACACGTAGTCGGTGCTCACGTGCACCATCGGAGCCTCGATCTCGGCGGCCGCGCGCGCGAGGTTGCCCGCGCCGTCGGCGTTGACCGCGTACGCCTGCTCGCGGTGGGTCTCGGCGCCGTCGACGTCCGTCCAGGCGGCGCAGTTGATCACCGCGTCCGGGCGCTCGGCCTCGAGCAGCGCGCGCACCGCCGCCGCGTCCGTGATGTCGAGCTCGGGCAGGTCGAGCAGCAGCAGCTCGTAGCCCGCGTACTGCCCCGCGCGCCTGATGTCGGCGCCCAGCATCCCCGCCGCCCCCGTCACGAGCAGGCGCATCAGAGAATCGAGATGTCCGAGTTGTCGCCGACCATGAAGCGGTACGCGCGCGGCTGGCTGGCCGAGCGGCGCACGGTCACGTTGCGGCCGAGCAGCGAGGACTCCATGCGCCCGTCCAGGTCGCACACCGACGAGCCCGCCAGCAGGATCGAGTGCTCGACCTCGGCGCCGGCGATCGTGCAGCCCTCGCCGACGGCGGTGTACGGTCCGACGTAGCAGTCGCGCAGGCGCGCGTTCGCGCCTACGATCGCCGGACCACGCACCGTCGTGCGCTCCAGGCGCGCGCCCGCCTCCACGACCACGCGCCCGTCCACCTGCGAGTCGATCAGCTCGCCCTCGATCCGCCCGACGAGGTTGTCGAGGATCAGACGGTTGGCCTCGAGCATGTCCTCCAGGCGGCCGGTGTCCTTCCACCAGCCGCGCACGATGTGCGGCTCCACGCACATGCCGGCGTCGAGCAGGCGCTGGATCGCGTCGGTGATCTCCAGCTCCCCCCGCGCCGAGGGCGCGATCGCCCGCGCGGCGTCGTGTACGGCGGCGGTGAACATGTACACACCCACGAGCGCGAGGTCGGTCGCGGGCGCGCTCGGCTTCTCCACCAGCCGCACGACCCTCCCCACCTCGCCCGCCGGCGCGTCCGCGAGCTCGGCGACGCCGTAGTTCTCCGGGTCCGGCACGGGCGTCAGCAGGATCAGCGCGTCCGGCGCGTGCTCGCGGAACGCGGCCACCAGCTCCGCGATCCCGCCCTGCAGGAGGTTGTCGCCGAGGTACATGACGAACGGGCTGTCTCCCAGGAACGGCTCGGCCGTCAGCAGCGCATGGGCCAGGCCGAGGGGCTCGTCCTGCACGATGTACTCGATCTGCACGCCGAAGCGCGACCCGTCCCCGGCAGCCGCTTCGATCTCGGCGCCCGTCTCCGGCGCGATCACGATCCCCACCCGCTCGATCCCCGCCCCGGCCATCGCCTCGATCCCATAGAACAGCACCGGCTTGTTCGCCACCGGCACGAGCTGCTTGGCGCTCGTGTGCGTGATCGGCCGCAGGCGCGTGCCCCTCCCGCCGGACAGGATCAGGCCCTTGAGGTCTGTCATCGAAGTCTGCTCGCGACGGCTCACCGCGGAAAGCGTATCTGGATTTTTCCTTCCGCGTTCCTCACTTGAGCAGCCAATTCTCCGGTTGCGGAAAAATGGCGCATGCAGGGACTGACGCGGCGCGATCACTGGCTTGACGCTTTGAGACGACACGGCTCTTTCTGGCACTGTTGACACCCCATGGCAGCCGATTACGTTTTGGCCTCGCCTGGCGCCCGGGATCCGGCTCTCGGCTGGATGCGACGGCTGGGCGAGCACAAAGGCGCTGGATCGTGGCGCCTTTTGGGGCGGTTGGTGTCCTGCGTCCAATCACGAGCGTCCCGGCATATGCCGGGACGATGGAGGTCATTTGTGTGATGTCTAGGATTAGGTTGGTCTTGTTGGGCGTGTTGGCTGTGTTCGCGGTGAGCGCGATCGCGTCGGCGTCCGCATCTGCTTTAGAGTTCTACAAGTGTGTCAAAGTGGCGGCCGGAACAGGAACGTTCAACGACAGCCACTGCAACGAAGCAGGAGGCTCCAAAGAATACGCGCATGAATTACTCGCTGAATTATTAGAAATATTATCTAAAGGCACAGAAAAATTTACGTTGGGTGGGGAACTGCTCAAAGTCAAAGTCGAAATCTCGTGCGAAAACGAGCACGGGACAGGTTCGATCCACAATGGGAAAGTAAAAGTAGATTTACCTGAAGGGTCGCCGGAAGAAGTCTTAACAGGCTTAGGTTTAGTGACAAACGAATTCACTTTATGTAAAGTCGAAACGCCCGCTGGGTGCCAAGTAAAAGAACCGATAATTGCCGAATCGTTAATACAACTAAGCACCGTTGGGGCTATACCATACGTGTTATTCTCACCCGATGACGCGGTAAACTCGACGAACAAAACGTTCGTAAAAATAACGCTCGAAGGGTGTATCATAGCCGGTACATACAGCGTTACAGGCATGGCCGCGGGGAAGGCAGAAAATGAAACCTCCTCGGTCGGCTTTACAAAAGGCGCGCCCAACAACAAACTAAAATTCGGAGGCAACGAAGCGACGTTTACGGGTAAAAGCCAAGTGACAGCAAAAAGTAATGGTGATTTAGTCAAGATTTTATAGGCAGCCGGTGCGCGGTCAGTTGTGGCATGTTGACTTGACGGTCAATGTCCCCTGAGTGACCGCCCTGGTCGTGAGCAGTTGATCGCGTGGGGCGCGTCTTGCAGGCGTGGCCCCACGCCATTTGGGTCGTTGTGGTAATGGGAAACAGGCACTGACAGACGGCGGTTGATGGAGCAGACTTGCGACGAGTCGATGGGCATTTGGTGCGTCCTTGCGCCGGTTGGGGGCTTGAGATCGTGAGAGCAGGAGAGAAGCGAGATAGGATCGCACCGGCGAGACCGAGGCGCACGGCGCCAGCGGTGGCCGCTGCCGTCGTGGTACTGGCGCTGGCGCTCGTGCTGGCCGCGCCGGCGAGCGCGAGCTTTGAAAAAGTGGGTGTGTTCGGTGCGCCGGGCGAAGAAGGCCAGTTGAGCGAATTCGCGTCGGGTGTCGCGGTCAACGACACGACCCACGACGTATACGTGGCGGACGGCTACGGCAACCGCGTATACAGGTTCAGCTCGAAGGGCGAACTGCTTGAGGGCTGGGGTTGGGGCGTCGCCGACAACAAAGGAGAATTCGAGCGCTGCGGCAAAGACGGAGAAGCGGCACACCCAAAATGCAATCAGGAAGTGTTTGGCGTCAGCGGGGAAGGGGTGGGCGAGTTCAAACAGGCGCAGGGCATAGCGGTCGATCAGACGACTGGCTACGTGTACGTGCTGAACACGGGCCGGCAGAACGGCGTGGTCCAGGTGTTCAAGGCG
>DASQGE010000028.1:0-4142 GCA_035632775.1 Solirubrobacteraceae bacterium | reverse complement strand
GATCGCGTCTTCGGAGTTGCGGCCGAACGTCGGTTTCGTGGCCCCTTCCGCGCAGATCGCGGCGGCGTCGTTGGTGTGCATCGGGCCGTTGACCTTGTCTTTGGCCGCGAACTGGATCGTCCCGCACGTTCCGATCAGGTTGTGTTCGAGCCTGTACGCGTAGTAGTGTTCGCATTCGGTCGGTTCGGGGTTCTGGGCGCTCGGGTCGAGGATCTCGTAGTTGGTGAAGTAGACGTAGTTGAGGAAGCCCGGGTGCGTGAACGTGGCGACGAGCGAGCGCGTCTTTTCGTTGGAGGTGCCCGCGCCGGCGACGCCGGTCGACTCGATCCGGAACGTGCCGATCGCCGATCCCGCGCTCTCGAGGATCGCGGACTGTTTTTCGGTCTTGCATTCGGCTTCGGTGTGGCCGGTCGCCGCCAGCGTCTTGACCGTGTAGCTCTCGTCGGTCGTGCCGGTCACGGGGCCCGAGAGGCTCTTGCATTTTTTCCAGTATTCCGGGCTGGAGTTGAGCTGGAACTTGTACGCCGAGAGGCCCGCCAGCGCGGCGTAGTAGGCCTTCTTCTGGTTGGTGTCGCCGCGGGTCAGGGCGATGTCGCCGTTGGCGGCGACGAACACGCCGGTGACGAGCAGCGAGGCGACGAGCAGCACCATCACGGCGACGATCATCGTGAAGCCCTCCTCTCCGCGCGGCCGTGGTCTGGAGGGGTTCGCGCTCTTCATTCGCATGGCGAGTTCACCACTTCCGAGCCGGTTTCCGAGGTGTCGAAGTGCAGCACGACCGCGCTGGCGAAGCTCGCGGTCCGATCGATCCGCGTGTCCTGGCCTTCGGGCGCCTGGGTGAAGCCGATCGTCACCTTGGCGAGCGTCTTCGCGGCGGCCTGCGCTTTTTCGGCGGTCGCCTGCGCGACCGGCAGTTCGCCCGCGGCGAGCGCCACCAGCTGGCCGTCGGTCGAGCTCGCGGAGTTGTTGTCGTACTTGTAGAACTGGAAGACCGTCGCGGCGCCGGAGACCTGCGGCGGGATCACGTTCTTCGCCAGGACCCTGGCTTTGGCGTTGGCGACGCTGAGGGTCGGGAACGTCCATTTCGGAGAGGCGCCGCCGGTGCTGGCGAAGGCGTAGTCGGTGAGCGTGCCGAGCGTTTCGCCGGTGTCGCTGGTCCCGGTGGAGGTCCAGTTGATGTCGTGCTCGGTCACGCCGCTGAGCACGGCGGCGCCGCTGGAGGAGCCGCCGTAGGCGCTGAGGAACCAGAGGTTGACGGGGCCCGTCGCGGCGAGGGGACTCGTGGGAGTGCTGGCGGGACCCTGGATCGCCGCGGCGCCGAAGCCGGTGCAGCTGGAGTGCAGCTCGTCGACGACGTTGCTCATCGCCGTGCGCCCGATCTGGTCGGCCTGGGCCTTGTCGGTGATGCGCGCCTCCTGGCGCAGCGAGATCACGACGATCGCCAGCAGCGCGCCGGTCACGACGACCCCCGTGGCCATCGCGACGACCAGCTCGACGAGCGTCACGCCGTGCTCGGCGCCGGGGGTGAGGCGGGGCGTCAGCATTCGAGTTTGCCCACGCTTTTCGAGTACCCGGCGCTTTTCATGTACAGGACGAGGGCGGCGGTGCCCGCTTTCGCGGTGTTGGCGAAGGTGGCCTTGCTCTTGACGTAGTAGTTCGTGCCGGCTATCGGTATGGGAAACGCGACCACGCACAGTTCGATCTGTTTGGCGTAGGGCTGGTACTTCGGTTCGAGATGCCCTTCGCTCGAGATCGTCACTTTGTGTTCGTAGGGGACTTTCGCGAAGTTCTGGGCCGTCGCGGCCGAGCATTCCTTGTTGACGATCTTCGCGGATTCGGCTTTGGTGATGACTTTTTCCGGTTTGGCGCCGCTTTCGCCTTCGTAGACCGTCACGTTGATCGCGGGCGCTTCGACTTTCACGTGGGTGGTCTGGCCGGGTTCCACCTGCGCGGTGGGGGCTTTCAGTTTTTCGCCGCCCGCGGTGACGAGGGCCGGGTTGTTCGCTTCGCAGTCGCCGGCGAAGACGGCGTACGGGTTGGCTTTCGGCGGCGATCCGGGCGTGACGAACGGGAACAGGCCCGTGAGTTCGACGGTGTGGGCGTAGGCGCTCACCGTGCCGCCGACGAAGTCGGGAGGGGAGGAGATTTCGTTCTGCAGGGCGTAGAACGTGTCGCTCGTGACGGATGATCCGTTGCTTTCGAATTCGGCGGCGATCGCGCCTGGGGCTTCGATCGTGAATTCGGCCGTGGCCAGGGCGCCGGGGGAGACGTCGATCGCCTGCGCCGGGGGTGGGGACTTGCCGTTGCGATCGACCCAGCCGGTTTTGAAGGCGACGACGTTGACCGTTTTGTCGGCGAGCGCGCCGAAGATCACGCAGCCCGAGGTGGGGGTGAGCTGTTCGGCGTGGGTCACGGCGCCGGTCGCGGTGACCGTCGCGCCCGCGACCGGTTCGTTGTCGCGGTTCTTGACCCTGACCGCCAGCGCGGCGCCCCCGGCGGCGGTGCTGACGAGGCTCGACTGGGTCACGGCCGGCCGTTCGCCGAGCGCGGGCCATTTGACGGAGGAGGTCGTCTGCAGGTAGTCGGCGCTGCCTTCTTTGGTTTCGCAGGTGAAGGCTTCTTTGGCGGCGGTGACGTACTGCGCCGAGGAGGCGACCGTGAAGACGGTTCCGGTGTACGCCGCGTGGCCTTCGCAGTAGCGCCAGGCGCCCGAGGCCTGTTCGACGCACTGGCCGTTTTCGGCGACGGTCTGGGTCGAGCCGCCGAGCTGGCCGAGCTGGGCCGAGGTCATCCCGCGCAGGCGCTCCTCGTCCTGCTGGGCGATCACGGTCGCCTGCGCGTGCGCGCGCTCGTCGGCGGTCGCCCGGCTGGTGACGTCGAAGCCGTTGAGCGTGGCGAGGACGATCAGCGCGACGAGCACCGCGCTGATCAGCACCTCGACCAGCATGAACCCGGCCTCGGAGCCGGGATCCGGCCGCCTGGATATGAACGTGGCAATCATCACAAGCATACGGGCATAGCTCTACCCGAAGCTTCGGCACGCGGGGCCCGGGACTTGAGGGTCCTGAGAAGGCGCGGCCCGGATGTGCGCGGTCGCATGAAGCGATCAAGTCCCCACAAGCCCTAGGCGGGGGCTTGACTTGACATAGGCTTGACAGTTTGCAGCGCCTGTGCTTATGTTTAGGCGACGAAGAAGGGGGAGCCGCCTGTGAGCCGGGCGGGGAGGGGTCGAGGAAGGGATGCCACGATGGAGAGGAGCTTGCCAGCAGGGGACTTCGCCGCAGCGACTCCTGTCGTTGCGTACGCGGCGTCTCGGCGGGCTCCGGGTGGCGTCCCGGCCGATCGCTTCCGTGCGTGCGCCGGGGGGCTTCCAAGCGCTCGGCCGTGCGGGGGCCGTCGGTCCCGGTGTGGGCGTTGTCGCAGCGAGCGGGGTCTGGGTGTCTCCAGGAGGAGAGTCGGGGCGTCGATCGACATTCACCCGAGAGAGATAAAGGAGTAGGAGACAAGTGAGAGACGTGAGACATGTACGGACGTTGGGAGTCTGCCTCGTCGCCGTGTTGATGGTGAGCGCGGTCGCGGCGGTGGGCGCGTCGGCGAGTTTGCCGGAATGGGGCGGGTGCGAAGCGACGCCTGGAGGTAAATACACGGACGGGGCGTGCACCGTCAGAGCGACCCATCACAACGGCACGTATGAATGGTACACGGGCGCGAACTTCGGCAAAGTCTACGAGGCCGCAAAAGGCCAGGGCCCCAAAGAACTGTCGAGGTACCACTTTGGGGAAACCAACACGGTGGAGCAGATCGGCCTGAGCACATTCGAAACCGCGTCTGGCAAGAAAATGGAATGCGAAAGCGGCGCGGTCTTCTTCGTACTCGAAAACGCCAACACAAAAGGCGTACGCAACGTGTATCTCCACCTCTATGGCTGCCAGGTTGAAGGACACCCGTGCGCGAGCAGCTTCATGGCCGCTGGCGAAGTGGCAAACGAAAACCAGTGGCTCGAAGAACAGGGCTTGAAGGGCAGGCTCGGGTTCGTCTCCGGCAAGGAATCCGCTGAACCTGTGGTGGGCCTGTCGCTGACGTCGTTTCGTAACGCGAAGCAGTGGAAGGAATTCAACGAAGAAGAACACAACATTGGCTTC
>DASQGE010000027.1:0-10297 GCA_035632775.1 Solirubrobacteraceae bacterium | reverse complement strand
GAGCTGCTTATCGGCTCTGCTGTTGGGGAGCTTTAGGCACATTCGGCCAGGCGGTCCATGTTGCAGAGATTGCGTCCGTAGCAGCCGCTATCGTGTTCCGCATGAAGTGGCCCAGGCTTTCCGACCTTCTCCGACGCCCAGGAGAGTCGCAAGTGGACGCGGCGGCACGAGGCAGTAAGGAGCTACGAGAACAAGCCGATGCAGCGGAAAGGGTTAGGCAGCCGAGCGAGGCTTCGCCCGAGCCCGGCGAGCTAGCTGGCTGATGCCCCTTATTCCCGAGACGCGAGACATCGTGTTCGATTTTGCTTGGGCTAACGACTCGGAGCATCAGGGCGCCGAAGCCTACATCGTGAGCCGATTGTTGCGGGCCGGGTGGGAGGAGATACACGCGACCGACGTGACGCGGACGCTGCAGCCTCCCGACGGAGCGCCGTTCGAGGAGGCGCTACGTAAAGCGCAGCACTTGGTCGGGCAACAGCTCGTCACTGAGGCCGACAGGCGGAGCTGAACTTCGGGCAGCGGTGGCTACGCGGGACCGCCCGGCGACGAGAACCGAGTCGCAATCGGGTAGCACGCTCCCGTGGAAGCTCGATGAACATTGGTCGTTCGCAGTCATCTGAACCTGTCTCCCCGATATGCGAAAGGCCCGTGTTTACGGGCTTTTTGCGCGCCTACAAAGCGGGCTATGGTTTGGTGGGGTCCAATTTGGGGTCCAATTCCTTCGCGGAGCTGGCTCCGTGGCCGTCCGGCGACTCCGCCACAGCCGAGTCGGACTCGGCGACTGTCGGCTTCACATTCGCGCGCGACCGCGGAGTCATCCTCGGTGCCTCTACCCTTGGGTGCCATGGAGCGCATACCCGCCGTCCGCATCGAGTTCCCGGCCGATGATCCCGAGCGCGCCCGGTGCTTTTGGGCGGAGCTTCTCGGCGTTGAGCTGGCGGTCCGCCAAGATTCAGAGGGAGAAGGCTGGCAAACGCCCTCAGGAGCTCCAGCGGTTGGCGTCCATGCTCGTGGACCTGGACCGGGCGATTCTTTTTCGTTGCCCTACTTCGCGGTGAGCGATGTCGCCGAGGCGCTGGAGAGGGTCGCGGCGCTCGGGGGGAGCGTGGTCCACCCAGGGGAGCAATGGGCGGTCTGCAAGGACTCAGAGGGAAACCCGTTCGGGCTGGCTCAGGAGCCGGTCGGAGGGTAGCTCGCGGTTTGATCGCCGCGCCCGCGAGCGGTCGCTCTTCGCGGAGCGACACCCTCCGCGGTGGTGGTGCCTCCGCCGGCGGGACGCTGGCCAGGCGAGCGAAAGCCCGGCGTGTAGCGGAAAGCTTGAGGTTGCAATCTGTGATCTCAAAGCCGGCTGCGTGTGGCCCCACAGGCTTCGCTGGCTTCGGTGCGACCCTCAGACGCGCTCGCTCCGCGCAACGAAGCGAGCGCGTGAGAACCTGCGTCGACGGCTCTCGCTGTGGACGATGTCCGCACCCGACGTGGCCGAGCCCGCATGCCCGCGTTCGCCAGGGGACGCAGGCGTGCGCCGACCGGCGACTCGGACGCATCCCGCTCGTCCAAGGCGACAGCGTCAGGTGAGCCTCCTCGCACACTCGCTAAGCGCTGAAAGCGACGGTCAGTGCTGCCCGGACGCACACCTTCGGGTCCCCCACCCGGTTTCGGCCGGACGCAGTTGCCGGTCAGTCGAGCCTTTCTGGAGTGAGCGCGAGTCCTTCAGCTCCGGCAGCCGCGTGGAGGCGGCGGTCCCAGGTGGCGAGGAGGAGATCGTCCCGGGGGAGCACGAGGGCGGCGGCGAGATGCAGGGCGTCCAGGCTGCGCAGCTCGCGGTCGACCGCGAGCTTGGCGGCGTCTTCGACCAGGCGCTGGTCCACCTCGATCACGCCGAATGCGGGCCACTCCTCGCGCACGGTTCTCGTGGCTGCCTGGCCCGCGCTCAGGCCAACGGCGCGGACGGTCTCCACGAAGCCGACACGACATGTGAACCAGCCCTCGGCGCGGTCCATAATGTCGCGGACGGTGTCGCTGCCGGGCTCAGCGACGTAGCGCTTGACCAGCGCGCTCGCATCGAGGTAGAGGTTCAGCGCTCGGCTTCCCGCTCGGCCAGTACCAGCCCCGATGCGCTGCGATCGCTCTTCACGGGTCGGGGTGCCCGCGTTGGCCGCGCGCGCGCGGGCGCAACCAGCCGCCCCTGGGCCACCAGCCCGCGCAGGCGATCGTCCTTGGCCGAGGCACCGGCTGGGACGATGTCGGCCAGCGGCCGACCGCGGAGGGTCACGCGCACCTGCTGGCCGCGAGCGACCGCTCGCAGCGTCTGGCTCAGTGTCGCCTTCAACTCGCGGACTCCGATCTCGCGCATGTGACCACCTTATCAACTATGAGGCCACAAACGAATAAACCGAGCGTCAACGCGAGAGTCGGCATACGGCGTGGATGCGGCGCCTTGCTGCTTCCCGTCCGCAACGGGGTCCGGTCAGTGAGGCTGGGCGCAGGCGAGACGCGCGGAGTTCGTCCGGAGCATCAGAGAGCGCAGCGCCCGGCGAACACTTCCGCTTCCGCGAAGAGCGCACGCCCTTGGCGGGGCAGGCGAGTTTCCATTGCGTCCTGAGGACCGCATGCGGGCTACGCCTGCAGGGCAGCGTGGACCTCCTGGTCGCCCGCGTCCAGGATCTGGTCCTGAAGCTGAGACGCTGAAACACCAACGATCTGAATACCGGCTGCAGCTCGCGCCCATGCTGCTCAAGTACCGGGACCGCCGCGTCGGGATTGCGAAACAGCTGTGCGATAGCTTCGTCAGCAAACTGTGTTCGCTGTGCCTCGTCCGCTGCGGCGATGGTCGATCCCAGGATCCGAAGGAAAGGGCCATGGGATTCGACAGCAATATTTGTCAACTCCGCCACGATGGACTGCGCCAGCGTGGTCACAACCTGCAGGACGAGCGGCGAAATTGAGTCGATTGCTTCGATATAGAGCTCGGTGTCTTGGATCGCCTCTGGATGCGCGATCTCGATCGCAAGCACAATGACCACCGGTGTCGCGCGCCCCGCACCGCCTGACAGCAGTGCGGGGCGCTTGCCCTAGCAGCCCTGGTTGACGGCGGCGCCATGCGCTGCGTCGGCAGGCCACGGCGTGGGCGCGGTCCAAACCATGATGCTCCCGGGCGCCATCATGTTGGCATCCCAGATGTAGTTGTTCGCTGGCGGGCGGGCGTCCGTCTGGGAGTGACCAAACGAACTCCCGTCCGACGTCCGTTCAGTGATGTCCTCACGCCATTCGACGCTCAGGTTGTGCGCTCTCAATACCGGCAGTGCGGTGGCCACCCGTGCGCCGAGCAGACGGCTGCAGTGCAGCGCCTCTCCGGGCGCGAAGGCGCTGGCCTGCGACTCGTATGTCTCCCCCGGCTTGGCCGGGCGGCCGAGCGTGATGTAGCCCTTGCCCGTGAAGGTGGCCGGGATCTTCAAGCCGATCGCGCAGCCCCCGCCGCCGGTGACACAGCGGCCGCCCTGCAGCGGCTGAATCGCGCTGGCGCCGCCGTTGTCGCTGGTGTAGACGACCGTTCCGACGAGGCTCGGTGAGACCGGCAGGAGGTTCACCGTGATGTCCAGGCCGTGTTCGGCAAACGCGGCCTTGAGCCGGTTCTCCGCGGCGAACGGGTCGGTCACCGTCGCGACGATGTCGCCATCGGGTGCGGTGCGGAACGCCACCGCGCCTGCGGCCGACTGCGGCCGGACAGCCGAGCCTGTGATCAGCAGCGCGGCGACAACGGCCGCCACGGACGCCGCTCCGAGCGTCCAGATCAGCGCCGGACGCCGAGCGCGGCGGATCGTTGAAGACCACGACCGGGTGCGACGTGACGGCGCCAGACGGCGCCGAGCGGGCGGTGCGATGATAGGGCGCTCCGAGCTCACGATCTGCTGGAAGATCTCTCTCCGGCGCCCTTGCGGGAAGAGTTCATCGACGCGGCCGGCCTCCGCGGGACGCAGGTCCCTGACAAGTTCAACGATGTTCTGGCTCATGTGACCTCCTTCGTAGAGGTATGGACTACTCTGCGCGGCACGCCGTCGCCCGATCCATCGCCGGGGAGATTCGACTTGGGGGCCACTCGCTCCAACGCGCCGCGGAGCTGCTTGCGTGCGCGGTGCAGGCGCAGGGCGAGCGCCCCGCGCGAGCAGCCGAGCACCGCTGCCGCCTCACGCTCGCTCAGCCCATCCCAAGCGATCAGCACGAGCGCCTCCTGCTGGAACGGGGTGAGATCTCCGATCGCGGCAATCACAAGTTCTCGGGCCGCAAGGGCCTCCGCATGGTCGTGGGATGCTTCAGTGGCTGTCTCAGCGATACGCACGATCAGCGCGTTCTGCCGACCCTGAGCCCGCCGTTGCTGGGCCAGCACGCGACGTGCGACCCCGAGCAGCCATCCCAGCGGCTCGGCTGGCACGTCCGGTAGACGCCGCCACGCGATCTCGAAAGTGCGCGCGACCGCCTCGGCGGCAGAGTCTTGGTTTGTGCGCGCCAGCAGATAGGAGGCGACGCGGTTGAAGTGCTGCCCGTACAGACGCTCGAACCGCTGCTCGTCGGACTCAGGCCGCCCGACACTCCTCCCAGTTGCGTTCATGTAGAGGAAGTGGCCAGCAAGGGCGCCAATGTTACGAAGACAAGCTCACTCGACCTGGTTCGACGGGTGCCGCGAAACGAGGCCTCCTGCTTCCGCGGGCATGCGGGCATCGCCACGGGCGGCGGCCTGACGCCCGCTCAGGACGACTTGGAGGCATCCGGAGGCTGGCCGCGTGCGAGGATGAGCGCCGTTCGGCTGCTTGCCGACAGATCTCACGGATGATTTCGCGCCAACTTTGGCCGTTTTCCTTGACTTTGCACCGACTTTTCGACAGATGAGGCGTGGCGCTCAACGTTTCGCCCGATGCGATTCGCGAGGAGGTTCGTCGCTGATGGTGAGCAGCGCGCTGATCCGCCAGTACGCCAACGGCGCAGAGGCGTCTGACTTGTGTGCTGGACTGCTTCACCCCGCGGATGGAAGAACCGGTCAACGAGGAGGGCGATGCAGATTGGTCTAGAGAGCTTGATCGACGAGGAGCTCGCGGCCTACGTCGACAAAAGCCGAAGCTTTTACGCCGCAAGAAGCGCCAGCGCCGCTAGCCAACCTCAGCCAGACCCGAGCACCCCCGAAGGGCTGCAGGAGGCGCGGGCCAGGCTAACCGTCCCGGCGACTCCGCCCGGGCCGCCGGTCGTCGAGCGGCTTGTCGAGGCAGCCGGAAGGCGGGTGCCGGTGAGGATTCTCGCTCCTGATGGTGGGCAGGCACCGGGGGTCTATCTCGACATTCACGGTGGCGGGTTCTACATGGACCGCGCCGCGCGATCGGACGCGCGCAATCGCCGCCTCGCTGACGCCCTCGGGGTCGCCGTGGTGAGCGTGGACTACCGGCTGGCCCCAGAGCATCCCTGGCCGGCTGCACCCGACGACTGCGAGACGGCAGCACTGTGGCTCTTGGAGGAGGCCGAGAAGAGGTTTGGCACTACGCGTTTGGCGATCGGCGGTGTATCGGCGGGGGCCACGCTGGCGATGACGACGCTGCTGCGGCTCCGCGACCGGGGCGCCGCCGAGCCCTTCGTTGGCGCCGCGCTGCAGTTCGGCACCTACGACATGAGCGGACAGACACCTGCTGGCCGACTGCTCGCCGGCCAGTTCTTCATACAGGCATATGCCGGCCACGTGGCCGACCGCACGAACCCTGACATCTCCCCCGTATATGGCGACTTGCGTGGCCTGCCGCCCGCCCTGCTCGTCGTCGGGAGCATGGACATCCTGCTTGAGGACAACCTGGTCATGGCAGCCCGCCTGTCTGCGGCCGGCGGTGACGTGGACCTCCGGGTCTACCCGGAGTCTCCCCACGGCTTTACGTCCCACCCAACTGCAATGGGCAGCGCCGCGATCCGCGACATCGAGTCGTGGCTGGCCGACCGCTTTGTCGGCGCGTAGCTGTACTACCCGAGACTGCTGGAATCGCGAAGATCCGGCAGTGCCTACTGGGCTCATCGGCCAACGCCAGACCGCCGCAAGGGACGATGGTCAGGCGTCTTTCACCTGCGAAGCGGGCTACCTCTTCGCCTGGCGGAAGCGAGCGTGTGGCCCCTGCCGGGCGACGCGCCTGGAAATCGTCCGGTTCGGAAAGCCTGATCGGAAGTGGCGCACCTTTGCTGTGCCCGCGGCGGGTCCGCGAGACTGCCAGCCCTTCGACTATCCGGCGTTGGTGAGGACGAGCCGCCCGTCTGCGGCGAGCGTGAAGCCGGGGAGCGAGAAGCGCGTGGCAAGCAGCTCCGGTGTGGCCTCTCGCTCGAGCGGCGTCACGCTCGTGCCCGCTGGCGTTTGCTCGCTGAGGGACAGCTCGCTCCAGTCGCACAGCAACGTGCCCGTGCCGTCATCGCCACGAACGCCCACGATCAGGCCGGTGACGAACAGCGAGCACGGATGCGTGGAGGTCCACCAGTTGCTGGTCTCGACGTCAATGAGCGGAACCGGCTGCGGGAGAAAGCCGTAAACATCGGCCCATTCGTCCCCCGCCAGCTTCTGGAGCACGAGCTCGGAGCCGTCCTTCACGACGCGAAAGCTCCAGCCCGACTGCTCCTGCGTGGGGCCCGGCCCGAATGGGATCGGCTCGAGGATGCCGCGGGCGAACCCCACGTCGGCGTGCCAGCTTGCGCCGTTCTCGCTGACGCGCAGGAGGAGGTGGCTGCGGGGCCCCACCACGCCCGGCTTCGCTGGCCGAAACGGGGATGCGCGAGTGTCTCCCGGCTTCGGTAGGCGCATGCGTGCCAGGAACATGTCCACCTCCGCGCCGAGCGCCTCGAGGGCTGCCTTCAGCAGCAGGTTCTGCTCGAAGCAGTAGCCGCCGCGGCGTTCGGTCACGAGCTTGCGCTCCAGATCCTCCACCTCCAGCGACACCGGCAGGCCCTGGTGCGGGTCGAGGTTCTCGAAGGGGATCGAGGTCAGGTGCGCCCTGTGCACCTGCGCGATGCTCGGGCGCCCGTTCAGGCCGATCCGCTCCAGGTAGGCGTCCAGGTCGAACACGCCCGCACTCTAGCCGCCGCTGTCGCATCGCACGGTGGGTGTCCTACCAAGGTCGCGGCGGCGCCATCGCTTCAACCTTGGTGAGAGCGTGAGCGCTGGTCCGGCTCGTGCGCTCGGTGCTCGTCCAAAGGAGCAACGCCACGGGGATTGATCGAGATGAACCGCCCCGGCTTCCTTGAAGGTGGTGATCTACCCTGGGCGGTTCATTTCGGACGTTTGACGGGTAGCGTGTGGTCATGTCCTCCACATGGCCGGCACTTTCCTACGAGGAGTGGAGTGCGACCTGCGACACGCTCCATGCGCACACCCAGGTCCTCGGCAAGCTGTCGGCAGTGCTCGCCCCACCCGAGCCGCAGCTGCAGCACGCGGCGCTGCGTCTAACCGCGCGAGGGTGGGAGACTGCGCTGCTGCCAGCGCCAGACGGTTCGGGGGCGTTCGTCGTCGCGCTCGATCTACGAACCCATGAGGCGGTCGTTGAGCACAGCGAGGGGGGCGTTCGACGCGTCACGCTCGTTCCCGATCGACCGGTGGGCGAGGTCACACGCGAGGTATTGGACGCGGTCCGCGGTCTTGCCGGCGTCGTCGAGATCGACCCAACACCGCAGGAGGTTCCCTGGAGCGTGCCGCTTGACGAGGACGACGAGCACGCGCGCTATGACCCTGGTCAGGTCGCTTCCTACTTCGCTGCCGCGACCCGCGCGGCGCTCGTGCTCGCTGCGTTCCGCGCGCCGTACCGCGGACGCTCGACGCCGGTCAACGCGTGGTGGGGATCGTTTGACCTCGCGGTGAGTCTGTTCTCCGGTCTCCCGGCCGATCCGCCGTCGGATGACTTCATCATGCGCAACGCGATGGATGCGCAGGAGGTCGCCATCGGCTGGTGGCCTGGCGATCCGCGATCCGGCAGGGCAGCGTTCTATGCCTACGCGCACCCGGCGCCGGGGGGGTTTGCGGATGCGACGCTTTCCCCTGCGTCTGCGCGCTGGGATGCGGCGCTCGGCGAGTACATCCTCGACTGGGACGATGTCTGCAGCAGCCCCAACCCGCATGCGGTCGGGCTCGAGTTCGCACGCTCAGCGTTCCGCCATGCGTGCGCGGTGTGTGACTGGGATCCGGCCCTCTCCGCCAGCGCCGAGGGAACACCACCGCCTATCGCGTAAGACGCGCGCAGGAGAGGCCTCCCCGCACCACCCGATCCCACCCGACAACGCACTTCACCGCAACTCGTCTTGAGTGGTAGCGTCGACCGCGAGACGCTGCGACAGCCTCCGCTCGAAGCGGGCGGCTACGGGATGATGTACTGGTGGCGCGATCTACATTCGGCCGTGAGAGGCATGGGCTCATACACGACGACATCAAGCGCTCCGGGCAGGGCAGATCTGCACTGCTCTCGCTAGCGATCCTCGGGCTCATAGCGTCTGTGCTGGCCGGTTGCGGAGGCGGCTCGGCCTCGGGAAACGTCTCCGCACGGGGCGAACGCGCGGCGCTCGTGAGCTATCTGCAGCAGGTCGAGCCGATCAGGCTGGCCGTCAACCGGCTGCTGGAAGGAGCCGATCCGATCCTGTCGGCCTACCGCGACAGTCGCATCTCTCCTTGGCAGGCATCGCTTCGGATGGGCGTCCTCGAGCAGCGTTTCGCCGCCTACACGGTCGACATAGCCGCCTTGGAGCCTGCCACGGCGCAGCTCCGCTCTCTGAACGCCCCCTACGCCCACACCTACATCCTCGAGGACGCCTATCTGAGTGCGCTCGTAACCGGTCTTGCAGAGCGCAAGCTGGACGGCCTGCCCGATACGCAGGCCGCTCAGCGAGCGGCGATCATCCAGTGGCGTACAGGTCTGGCCCTGCTCGCTCGCCGCGCCGCAGTTCATCTGCCTGGCGACTTGCAGGCTGCCGGGCGGGGAGAGATAGCTCCCTCCCCGGGAGGCAGCTAATAGCCGTAGCCACCACCACCACCGGAGCCTGCTGGAGCGGATTCCGTATGGGTGGTGGCCGGGACCGTGGCGGCTGGGGCGCTGCTCGAACCGCTGACCGTCACCGCGGTCCAAGTGCCGACATCTTTGATGCCTTGCCCTTTAGCGTCCCCGGGCTTTTGATCCGGCGCGAATGTGTAGAGCGGCATGCCCTTGTATGTCACCTGCTCGGTGCCATCCGGGCGCTTGACCGTCCCCAGCGAGCCGACGCTACCGCTCGGCGTGCCTGCCGATGCGCTCAGCGGATGCCACACCTGCAGGCAGGCTGAGCTCGTGCAGATGAACTTCCCGTTCTGCTCGCCGCTGAGGTGATAGAGCGTCATGCCCTGGGAATCGACGATCACCGTGGCGCCCAGCGTCGTGTTCGAGGCGCTCTTCACGACCGCGGCGCCTTCCCCGCTCGATGATGAGGTAGTGCCAGCTGGCGCGGTGCTTGCCTGCGAGGCGGAACCCGAACTGCTGGAGCCGCTCCCGCACGCGGCCAACGTGAGCGATGCGGCTAGGGCTGGGACAATGAACTTCAACGCTGAGCGCATCGGGACTCCTTTGGTCAAGGCAACGAGAAGAAAAGGCGATTCACGGAGATTGCCTGTCCTCTAGGACTCCACGCCGCCCGTTTCCTTCCGGTCGGATTGCCACCGCCGAGCTGTCACTCGCAGCCAGGCGGGATGCTGTGCTGGGTGCGCCCGACAAGCTGGGCGTGCCGACGAACGTGTTCGGGTCACTCGCAGCCAGGCGGGATGCTGTGCTGGGTGAACGGCGCGAAGTCCGACCTGCTGAGGGCCGCACCGGTATCCTGAGCCTCGGCTGCGGTGCGCGCGACATTCCGGCTCGCGCGCCTCGGGCCGCGCTCCGCGGTTGCGTTCCAGACATACTCTAACTGCCTTCGAACAGGCGCTTCTGGGGGACTGGTGTAGTGGTAACACGGCGGTCTCCAAAACCGCAGCTCGAGGTTCGATTCCTCGGTCCCCCGCTGCAGGAAAGCCCGCAAATTGCGGGCTTTCTGCTTGGTGGAGCCGGTTTTTGACCGCGCGTGTTGCGCGGTCGATCCGCATGGATCCGCTGGAGTCCGCTACCGAGGGAGGAGTTCGGTCCCTACGGCGGTCCCTCAAGAGGCGTGTGTGGAGTGGATCCGGTTTCGGGGACAGTTGGGAGTTCCAGCGGACCACTCACCACGACCCCGGTCGTCCCCGCCACCGCCCCAAGGGGGTCGCTTTTCAACCGGCAGAGGGGGGTGAGTTTTCCACCGGCGC
>DASQGE010000026.1:0-2240 GCA_035632775.1 Solirubrobacteraceae bacterium | reverse complement strand
TTCAAAAAGATCGGCACGCCCGGAATGCGTCCCTGGACACGGCGCTGGATCGCCACGTGACGGCTCGCACGTGCCACCAGCATGCGCTTCGCCGCCCCGCGTCGCCCAGCTTGGTCCATGAACGCCCCGACCGCACCGCCTGATTTTGAAAGAGGTTCTTAGCGGGATTTCGGCGCGCTCGACGCTCGGGGCCGGGCCAGCGGCGGGCCGGCCCGGCGTACGCCCTCCTCCAGCGGGAGCGCCGCCAGGGCGTCGGCTAGCGAGGCTCCGCCGGGGGCGCGCAGCTCGAAGTCCAGCTCGAGCGCCGGGATCAGCACGAAGCGCCGGCTGAGAAGCTGCTCGTGCGGGAGCTTCATGCGCGGGTGCGAGAGCTCGATCTCGCCGAGCAGCAGCACGTCGATGTCGATCGCTCGCGGTCCGTGCCTGGCCTCGGCGGCCAGGCGACCCAGCTCCCGCTCCAGCCCCTTGACCGCGTCGAGCAGCTCGAGCGGCTGCAGCGCGGTCTCGACGCGCACGCAGGCATTCAGGAAGCTCGGCTGATCGGTCACCTTGCCGACCGGATCGGTGTCGTAGGTCGACGAGCAGGCGAGAACCGCCACCCCCACGCCGGGGAGCGCCTCGACCGCCGCCTGCAGCCGGGCGCGACGGTCACCGACGTTGGAGCCGAGTCCGAGCAGTCCGATCCGGGCGGGCATCGATCGCACGGTATTTGGTTTTGGGCGGGAGACCCGAGAGCCGGTGTCTCCGCACGGCCCTGTTGGCGCCGGTCTCCATTGCCGGCGACGCCCGGGAGCGGCGAACGGGCGGCGAGCCGACCGGCGCCGGTTACGCGCCCGAGGGCTCGCCGAGCCCCTCGCGCAGCCTGACCCGCTCGTGCAGGCGGCGCAGCGGCGGCGGCGCCCACCAGGTGCGCTCGCCGAGCCGGCCCATCAGCGCGGGTACAAGCAGCGCGCGCACGACCGTCGCGTCGATCGCAACCGCGAGCGCGGTCCCGATGCCGAACTGCTTGATGAAGAAGATGTGCGAGGTCACGAACGCGCCGACCGCGACGCAGAACAGGAGCGCGGCGGCGGTGATCAGGCGGCCGGTGCGCTCCAGACCGTGCGCGACGGCGTCGCGCGTGTCCAGGCCGTTGTCGTGGGCCTCCTTGATGCGGCCGAACAGGAACACGCCGTAGTCGGTGGACAGCGCGAAGGCGACGACGAACAGCAGCACGAGGTTGGACTCCTCCAGACCGCCGATCGGGCTGAAGCCGAACAGGCCGGACAGGTGGCCGTCCTGGAAGATCAGCACGAGCAGCCCGGCACCGACGGCGACCGTGAGCAGGTTCATGAGCAGCGCGACGAACGGCAGCACGAGCGAGCCCGTCATCAGGAACAGGAATCCGCCGGTGACGAGCGCGAGGATCAACAGCGCGAGGGGCGTGTTCGCGGCGATCGCGGCCTTCTGGTCGACGAACCACGCGGTGGCGCCTCCCACCAGCAGCGCCGGTGGACTGGCAAGCGCCCGCAGGCGGTGGATCAAGCGCTGGTTGGCGGCGGAGCCGTCGGTTCCGTGGGGCAGCATTTCGATCTCCCACGCGCCGCGGCCGAGATAGCGCGGTGGTCCGGCCAGGCTCGCCTGGCCGCCGGCGGCGACCTGCGCGCGGCGCGCGAGCGCCGCGACGGTCTGCCCGCCATGATCGACACCCCGCCCGCCCCGCGCGACCATCGTGACCGTCTGCGAGCCGTCGACCGCGAAGTCGTGGGTGATCGCTTCCGCAACCTGCCGCGGCTGCGAAGAGGACGGCAGTACGTGCGCGTCGGCCGGGCTGAGCTGCAGGCGCAGGGCGGGCAGCGCGACCACGATCAGAACCGCGGCGGTGCCGAGCGCGACGAGTCCGGGGCGGCGCATGACCCCGCGCGCGAGCCGGTACCAGGCGCCGCGCTCGGCAGGTTGCGCCGCCTGCGCGGCGTTGCGCTGCAGGCGCGCGGGCGCGAGCGCGTTGATGCGCGGGCCGAGCGCCACCAGCACGGCGGGCAGCACGATCAGCGAGACGGTCCCCGCGGACAGCGTGACGAGCGCGCCGCCGATGCCCATCGAGTAGAGGAAGCGCAGCGGAAACACGAGCAGCGAGGCGAGCGCGCCGGCGACCGTGAGCGAGCCGAACAGCACGGTGCGCCCGGCGGTCTGCAGGGTGCGGGCGATCGCCGCGTGCGTGTCGAGACCGCGCGCGAGCTCCTCGCGGTAGCGGGACAGGA
>DASQGE010000025.1:0-9676 GCA_035632775.1 Solirubrobacteraceae bacterium | reverse complement strand
GAAAAGCCCGGGCTCGAAGCCCATCGTCCAAAACGGCCTGCCCCACTGCGTTCCCCCTGAAAGCCCCTGTCCCGGTCACCCGACCCTAGTAGGGTCGGGCCCGGACAGCAGCCCTCAACCCCGCAGTTTCATGCCCCGAAGCGATA
Source organism: Solirubrobacteraceae bacterium (assembly GCA_035632775.1). Lineage (GTDB taxonomy): Bacteria > Actinomycetota > Thermoleophilia > Solirubrobacterales > Solirubrobacteraceae > Palsa-744. Next base: position 9,530 of record DASQGE010000025.1, on the reverse strand, counting down.
CGGTCAGCTCGCCTCGCGCAGCTGCTGCGCGTCCGGCAGCGACTGCAGCTTCTTCAGCGTCCTGTTCTCGATCTGTCGCACGCGCTCTCTGGTGATGTTGAACGCGCGCCCGACCTCCTCGAGTGTGCGCTGGCGCCCACCCGCGATGCCGTAGCGCATTTCGATCACCTCGCGCTCGCGCCGTGGCAGGGCCGCGAGCACGCGCATGACATTCTCGCGCCGCAGCGCCTCGGAGGCGATCTCGAACGGGGATTCGGCCGCCACGTCCTCGACGAAGTCGGCCAGCGCCGAGTCTTCCTCCTCGCCGACGGGCTTCTCCAGCGAGACCGGCTGCTGGGCCATCCGCATGACCTCGCGTACATCCCTGGTCGCGCACCCCACCTCCTTGGCGATCTCCGCGTTGGTCGGTTCGCGCCCGAGCCGCTGGATCAAGAGGCGCTCGGCGTGGATCACCCTGTTCATCCGCTCGACCATGTGCACGGGGATCCTGATCGTCCGGCCCTTGTCGGCGATCGCGCGTGTCACCGCCTGTCTGATCCACCAGGTCGCGTACGTCGAGAACTTGTAGCCCTTGCGGTAGTCGAACTTCTCGACCGCCCTGATCAGCCCGAGCGATCCCTCCTGGATCAGATCCAGGAACGTCAGTCCCCGCCCCACATAACCCTTCGCGATCGACACCACCAGGCGCAGGTTCGCCTCGACCATGTGCTGCTTGGCCGCGACGTCGCCGCGCTCGATCCGCTTGGCCAGGCACACCTCCTCCTCGGCGCTCAGCAGCGGCACACGCCCGATCGAGCGCAGGTACAGGCGCAGCGAATCGAGGCTCGGCTCGACGGCGAACTCGACGTCGTCGCTCTTCAGCCCCCCGATCCGCGCCCGCAGCTCCTGCGCCCGGGCGAGCGGCTCGTCCCCGCACTCCGCGCTCGCGGCCGCCGGCGCGGGATCGTCCTGCGAGGCCGTCGTCCCGTCCTCCCGCGTCTCTCCGACGCCTGCGTCGTGCTCGTCCTCCGGCGGGCTCGGCGCGGGCTCGTCCCGGTGCAGCACGTCGATCCCGTGCTCCTCCAGGTAGCTGAGCAGATCCTGCGTCTGGTCGTGCGTCAGCTCCGCCTCTTCGAGCGCCGAGGAGACCGTCTCGTAAGCCAGGAACCCGCGCTCCTGGCCCTCGGCGATCACGCCCTGCAGCTCCTCCATCTCGACGACGGCCGTCCTGTCCGCCGCGATCAAGACCTCGAGATTCTCGCTCAACTCTGGACCCCCACAATCCGTTCGGCTCTCCCCGTCGGAGCGACAACGGCGCTCCGAGTTCCCCTGCCATAGAAGTGCGTCTAGCCTTCTCTGCGGCTCTCCGATCGCATGTCCCTTGCGCCCTCTCTGTGACCCTCCCTCGACTCCTCCCCGCTTGCGACCCGGCTGCTCGACGCGCTCGGCGTCTGAGACCCACTCAGACCAAGAGTTTCGGAGTTTCGACTACGCCAGTTAGCGCGAAGTGATACCAGAATCCACGGCCGTACACGCTGGTTGGCCGTCCGACCAGGGGCCGATCGTCGGGGCCACCCTGCGCTGCGCCTCGGTTTTCGCCCCGGCCCGGCGCTAGGCTTGGCCGCAGTGCAAGCCAACCGGCAGACACCTTCACTGTCTCCGACACGCCTCCCCGGCGAGGACGTCCAGGCGCGCCCCCCGAGCGTTCCGATCGGCCTCTCGCGGGTCGGGCTGACCGGCGTGGAGAAGGTCGTGCGCATCCGCGACGAGCTGTTCTTCGCGCGTCTGCAGTGCTTCGTGGACCTGAGCTCCGACCAGAAGGGCGCCCACATGTCCCGCTTCGAGGAGGTCATCAACGAGGCGATCGGCGAAGTCGTCCTCAGCGAGTCGCCGTTTCGGGCCGAGACGCTCGCCCAGCACATCGCCGAGCTCGTGCGCGCCCGCCAGGACGCCCGACGCGCGGAAGTCACGATCGAAGCGCGCTACCCCGAGCACAAGCCCGCGCCCGTCTCGGGCGTCGGCACGCAGGAGATCTACACGCTGCTCGGCCGCGCCGTCGCCTTCACGCACGGCACCCGCCGCGTCGTCGGCGTGTCCGCGACCGGCATGACCGCCTGTCCCTGCGCGCAGGAGCTCGTCGCCGCGCGCGCGCGCGAGCGCCTGTACGAGGACGGGTTCTCGGCGCTCCAGGTCGAGCGGATCCTCGCCCGCATCCCGGTCGCGACCCACAACCAGCGCGGGCTCGGCACGCTGCACGTCGGCTGCATCGAGGATTGCGACGCCGAGATCGACGCCTTCGCCCTGCTCGAGATCGCCGAGTCGAGCATGTCCTCCGAGATCTACGAGCTGATGAAGCGCTCCGACGAGGTGTCCGTCGTCGAAAAGGCCCACTCCCGGCCGCGCTTCGTCGAGGACTGCGTGCGCGAGATGGTCGCCGGCGTCGTCGCGCGCTTTCCCGAGCTCGACGGCCGCACGTTCGTCTCCGCCCGCCAGGAGAACCTGGAGACGATCCACCAGCACAACGTCCTCGCCGAACGTCACGGCCTGCTCTGCGAGCTGCGCGACGAGATCGACTCCGGCCAGCTGGCCCCACGCCACACCACGCTCGACGAATGGCTCGCCGCCGGCGACTCTCGGTGACGGCCTCATGTCACGGGTGGCTCTGTAGGTGTAGGGCGCCGAGATGCTCTTCTACTGACCCTCAGCCGCGTGGGTGAGCTCGCGCGAGGCGCCGGCGCAGTCCGAAGAAGTAGTCCAGCCCGGACAGCACCGTCACGAGCACCGTCACGTACACCAGCAGCGACACCCACAGCGGTTCTCCGCGCACCGCGATCACCGCCAGGACCGTCGCGATCTGCAGGCACGTCTTCAGCTTGCCGAACATGCTCGCCTCCATCACCACCCCCGCCTGCGTCGCGCCCATGCGCAGCACGGTGACCGCCAGCTCGCGCGTGATGATCACCATCGCCACCCACGCTTCCAGCCGGTTGAGCGACACCAGCGTCAGGAGCGCCGCGACGATCAGCAGCTTGTCCGCGAGCGGGTCCATCAACTTGCCGAACGTCGTGATCGTCTGGCGCGAGCGCGCCAGATAGCCGTCCACGAAGTCCGTCAGCGAGGCCAGCGCGAACACGATCGCCGCGAGCACGTCCCCCGCCGGCGTGTTGCCGAGCAGCGCGACCACCAGCACCGGCACCAGCATGATGCGCAGCACCGTCAGCAAGTTCGGGAGGTTCAGCTGGAACACGACCGCTGCCATTATGTCGGCACTCCGACTTGCACGGCCGCTATCTAATCAATGGCTGCGTGGGGGGAACACGACCGCTGCCATTGTGTCGGCACTCCGACTCGCAGCTGGCAGGAGCCTCTCGAGGAGACCTCGCCCGAGCCGCCCGGCTCGCCGCTCCTCACAGCACGCCCGCTCCGCGACCGCCGACCGATAGGGTGGGGCCATGCCCCTGATCCCCATGGTCGTCGAGCGCACCGCGCGCGGCGAGCGCGAGTTCGACATCTACTCGCGCCTGCTCAACGAGCGCATCATCTTCCTCGGCACACCGATCGACGACCAGGTCGCCAACCTCGTCGTCGCCCAGCTTCTGCATCTGGAGTCCGAGGACCCCGAGAAGGACATCTCCATCTACATCAACTCGCCCGGGGGCTCCGTCTACTGCGGCCTCGCCATCTACGACACGATGCGCTTCGTCAAGCCCGACATCGCCACGATGTGCGTCGGCGTGGCCATGTCGATGGGCTCGCTGCTGCTCGCCGGGGGGACCAAGGGCAAGCGCGCCGCGCTCCCCAACAGCCGCATCCTCATCCATCAGCCCTCCGCCGGCTTCGAAGGCCAGTCCACCGACATCGAGATCCACGCCCGCGAGATCCTCAACGTGCGCGAGCGTCTCGACGAGATCTACGCCGAGCACACCGGCAAGTCCAAGGAGCAGGTCCGCGAAGACATGGAGCGCGACCGCTTCTTCACAGCTGAGCAGGCGCTCGAGTACGGCCTGATCGATCGGGTGCTAGAGAGCCACTGAGGGGCCTCCGGCGGGCGCGATGTCCAGGGCGCGATGTCTCGCCTGACCCCGCTCGAGCGTCTCGCGCTGGCGCTCGTCGCGGCGCTGACCGCGCTGGCCGGCGCCGCGAACTACGGCGCCTGGGCGGTCGTGCCCCGCTTCGCCCTGGCCACGCTCGCGCTCGCCGGCCTCGCCTGGGTCGTGTCGTTTGCCACCGAGCAGCTCGGTGAGCGCTTCGGTCCCGGCATCACCGGCATGCTGCAGTCCACGCTCGGCAACCTCCCCGAGCTGTTCGTCGTCGTCTTCGCGCTCAAACAGGGCGAGCTCGTCGTCGCGCAGACCGCGATCGTCGGGTCGATCCTCGCCAACGCCCTGCTCGTGCTCGGGCTGGTCATCGTCATCGGCGCGCGCCGCTCCCCGGACGGGACCATGCGCTTCTCCAAGCGCCTGCCCCGCGACACCGCCACGCTCCTGCTCCTCACCGTCTTCATCATCGTCCTCCTCGGCCTCTCGCTCGCCTCCCACGATCCCGCCAGCCACCACGTCGAAGCGATCTCCGCGGTCGGCGCCGTCTGTCTGCTCGTCGTCTACCTCGCCTGGGTCGTCCCCTACCTGCGCTCCGACGGCCCGCCCCCCGAGGGCTATCGCGGCCCGCGCCTGAAGCTCGGCTTCACGCTCGTGCTGCTCGCGCTCGCCGGCGGCGCCTCCGCGTTCGTCTCCGACTGGTTCGTGGCGGCTCTCGCTCCCGCGATCTCCGTCCTGCACATCTCCCAGGCGTTCGCCGGCCTCGTCATCGTCGCGATCGCCGGCAACGCCGTCGAGAACGCCGCCGGGCTCGCGCTCGCCCACAAACGCCGCCCCGATCTCGCGATCTCCGTCGTCAAGAACTCCGTCGCCCAGATCGCCGCCTTCCTCTTCCCGCTGCTCGTGCTCGTCTCCTTCGCCCTGTCCACCACACTCACGTTCGCGCTCGCCCCCGTCTACATCGGCGCGCTCGCCCTCACCGCCCTGGTCGTCTGGCAGGTGACCGGCGACGGCGAGGCCGTCGCCTTCGAGGGCTGGGCGCTCGTCGCGCTCTACCTCATCCTGGCCACGCTCACGCTGTACGAGTAGTGGCCGCTACCCGCGCAGGCGGGGCACGGAGGCCCCGCGTCACGCGCCGTTGACAGCCGTCCACTCGCGCGGACGATCCCAAACGAAAGCCCGAACCGGTCTCACCCGCGCACGAGTCCGCGATCACGCGCCGGCGCACACCGTTTCCGTCTGCTCGCCCCTTCGGCCAAAGCGCGCTAGACTGCCTGACACCTCGCGCCTGGGCGGGGTTTTTCTTCGCCCAGAGCCGCTATCCATACAGACCACGTAGGAAAGCTCGCACATGGCCCGCGGAGACGTCCGAATCGCTATCACCCTCGCATGCGAGGAGTGCAAGCGTCGCAACTACCAGACCAACAAAAGCAAGCGCAACAACCCCGACCGGGTCACGCTGCGCAAGTACTGCCGCTGGTGCCGCCGTCACACCAGCCACCGGGAGACTCGCTAGCGGGGGAGAGCCGCTGCTGTGGCCCGTGATCGCAAACGTGCAAAGCAACGCCGCGCCCGTCGCGGGACCGCGCCCGCGCAGCCCGCGTCCGCGCACTCAGCCGGCCGATCGGAGACCGGACGATCTGCTGGTGGTGGGCAAGTCGAGCGCGCCGACCTGCCCGGCGCGCTCGAGCACGCCGGCGACGTCGACGAGTTCGACGCCGCGCTCATCCGCGGTGCGGGCGGAGTCCCGGCTGCGCCGGGGAGCGCCCTCGACGCGGAGAGAGCCGCCGAGCTCGCGTTCGGCGAAGATGCCCTGCAGACAGGTGGCATTCCGTCCGGTGAAGGCGGCGGAGGCGCGCCGCCCGGCGCCGGCGAGCTGGAGCGGCCCTCCGGCGCGCCCCTGCGTCCCGGTAATCGCGCCATCGGCTTCCTCCGTGCCAGCTGGGCCGAGCTGCAGCGCGTGCAGTGGCCCGATCGCCGCCAGGTCTTCCAGGCCACGGCCGTCGTCCTCGGCTTCGTCGCGATCGCCGGCCTCTACCTCGGCCTTGCCGACTACGTCGCCAAGGAAATCGTCGAATTCATCCTCTGACCAAGATCTTCCCACGCTAAAGCGTCGTATAGCCATAGTCGGTACTAAGCTAAAGGGGCGTTCGCGTCTTGTAAACAAATGCGCGACCCCGTATAGCGATGGCTATACGCAAGAAAGAAAAGAATGCACATCCCTCACGCGACCCCCCGAACATCATCCATCTTCATCGATCCGCGACCGCCCGCCGCGCGGGCGGCTCGACGAGTCAGGAACTAGAGAGCCCGAATGTTTCGCTGGTACGTAGTCAACACCTACTCCGGTCACGAGAACAAGGTCAAGCAGAACCTCGAGCACCGCGTCGTCTCGCTCGGGCAGCAGCGCGCCGTGCGCAACGTGGTCGTCCCGACCGAGTCCGTCTCGGAGATGAAGGACAACCAAAAGATCACCGTCGAGAAGCGCACCATGCCCGGCTACGTGCTCGTCAACATGGAGCTCAACGAGGACTCATGGGGCGTCGTCAAGGGCACTCCCGGTGTGACCGGCTTCGTCGGAGCCTCGCAGGAGCCCGTGCCGCTCACCCAGGTCGAGGTCGATCGGCTGCTGCACAAGGAGGTCGCCACCGCCCCCCGCACGCGCGCCCAGTTCACGATCGGCGAGTCCGTCAAGGTCGTCTCCGGCCCGCTGTCGGACTTCTCCGGCGAGATCTCCGAGATCAACGACGACGCCGCCAAGCTCAAGGTCCTGGTATCAATCTTCGGCCGCGAGACCCCCGTAGAGGTAGGCTTCGACCAAGTCAAAAAGCTCTGAGCCGTCCGATGATCGGCGCGGAGCCGTGTCCTCGATCGCTCGTGTGCGGAGCACACTTCGCTCACCGCGTCCTTGCTCCGCTTGATCCTCGAACGGCTCATACGCACGGTCCCGGACACGCCCGATAACGAACTAGAACTGAAGACGAGATATGGCCAAGAAGGTTCTGACAACGATCAAGCTCCAAGCCAGCGCCGGCCAGGCGAGTCCCGCGCCGCCGGTCGGTCCCGCGCTGGGCCAGCACGGGATCAACATCATGGAGTTCTGCAAGGCTTTCAACGCCCAGACCCAGAGCGAAACCGGCACGGTCATCCCGGTCGTCATCACCGTCTACGAGGACCGCTCGTTCACGTTCGTCACCAAGACCCCGCCCGCGGCGGTCCTGATCAAGCAGGCGCTTCGCATCGGCAAGGGCTCCGGCGAGCCCAACCGCACGAAGGTCGGCACGATCACCCAGGCGCAGCTCCGCGAGATCGCCGAGCGCAAGCTCGCCGACCTCAACGCCCACGACATCGACCAGGCCGCCAAGATCATCGCGGGGACGGCGCGCTCGATGGGCGTGGAGGTGGCGTCGTGAGACGCGACCGTTCAAGGGCGCCCAGCAGGAGCCAGATCCACTCGGACCGCGGGCCTGGATGGCCCGCGCAGGAGACTTCGCCATGACCACGCACCACGGCAAACGTCACTGCGATGGCCTTCAGAAGGTCGATCGCGAGCGCGAGTACGAGCCCGCCGAGGCCGTCGCGCTCGTCAAGAGCCTGTCGAGCGCCAAGTTCGACGAGTCCGTCGAGCTGCACGTGCGCACGGGCTTGAACGTCAGGCACGCCGACGAGCAGCTGCGCGGCACGATCGCGCTGCCCAACGGCCTCGGCAAGGACGTGCGCATCGCCGTGTTCGCGCAGGGCGAGAAGGCCCGCGAAGCCGAGCAGGCCGGCGCCGACGTGGTCGGCGCCGAGGACCTGGCGAAACGCATCGAGGAGGGCTTCGCCGACTTCGACGTGGCGATTGCCACCCCCGATTTGATGTCGGTGGTCGGCCGGCTCGGCCGCATCCTCGGGCCGCGGGGCTTGATGCCCAACCCGAAGGTCGGCACGGTCACGATGGACGTCGCCAAGGCCGTCGAAGAGTCCAAGTCGGGCAAGGTCGAGTACCGCACCGATCGCACCGCGATCGTGCACATGGTGATCGGCAAGGCAAGCTTCGACGATCGCCGGCTGCTCGAGAACTACGCGGTCGTGATCGAAGAGCTGATCCGCGCCAAGCCGTCGGCCGCCAAGGGCCGCTACCTGCGCACGATCACGCTGACCTCCACGATGGGCCCGGGGGTCAAAGTCGATCCCGGTCGCACACGTGACATCATCGAGGAGACGCCCCAAGCGGCCGCCGCATAGCGCCACGAACAAGCAGGCCACCAGAGACCCCCGGCGGCCGCCAGCATAAGACCGGGACAGGAGCCCCATGAACCGAGACCAGAAGGCCGCGGCGATCGCCGAGATCGCCGCCCACATACAAGCGTCCCAGGCGATCTTCGCCGTCGACTACAAGGGCATCTCCGTGCCCCAGGCGGCGGAGCTGCGCGCCAAGCTGCGCGACGCCGATGCGACCTTCAAAGTCGTCAAGAACTCGCTCACCGAACGCGCCGCCGACCAGGCCGGCGCCGACGCGCTGAAGGCTCTGCTCGAAGGCCCGACAGCGCTGACCTTCGTGCGCGGCGACGCCGCCACCGCCGCCAAGGCGATCGCCGACTACGGTCGCGCGACCCAGCTGCTGCCGTTCAAGGGCGGCCTCATGGACGGCGCCCCGCTCGACCCCGATCAGATCCGCGCGATATCGCGCCTGCCCTCGCGCGAAGCGCTCTACGGCCAGCTCGTCGGCGTCGTCGCCTCCCCCGTCAGCGGCCTCGTGCGCACGCTCGGTGCGCTCGTCAGCGGCCTCGCCGTCGCGCTCGGCCAGGTGCGCGACAAGAAGGAGTCCGGGGAGATACCTGCGGGCGAGTCCCCGGCGGCAACTGTGCAGGCACCCGCCGAGTCCGCCGAGCAGGCGGAGCCGCCGGCGCCCGAAGAGCCCCAGGCCGAGGAGCCCGAGGCGCCAGCCTTGGAGGAGGCCCAGGCCGAGGAGGCCGAGGCGCCAGCCGCCGAGGCGGAGCCCAAGAGCCAAGCTGAGCCGGAGCAGAGCGAGCCGGCGCAAGACGACGACAACCAGGCGGACGCTTCGGCGCCCGATCAGCCCGAGGCCGCCGAAGCGAATCCGACCAAGGAGGACTGAAAGTCATGGCAACAAGCACCCAAGAGTGGATCGAGGAGCTGAAGGGCATCTCGGTGCTCGAGCTCGCCGAGCGGATCAAGGCGCTCGAGGAGGAGTTCGGAGTGTCGGCGGCCGCCGTGGCCGCGCCTGTGGCAGCCGCGGGCGGCGCGCCCGCCGGCGGCGACGGCGCGGGCGCGGAGGACGAAGGGAGCAGCACCGTCGATGTGATCCTCGCCGGCTCGGGCGACAAGAAGATCCAGGTGATCAAGGTCGTGCGCGCGGCCACCGGCCTCGGCCTCAAAGAGGCCAAGGCGCTCGTCGACGAGGCTCCCAAGCCGGTCAAGGAGGGCGTCGAGAAGGAGGAGGCCGACAAGCTAAAGGCCGAACTCGAGGAGGCCGGCGCGACCGTCGAGCTGAAGTAGGTGTCGCCGGCA
>DASQGE010000024.1:0-9877 GCA_035632775.1 Solirubrobacteraceae bacterium | reverse complement strand
AACCGCGCCAAAAGAAACGCTCTGCGTATACACTGAATTCGAACATCTCGAACTCATAGCATTTGAGGCTATAATCAAAGGTTCAGGCTTTGGGCCGACCGGGACTTACATCATCTTCAAAGCAGAAGGAGTCAGTACGGGAGCACCCGGACAGGTAATCGTCGAAGGAACCTGGGCTGTGACCGCGCCATAAGGCACCGCCGCGCTGCAGGCTGTAGCCTCAGAATATGTAAGACGAAGTTGTGCTAGACGTGAGCGCTTCACGATTTGCCGTGGAGCGCTCACGTGCGGCCCTCGCTCTCGGCACATACCGCCACCAGGCGTAAAGAGCTCGAGAGGAATCCTCATCCGACGGCCCTGCACGTAGTAGTAAGAAACATGAGGGATGGGTCCGACCCGCTGGGCTGGGGCCGCGGTTTCGGTCACGCTGCACAAGGGTCATCGTGCCGTACTTCCGACTTCGTCGCCGAGTTGGAAACAATGGTTGCGGAGCGGAGCAGAAGGCGGGTAGCCTGTACTTTGCATCTGTACTGGCAGAGACAAGGAAGGTAGGGACGTGGTATGACCATGACCAAGAACCGTAGTATCGGGCGCGGGACGGGCATCCGTCGGCGCGCTCTCGCCATCGCGGTGGGCGTAATCGCCCCGCTCGCTACGCTGGGCCTGGCGTCCCCGGCGCTGGCGACGGAACACCATCCGAAAGGCGAATTCGCGCCGTTTGCGGACTGTCCGCTGAGCACGGCGGGTCTCGAAGACTGTGTGCTGGCGGAAACGACCAGTGGCGAATTCACGGTCGGCAAAAGAACCGTGCCGATCGCCAAAACCATCACCTTGCAGGGTGGGCTCAAGGAAAACAAAGAAACTGAAGCGTTCGAATTCGTCGGCGCCGAAGACGGCAACACGCTGTCGAAAGTGGCGCTGCCCGTGCCCGGCGGCCTGCTCAACGTCGTCGCGCCCGAATTCCTGCCCAAATGGCTCCAGGAAATCTTCAACAACTTCATCAACGAAGGTCTCACGGGAGTCACGGCGACGACCGAACTGGCGGCTCCGGCGAGTCATATCGGCTTGAACATCGAAAACCTGCTCTTCCAGAGCGGGACGGCGCTCTCGCTGCCCGTGAAGATCAAGCTGAGCAACGTCTTCCTGGGCGGAAGCTGCTACGTCGGCTCCAATGCCGCTCCGATCGTGATCAACTTCACGACGGGGACGACGGAACCGCCTGCGCCGAACAAACCGATCACAGGCGCTGTGGGCACGTTGGAACACAACGAAGAATTCACGCTGATAACGCTCAACGGCGGCAAGCTGGTGAACAACTCGTTCGCCGCGCCGGGAGCTCAAGGCTGTGGTGGGCTCTTGTCGTTCCTGATCGACCCTGCGGTCAACGCTGAGCTCGGTCTCCCCGCGGCGGCCGGCCACAACACGGCGATCCTCCAAGGAAAGCTGTCGACGGCGAACGCCGAAGCGGTCAAAGCAAGCGAATAGCAGCGCCGCAGCACCGCTGTAGCACGTAGGAAAAAGGTCCCCGCCATATGGCGGGGACCTTTTTGTGTACGGGCAATTTTATGCGGCACGTTTCCGACTCGGCAGTCGCGTGCTCGGCGATTATATGGCCTATTGCAGGGGATTCTGGAGGGTTACCTTCTGTGTACGGCGCAGTCGCCAACTGACCTTGACGTGCCGACCCTCTTTGGAAGATCGTCCTGTCTGCCGCTACGGGCAGACAGGCCGCGTCTCGGCGTGCCCGTGGAGGCTTGTGTACACATGCCAAAGAGAGAAGGAGCTGTCGAGATGAAACACATGAAGAGGCTGGGCCTTTGCCTCGCCACCGTGCTTGCGCTGAGCGGAATCGCCGTCGCACAGGCCTCCGCGATGGAATTCATCTGGAAGGTCAACGGGGCCAAACTGGAAGCGGGTAAAGAAAAGGAACTGACATCCAAAGCCAAAGGCGCCCAGACGTTGAAAGCGACTGTGCTTGGCGTCAAAGTCGAAATCAAATGCACGGAAGTCAGCACCGCAGGGGCAAAGATCGTCGGCGGCACGCCGGGCACCAGCACCGAGACGGTCGAATACAAAAAATGCATAGTCGTAAAACCTGCGGAATGTAAAATCAAAGGCGAAACGATCTCGACCAAACCTCTGGTGGACGAAATCGTCGAAGGCGTCGGAGCGTCGGCCGGCAAAGGGCTCATCCTGTTCAAACCAAAAGAAGGCGAAATCTTCGCCGAACCTAAACTCGAAGGCGGCTTCTTCTGCCTTTCGCTTGCCGTTAAAGGAAGCGTGCTGGCAGAAGCGAATCCACAGAAAGAAGAAGTGGAAACGGGCGTGCTGAAGTTCGAACCGGCCGAAAGCAAAAAATACAAGAACTCCAAAAATGAAGAAAAATCGGCGGGCCTGACGATCAGCGGCAACGCGTCGACCGTCACCGGCGAAGTCGAAACAAAACTCAACCCGGTGGAAAAATTCGGCGTCTTCTAGACCCGTCCGTCGGTGGCGCAAGCCGGCTTCGGTGATCGCGGCTGGCGCCACGGGGCCCGCGTCGTAAGGCGCGGGCCCTTTCTCGCGTCGCCGGAGCTGTACCGTTCTTCGTCGTGGACGTCCCCCTGCCCGCCGCGCGTGCTCTGTATGAGCGCGCCTCCCGTCACATCGCGGGCGGCAGCTCGCGCTCGACCCTCTACACGCCGCCGTTCCCGCCGTACGCCGTGCGGGATAGGAGTCTTCCGCAACGTGCCGTCCGGAGCTAAGAGGATCATTTGCGCGATGAGGTCGTCGGGTTCGATCGTGCGGGCTGGATCAGGTGCCGTCCGTAGGGCGGTGGTCCTGCTATCTGGCGGTCTGGACTCCGCCACGGCCCTGGCGCTTGCCCAGAGCGAAGGCTACAAGGCCTATGCGATCTCCTTCCGCTATGGCCAGCGGCATGCGATCGAGTTGGAGGCCGCTTACGCGGTCGCTGGGGCCGCCGGCATCGCGCCACCCACTGTGATCGACATAAACCTCGGGATCTTCGGCGGCTCCGCTCTGACGGCGGACATCGAGGTGCCCAAGCACGACTCTGTCACGGAGCTCGGTCGCGAGATCCCCCCTACATACGTCCCCGCCCGCAACACGATCTTCCTCGCCTGTGCGCTCGGGCACGTCGAGGCGCTCGAGGCTGACGACATCTTCATCGGCGTCAACGCGCTCGACTACAGCGGCTACCCGGACTGCCGGCCCGAGTACATCGAGCGCATCGAGGCGGCCTTCAACCTCGCGACCAAGCGCACCGTGGAAGGCCATCGCCTCCGCATCCGCACACCCCTGATCGACATCACCAAGGCCGAGACCGTCCGCCGGGGTCTCGCCCTCGGAGTCGACTACTCGCTCACACGCTCATGCTACGACCCGGCGCCCACTGGCGACGCGTGCGGCCACTGCGATTCCTGCCTTTTGCGCCTGCGCGCGTTCGCCGAGATCGGCCTGGCCGACCCCGCGCCCTACCAAGCCCGAGCGCGGGCCGCCTAGCCTGATGCTCGCCACGTCAGCAACCCCGACCCGTCGGCACACGGTGGGCGCTGTGACGCTACCCGTTGTCGAGATCTTCGGTCCGACCGTCCAAGGAGAGGGGCCTGACGCTGGCATGCCCGCCTACTTCGTGCGCTTTGGGGGGTGCGATTACCGCTGTAGCTGGTGCGACTCGATGCACGCCGTCGACCCCGCTGAGGTCAGAACGAACGCCAAGCGCCTGACGGTGGAGCAGATCGTCCGGCGTGTCACCGAGCTGCCGGCCGGCCCCGACCTCGTCGTGCTCTCAGGTGGGAACCCCGCGTTGCTGGACCTCGGTGCGCTCGTCCTCGCGCTCAGGCGCGGCGACAAGCGCGTCGCGGTCGAGACGCAGGGGAGTCGCTGGCGCGACTGGCTCGCCGACGTCGACCGGCTCGTCATCTCTCCCAAGCCGCCCTCGTCGGGCATGGCGGGCCCCGACGAACTTGTCGCGCTGCAGGCTTTCATAAGCAATGTGACCTCCGCCTCCGCGCCGGTCCTGAAGATCGTCGTCTTCGATCAGGCCGATCTCGACTGGGCCGCTGCACGGCACGGGGACCATCGTCAGCTGCCGCTCTTCCTGTCGGCCGGCACCGATGTCGGTCTGCCGGAGCAGGAGACGCTCGGTCGCCTACGCGAGCGCTACCGCTGGCTGTGCGAGACGGTTGCCCGGCGGGCCGACCTCCGCGCCGCGCGCGTGCTGCCGCAGCTGCACGTGATCGCCTGGGGAACCGCAAGGGGGGTGTAACGATGGAGCTCTTCAAGGAGTTCACCTTTGAGGCGGCCCACCGCCTACCGAGCGTTCCGCCCGACCACAGGTGTGCGCGGCTGCACGGCCACTCCTATCGCGTGTTGATCCACGTCAGCGGCGAAGTCGACCCCGGATCAGGCATGGTCATGGACTTCGCTGACATCAAGGCCGCGTTCAAGCCGATCGTCGACGAACATCTCGACCACCACTACCTAAACGAGGTTCCCGGTCTTGAGAATCCCACCTCCGAGAACCTGGCGCGCTGGATCTGGCAGCGACTCGACTCGACCCTGCCCCAGCTGAGCGCGATCGAGGTGCGTGAGACCCGCACCTCCGGGGTCGTCTATCGAGGCGAGCACGAGCAATGAGTCTGCTCGTGGAGCGGACGCTGCCCGACGTCCAGGCCGGCGCCGACGAGCGCGGCGTCGCCCTCGACGATGTGGGAATCTCCGGCTTGCGCTATCCGGCTACAGTCGAATGCGCCGACGGCAGCTTGCAGCAGACGATCTGCGAGGCTCAACTCGCCGTAGCGCTCGCCGCGCCGACGCGCGGCACGCACATGAGTCGCTTCGTCGAGGCGCTGCACGAGCAGCGTGAGGCCCTCTCGCCGCCCGGCGTCCTCGCGATGGCGCACGACCTCGCCGCCCGTCTCGACGCCTGCGAGGCGGCGATCAGGCTCGCGTTCCCGCTGTTCGTCTCGCGTGAGGCGCCTGTCACAGGGCAGGAGGCGCTGCTTGGGATCGACTGCACGCTCACGGCGCGCTTGGAGCCGAATGGAGCCGAGGTGCGCGTCGGGGCCCGCGCGCCTGTCACGAGCCTCTGTCCCTGCTCCAAGGAGATCGCCGACTACAGCGCCCACTCCCAGCGCGGGCACGTGCTGGTAGAGGTGCTCGACGGCTGCTGGCCGGCAGGTGACCTCGGGCTCTGGCCAGAGGAACTGCTCGCCATCTGCGACCAGGCGGCGTCGGCGCCGATCTATCCCCTGCTCAAGCGCCCCGACGAGCGACACGTGACGATGCTCGCCTACGACCGTCCCGCATTCGTGGAGGACCTCGCGCGCGAGGTCGCCTTGGGCCTGAAGTCGGACGAGCGAGTCGCCGGTTTCGACATCGAAGTCGTCAACCAGGAGAGCATTCACGATCACCAGGCATTTGCGCGGCTTTCGTGGAGGCGCCCGTGAGCGGAGCCATCCTCGTTGTCAGCTCGTGCACCGCCACCAAGCTCCAAGCGCCTGACGGGCGCCTGCACTGCGCCGAGTCGCTGTATGCCGGCCAGCAGCACGTACGCCTGATGCGCGGGATCGAGGAGTATCGCGACGCCGGAAAGCCCGCGGGCGAGTTGCGCTTTCGCATCCTGTCAGCCTTCTATGGGCTTCTGCCCTCGGGTAGGCGAGTCTCCTCCTACGACCACTCGTTCTCCGGTCTGCCGATGGCGGCCATACACCGGCAGGGCCGCGAGCAGAACGTGCCCGAGGACATCCGCAAGCTGCTGCGCAAGCCGTTCGGCTTCGGTTTGCTGCTGCTAGGCGATCCCTATCTGCGTGCTTGCGACCTCGACGCTGACGTCGAACTGGGGGGACCGCTCCTCTGCTTCTGCAGTCCCGCCGTCGCGCGGCGCATGCCAAAGATCGCGGGGCTTCGCACGATCCCGCTTGCCAACGCCGAGGCGCGCCGCTTCTCCTGCGGCCTGATCGCCCTCAAGGGCGAGCTCGGAGGGCGACTGCTCTCACAACTCGCTACTGAGCCGGAGACGCTCGGCAGCCTCGCCTCACCGCGCGCAGACATCTTGCGCTGGCTGGAGAGGAGCCCGAGCCCGCGTCGAGTGCAGCCGATCGCTGCATAGCGATGGACTTCTACTTCCCTGACAGTCAGGATCAGATCGATCCCGACTTCGACTTCGAAGCAGAAGTCCACCCCCCGTTTCACGTGCGCCAGCGCGACGACCGCTATGCGCACGAGATCCACGACCCGCCCCCCTACAGCGGCATCCTCGTCTCGAAGACGATGGTCGACGGCTACGCTGGCGCCGGTCGCTATACCGCCGCTCAACGCCACCGCCTCTACCGACTGGGGGCGCACGAGTTCTTTCGGCTGCCCGAGGGGCTCAAGGTCATCGGCGACTGTGGCGGCTTCAGCTACGTCACGGAGGAAAGGCCCCCGGTTACGGTAGACGAGGTAATCGACTTCTACGAAGAAATAGGAGTCGCCGAGGGTGTGTCCGTCGATCACGTGATCCTCGACTACCAGCCCGACCCGGCCAAGAGTGTGCCGGAGGAGTGGCTCGATCGCAAGGCGCTCACGCTCGAACTGGCCCGTGAGTTCTTTGTCGAGCACGGTCGCCGTGGCTGTCGCTTTACGCCGATGGGCGCGGCGCAGGGCTGGAGCCCCGGGTCCTACGCAGCGTCAGTGCAGCGCCTCCAGGAGATCGGCTACCGGCGCATCGCGCTCGGAGGGATGGTGTCGCTGAAGATCCTGGAGATCGTCGCCTGTCTGGAGGCGGTTCACAAGGTGCGGCTGTCCGACACGAGCCTGCACCTGCTTGGGATCAGCCGAGCCGAGCACTACCCGACCTTTCACGCGCTCGGCGTACGCAGTCTCGACTCGACCTCGCCGTTCCGCCAAGCGTTTATGGACGACAGGGACAACTACTACACCACCGGCTGCAACTACGTTGCGCTGCGCATCCCCCCGTCTGAAGGGAATCCAAGCCTGCGGCAACGCATCCGCGCCGGTCAACTCGACCAGAGCGTCGTCCGCAAGGCGGAGGAGCGCGCGCTCGCCGCGGTGCGCGCCTACGACCGGGATGCCGGCACACTGACCGCGACCCTCAAAGCACTCCGGCAGTACGAGCAGATCTTCGACGCCAAAGAACGCGACCGCACCGAGGAGTACCGTGCGATGCTCGAAGCACGCTCCTGGCAGCAGTGCCCATGCGCAGTCTGCCGCCATTGGGGCGTGGAGGTGGCGATCTTTCGTGGCACCGAGCGCAACAAGCGCCGGGGCTTTCACAATCTTTGGGTCTTCAACCAGACGATGCAGGAGCAGATGGTCGGGATGAGTGCGGTGGCAGATGGGCGAGGAGGCGATCGTCGGTGAGTCGGTCTGAGCTGCGCCTGCCCGCGCTCGAGGTCCGTCAGGGCAAACGCCGGCTCTACCAGTTTGCGGTCGACGGCAAGCGACTCGCAGACATCAGCGCCGTCTCGCGCATCCACCGCGACGACGACGGCCACATCGGCGGCTACCAGCGTCCCGAGGTTCTGCGTCACGTCAAGGCCATCCGCGACTACCTGGAGAGTCCCGGCGCGCTCATGCCGAACGCGATCGTGATCGCGTTCGACTCGCGCGTGCGCTTCGAGCCGGCGTCTGGCGTCAGGGCGAGCGCTGGGAGCGCCGCCGGCAGCATCGTCATCCCTGCGTCCGAGCCGGGCTCGCCCACGGCGCCCGGCTGGGTCGTGGACGGCCAGCAGCGGGTCGCGGCTCTCCGAGATGCGCAGCTCGCCAGCTTCCCGGTGCCGGTCGTCGCCTTCATCACCGACGACCTACGCGAGCAGCGCGCCCAGTTCATCCTCGTCAACAACACCAAGCCCCTGCCGAAGGGCCTGATCCACGAGCTCCTGCCCGACACCGAGGGCCATTTGCCGCTGGCGTTGCTGCGCAAGCGCTATCCGTCGAAGCTGCTCTCGCTGCTCAACCTGCTCCCCGACTCGCCGATGGCCGGGGCCATCAAGACGCCGACGATGCCCGACGGACGTATCCGTGACAACTCCGTTCTGAAGATGATCGAGAACTCGATCACCGACGGTGCGCTCTACCGCTATCGCGATCCCCGCACGGGCGAAGGCGACACCAGCCGCATGATCCAGGTGCTGTGGCACTTCTGGGAAGCCGTCGCCAACACATGGCCCGAGGCATGGGCGTTGCCGCCGCGCAAGTCGCGGCTCACGCACGGCGTCGGGATCGTGGCCCTCGGCTTCGTCATGGACGAGATCACCGATCGTTGCTCCACCGGGATGGAGGTTCCATCGACTGAGACCTACGCGACGCATCTCGAGCCGCTGGTGGAGATCTGCGCGTGGACGCGTGGCCAGTGGGACTTCGGTCTGCGTGAGCACCGGCCTTGGAACGAGCTGCAGGTCACCCCGATGGACATCCTCAAGCTTGCGGATCTGCTGCTGCGGACGTACCGCGGGGCAGAGATGCCAGCGGCCGCTTCTAAGGCAATGCCAGCCCGCCGCACTGCTACGGCGTAGGCGGCCGTAGGTCGCTATCGATAGGCGCAACCGTTGCTCGTTGTGCTTCATTTGAAGCGTGCTCCGGGCATCTCACGCACAAGTTGTCCGTCACCCAGAGGCCGGTCGGTGAGATCCTCTGCACCATCAACTCTGATGATCGGGGAATCGCTCTACAACCAGGATACTCACACATGCCAGTTTGCGCAAGCACAACGTAGCGAGTCTCAAGGGAGGGCGCTCGCACAAAATTACCGCCCGCGTCGCGATAAACCCAGTTGAGTGTCTCAAGGGATTGCAGGGCTGAAAATCGCTCTGCCTTACCCACATTGCATGCTTGGCAAAGGAGCTGCCAGTTAGCGCCGTCGAACACGTCGCCGAGAATGCGAAACGGTATAGTATGATCGAGCGTCTCCTCGCCCGGCACGTCAAGGCGAAGGCCGCATACAGCACACCGTCCCTCCTGTGCCGTACGCATCTTTTTGTAGAGTGACGGGTTAGCGCGTAGAGCGGCAATCGAAGCCTTGCGAAGGCGACGCCGATTGCCAAATCGGTTATCGGTAGGCCACGTTGCCCAGATCTGATCGGCCACAGTCTTCAAGATATCGACGAGTAGCTCACTCGCGGGAACGCCGATCGCCACAAGATGTTGCCTTATAAAAGGCTTGACCAACACGTCATAGCGATGTCTCACGACTGACGCGGCAGGAATAAGTCCGAAAACGAGAGGCACGGCGCCAAGCCGTGCCTGCTCGTCGGTTGGTCCTACGACAGAGTCATCGCGGTAACCCAGTGCCCCGTGATATCTAAGCGTGCGCTCGAAGTTCGCGAGCGCCTGCTGCTCAATCGGTCGTCTTCCCAGTGAGAAGAGCGGACTTCCCATACTGATAACGACCCTTGGAATCGACGAACTGACGCAGAGCTTGCTGCAGGGCCGTGCGTCCAACGCTCGTGCTTAGGCTTGTCATTGTCCATTGTGCTGAGAAGAACTCCGGCGGGAACCATTCGATGAACTTCTCGGCGCGGCGCTTAACCTTTGTTCGAAGATCCTCGACAGCGTTGCCGTCATCGCGAGTAGCAAAGAACTCTTCGTCCTGGGCATTGAGATTTGTCAGAAACGCTTCTTGCAACTCATAGAGCACGATTGCAACCATCAACTGCGATCCGACTTCCCACAGAGTGCGATCTGGACGATGTGATGGCAGTCCCCGGTAGCGGTCTGCAACTACCTGCCAGAAGTCAAGGAAAAAATCTCCCCAGTCATCCTCCTTCCAACGTTCAAGTCGTGGTTTTCTTGCGCGCTTGGGAAGGTTGGGGTAAAGATTTGGCAGTATTTGCTGAAAGACTGGATGGGAGGCTTGGTACCAGGCCTTGGCGAC
>DASQGE010000023.1:0-10489 GCA_035632775.1 Solirubrobacteraceae bacterium | reverse complement strand
CCGCACCGAGGAGGAGTTCTTCCACACCTTCAACGCCCTCTACGACTGCGGGCGCCAGATCGTCCTCACCTCCGACCGCCCGCCACGGAACCTCCAGGCGCTCGAGGATCGCCTACGCGAGCGCTTCGAGTCCGGTCTCGTCGCCGACATCCAGCCTCCCGACCTCGCGACTCGCATGGCGATACTCCGCAAGCGCGCCCACAACGACGGTCTCGACGTCGCCGACGACACTTGTCTTGAGCTGATCGCCGAGCGCGTCCATGACAACGTCCGCGCGCTCGAGGGTGCACTGATCCGCGTCGTCGCTTTCGCCTCCCTCACCGATCGCCCGCTCACAGCCAAGCTCACGCACGAGGTGCTCGACGGCCTCTATCCCCCGACGGCACACGCCCCGTCGCACGGACGCCCGTCGACAGCCGACATCAGCGCTGCGGCCTGTGAGTACTTCGGCCTCACACTCGATGAGCTCCTCTCTCCGTCCCGCACCCCGCGCATCGCCTGGCCGCGGCAGATTGCGATGTATCTTGCGCGCGAGCTGACCAACGACTCGCTCCCGGCGATCGGCCGCCACTTCGGGGGGCGCGATCACACAACCGTCATGCACGCCTGCCGTCGCACGGCGTCGCGCATCACCACCGACCACGCCTCCCGCGATGCCGTGGAGAAGCTGCGGGCACACCTCCAGCCAGCTTCCCACGTCGCCGACCATGTTCTCCTCGACCGCTCCGCCTGACACACTCCACAGGTCTCTCCACAGTCCCCTAGCTCCAAATCACCCGCTCCGTCGAGCTTCCCCGCAAAACTCACATCTCCACAGCCACTACCTTCTCCTAATAGTCTCATCGGTGTCTAAGTGAATCTCTCCCTCTCTACCGCGGACCTTCTCGCGCAACTGCAGACCGTCGCACGAGTCGCCTCCACCCGCAGCGCCATCCAAGCCCTCTCTGGAGTGATGGTCTCCGTGCACGAGGACTCCACGGCCGAGCTGCTCGCGACCGACACCGAGATTGGTCTACGAGTCCCGCTCCACGTCAAGGATGCACATCCCGGTTCCGCAGTGCTCCCCGCACGTCTCTTCCTCGATGTCATTCGGACGCTTCCCGCAGATCACCTGACGCTCGAGCTCAGGCCCGCCGAGCGCGACGTCGAGCTGATCTCAGGCGCCGCCACATTCCACCTGCGCACGCTTCGCACGGAGGACTTTCCGACGCTTCCCTCCCCCTCCCCCGACAATCGCCTGACACTCCCTGTCGCCGCATTCGTGCAGACCGTGTCTCAGGTCGCCCGCTCGGCCTCGCGCGACGAGACCAGACCGGTGCTCACCGGCATCCTCATGTCCGCCTCCGCACAGCAGCTGCGGATGGTCGCGACCGACTCCTACCGCCTGGCGGTCAAGCAGGCGGCGCTCGAGACTCCGCTGCCTGGAGCGCTGGAGGCGAACATCCCAGCGCGTGCGCTCCAGGAGCTGGCCCGGATCGCCCAGCAGGCCGATGACGAGTCGCTCGCGGTCAGCGTCACCCAGAGCCAGGTCGTCTTCGAGCTCGGGGAGGTCGTGCTCTCCTCACGGCTGATCGACGGGCAGTTCCCCAACTACCGGCAGCTGCTCCCAGAGTCGGTCGAGCACGAGCTGCGCCTCGCCACCCCCGAGCTCACGGACGTCGTCCGTCGCGTCAGCCTGCTGGCGCAGAAGAACACGCCCCTGCGCCTGGGCTTCCGTGACGGGGAGCTGACGGTTTCGGCGCAGACCCCCGACGTAGGCGAGGCGCGCGAGACCCTGCCCGTACCATTCCGCGGCGAGCCCTTCGAGATCGGCTTCAACCCCGAGTTTCTGCGCGACGGCCTGGAGAGCGTCGAGTCGGACGAGCTCCTGCTGAAGCTGATCAGCCCGCTCCGGCCCGGGGTGATCGAATCGCCTGACGGCGGGGAGTTCGTGTACCTGATCATGCCGATCCGCCTGAACGTCTGACGGGGATCCGGTGCGCGTCCTTCGCGTGCAGCTACGCGACTTCCGCACCTACGCTCGCGCCGAGGCTGCGCTGGGTCCGGGTCTCACCGTCGTGCACGGACCGAACGGCGCGGGCAAGTCCAACCTGCTCGAGGCCCTCTACTTCGGCTGCACCGGCCGCTCGCCGCGCACTCGCAACGAGCGCGAGCTGGTGCGCTTCGGGCAGGACGCCGCCCGCGTGACGGTCCACCTCACGGACGGCGCCCGGCCCCACGAGCTGACCGTGGGCTTCGCACCGGGGCAGCCCAAGCGCATGATCTGCGACGGGGCTTCCGTCGAGCGGCTGCTCGACGTCGAGCAGCGACCGCTGCTGAGCGTCTTCCTGCCCGACCGCCTCGAGCTGCTCAAGGGCCCGCCCGGCGTTCGCCGTGCCCACCTGGACCAGGTCGTGGCGGCCTTCTGGCCCCTCGCGGAGGCCGAGCGACGCGCCTACGCACGGGCGCTCGCGCAGCGCAACTCCCTGCTCTCGCGTATCCGCGCCGGGGGGGCATCGCGGGCCGGCATCCCCGCATGGGATCTGCAGCTCGCCCGACACGCCCTGGCCCTGCGCGACAATCGTGCCCGCGCCGTGGCCCTGCTGGCCGAGGTCTTCACAGAGCGTGCGGCGCAGCTGGGACTGGGCGGGGAGGCCAGCCTCGAGTACCGGCCCCGCACGCGCGCGCGAGGCGAGGACGAACTGCTCGCCGAGCTGCACGCCCGCCTCGAGGGCGATCTCGAACGGGGCTACTCAGGGCACGGCCCGCACCGCGACGATCTCGCGCTCCTGCGCGACGGGCGCGAGCTGCGTGTCTACGGCTCGCGGGGGGAGCAGCGTCTCGCCCTGCTGGCCCTGCTCCTCGCCGAGCGGACGGTGCTCGCCCGCGAGCGCGCCAGCTCGCCGATGATGCTGCTCGACGACGTCATGAGCGAGCTCGATGCCGAGCGCCGCGACCTCCTCGCCCGCGAGCTCTCCTCGGGTGGGCAGAGCGTGATCGCCACCACGGATCTCGCGCATGTGCCCGGCGCCGGCGCCGCGGGCGTGACACGGCTGCGGGTGTCCCCCGGAGCGATCCTCCAGGAGGCGACGCAAAGCGCCGCCGGTCAAGGTCCGCCGCCCGCCGTAGGCGCGCGGGGCTGGATGCCCGCGGAGGTGATCTGAGGGCGTGAGCAGGGCTGCTCCGCGCCCACTCGCCGCCGCCCTGGACGGCCTCACGGCGACGCTCGCGCCGGCGAGCACCCTCGCGCGCGTGCAGGAAGTATGGGCCCGCGCGGTCGGGCCGGCGATCGCCTCCGCCGCCCATCCGGACGCGGAGCGCGACGGCGTCCTGAAGGTGGTCTGCGACGGCGCGGTGTGGGCTCACGAGCTGGAACTGATGGCCTCCGAGGTGATCCTCCGCCTGAACGGCGCGCTCGGCGTCGAGGCGCTGCGCGAGCTGCGCTGCCGCAGCGCCTGAGCCACCCTCGCGCAAACCGTCTAGCCCACCTCGAAATCGGCCAATTTGCAGGGATTTCGCGCCCGCTCCCGACCCCGTGCGGGGTGCCTTTGTGCTATAGTTCTGCGAACCCATCCGCCCCGGACCGGCGGTCCCAAAGCGCCATGGACTCCGGGGCGTTTTGCACGTCATCGAAGGATAAGATTGGCAACAGCTGACAACGACAGTCCGAACGGACGCAAGCTTGACGAGGGCGCTGCCGAGAGCGGCGTCAGCAACACCTCAGCCGGCGTCGACGCCGGCTACGACGCGCAGGACATCACGGTGCTCGAGGGTCTCGAGGCCGTCCGCAAGCGCCCGGGCATGTACATCGGCTCGACCGGCGTCATGGGTCTGCATCATCTCGTCTACGAGGTGGTCGACAACTCCGTCGACGAGGCGCTCGCCGGCTTCTGCACCGAGGTCTCGATCACGATCCACCCCGACAACTCGGTGTCCGTCGTCGACGACGGTCGCGGCATCCCGGTTGCGATGATGGAGAAGGAGGGCCGGCCCGCCGTCGAGGTCGTGCTCACGGTCCTTCACTCCGGCGGCAAGTTCGGCGACGGCGGGGGCTACAAGGTGTCCGGCGGCCTGCACGGGGTGGGCGTGTCCGTCGTCAACGCATTGTCCGAGCAGCTGCATGTCCAGGTTCACCGCGACGGCTACGCCTTCTCGCAGGAGTACTCGCGCGGTGCTCCCCAGGGCGAGCTCGCCAGGGGCGAGAAGCTCGCGGCGAACGCCGCCACTGGCACGACGATCACCTTCCTTCCCGACGCCGACATCTTCGAGGCGCTCGACTTCGACTTCCACACGCTCGAGGAGCGCCTGCGCGAGACGGCCTTCCTCACGCGGGGCTTGAAGATCTCGATCGTCGACGAGCGCGGTGAAGGTCACTCCGCCGAGTTCCGCTACGAGGGCGGCATCGAGGACTTCGTCGCCTATCTGAACGAGAACAAGGACACCGTGCATCGCAAGGTCGTGTTCTTCGCCGGCGAATCCGAGGAGGGCGCCGCCGAGATCGCGATGCAATGGAACTCCTCCTACCAGGAGTCGATCCACTCCTTCGCCAACAACATCAACACGCGCGAGGGCGGCGCGCATCTGAGCGGCTTTCGCTCGGCGTTGACACGCACGCTGAACAAGTACGCCCGCGACCACGGCCTGCTCAAGGAGAAAGAGGACAATCTGTCGGGCGAGGACGTCCGCGAGGGCCTCACCGCGGTGATCTCCGTCAAGCTGCGCGACCCTCAGTTCGAGGGCCAGACCAAGACCAAGCTCGGCAACCCCGGGATGGCCGGCTTCGTCGAGTCGATCGTCAACGCCGGGCTGGGCGAGTTCCTGGAGGAGAACCCGAGCGAGGCGCGCGCCGTCATCATGAAGGCCGTGCAGGCCCAGCGCGCGCGCGAGGCCGCGCGCAAGGCGCGCGACTTGACGCGCCGCAAGTCGGCGCTCGAGAACTCCACGCTCCCCGGCAAGCTCGCCGACTGCTCGGTCAAGGACCCGTCGCTGGCGGAGCTGTTCGTGGTCGAGGGCGACTCCGCCGGCGGCTCGGCCAAGCAGGGCCGCGACCGCAACACCCAGGCGGTGCTGCCGCTGCGCGGCAAGATCCTCAACGTCGAGAAGTCACGCATCGACAAGGTCCTGCAGAACACCGAGATCCAGGCCCTGATCACCGCGATCGGCACGGGCGTGCGCGACGAGTTCAACCTCGAGAACGCCCGCTACCACAAGGTGATCCTGATGACCGACGCAGACGTCGACGGAGCGCACATCAGGACGCTCGCCCTGACCCTGCTGTTCCGCGAGATGCAGGAGCTGATCGAGGCCGGCTACGTCTACATCGCCAAGCCGCCCCTCTACAAGCTCAAGCAGGGCTCGCGCGAGCGCTACATCGAGAAGGACTCCGAACTCGAGGAGATCCTCCTGTCGGACAAGTGGGACAAGCTGGCGGTCTTCGACCGCTACGGCAGCCAGTTCAAGCTCACCGAGACACGCTGGCAGCGCTTCACCCGCCTGCTCAAGCAGTACGAGGGCTGGGCCTCCTCGCTGCGCGCCGTCCACGGTCACGACGTGGTCCAGTTCCTCGAGGAGTCCTCGCTGTTGGGCGAGCAGGCGCTCGATCCCGACGCGGCGATCGAGCTGCTCTCGCGCAAGGGCGTGGAAGGCGAGACCCACGCCACCGAGCTGCTCGGAGCCGACGAGCAGGAGCTGCGCGTCAAGGCGGTCGAGACGCGCACCGGCTTCGCGCGCACCCACCGCATCAAGCGCGAGCTCTTCCAGTCCCAGGAGTACCGCCAGCTCGCGCGTGTGCACGCCCAGCTCGTCGAGCTCGCCGGCACGCCCGCCTTCGAAGTTCGCCTCGGGGACGCCCGCGAGAGCGCGCCTTCCTTCGAGGCGCTGCGCGAAGCCGTGATGACCGCGGCTCAGAAGGGCGTCAAGCTCCAGCGATTCAAGGGCCTCGGCGAGATGAACGCCGAGCAGCTCGCCGACACCACGATGGATCCCGCCTCCCGCACCCTCGCCCAGGTCACGCTCGAGGACGCCGCTTCGGCCGACCGCATCTTCTCGATGCTGATGGGCGACCAGGTCGAGCCGCGCCGCGCCTTCATCGAAGACAACGCCCGCGCAGTCGCGAACCTTGACGTGTGAGGGATAGATGGCTACGCCCGAGACACTGAGCGGCGGCAACGTCGAGCCGCGCGGGCTCGAGGAGGAGATGCGCACCGCCTATCTCGACTACGCGATGTCGGTCATCGTCGGGCGCGCGCTGCCCGACGTACGCGACGGCCTGAAGCCGGTTCACCGCCGCGTCCTCTACGCGATGAACGAGCTCGGCCTCGGCCCCACCCGGCCCTACGCCAAGTGCGCCAAGATCGTCGGCGAGGTGATGGGCAACTATCACCCCCACGGCGACACGGCGATCTACGACACGCTCGTACGCATGGCCCAGGAGTTCTCGATGCGCAACGAGCTCGTCGACGGCCAGGGCAACTTCGGCTCGGTCGACGACGACCCGCCGGCCGCGATGCGCTACACCGAGGCCCGCCTGGCCCGCATCGCCACCGAGATGCTGCGCGATCTCGACATGGACACGGTCGACTTCGCGCCCAACTACGACGGCGCCCGCCAGGAGCCGCTGGTGCTGCCGGCGCGCTTCCCGAACCTGCTCGTCAACGGCTCCTCGGGAATCGCGGTCGGGATGGCGACGAACATCCCGCCGCACAACCTGCGCGAGGTGATCGCGGCCACGATCGCCTACATCGAGAACCCCGACATCGACACCGCCGGCCTGCTCGAGCACGTCAAGGGACCCGACTTCCCGACCGGCGGGATCATCCTCGGGCGCTCCGGCATCCGCGACGCCTACGAGACCGGCCGCGGTCGCGTGCGCGTGCAGGCGCGCGCCCACGTCGAGCCGCTCAGCCACGGCAAGGAGGCGATCGTCGTGACCGAGCTCCCCTTCATGGTCAAGAAGGGCGGCGACGGCGGCCTCATCCAGAAGATCGCCGATCTCGTGCACGAGAAGAAGATCCCCGAGATCTCCGACCTGCGCGACGAGTCCGACAAGCGCGGCATGCGTCTCGTGATCGAGCTCAAGCGCGACGCGATCCCCAAGGTCGCGCTCAACAAGCTCTACAAGCACACCTCGATGCAGTCGACCTTCGGCGTGAACATGGTCGCGCTCGTCGACAACGTCCCCCGCACGCTGAACCTGCGCGCGGTGATCCACAACTACGTCGCCCACCAGCGCGAAGTCATCGTGCGTCGCACCAAGCACGAGCTCGCCGAGAAGGAGGCCCGCGCACACATCCTCGAGGGCCTGCTCGTCGCGCTGGACAACCTCGACGCGATCATCGAGCTGATCCGCGCCTCCCGCGACCGCGACGCCGCCCGCGAGCAGCTCGTCGCCCGCTTCGAGCTAAGCCCGATCCAGGCCAGCGCGATCCTCGACCTGCGCCTCTCCCAGCTCACCGCGCTCGAGGCCGACTCGATCAAACAGGAGCACGCCGACGTCAGCGAGCGCATCGCCGAGCTGCGCGCGATCCTCGGAGACGAACAGCGCGTCATGAGCGTCATCAAGGAGGAGCTCTCTGAGATCTCCGAGCGCTTCGGCGACGAGCGCCGCACCGAGATCAGCCACTCCGAGGACGAGCTCGACATCGAGGATTTGATCGCCGACCAGCAGATGGTCATCACGATCACCCAGAGCGGCTATGTCAAGTCGCTGCCGCTCGCCACCTACCGCCAGCAGCAGCGCGGCGGGCGCGGCGTCACCGGGATGGACATGAAGGACGGCGACTTCATCGAGCACCTCTTCGTCTGCTCCTCGCACGACTACCTGCTGTTCTTCTCCAACCGCGGCAAGGTCTACCGCTCGAAGGTCTACGAGCTGCCCGAGGCCTCGCGCACCGCCAAGGGCCGCGCGCTCGTCAACGTGCTGCCGCTGCGCGAGGGCGAGCGGATCCAGGCCGTGCTCTCCACGCGCGACTTCACCGAGACCAAGTACCTGGTGTTCGCCACCCGCTCCGGCACCGTCAAGAAGACCGCCCTCGACGCCTACAACACCCCGATCAAGGCCGACGGCATCATCGCGATCAACATCCGCGACGACGACGAGCTCCTCGCCGTGCGCGCCGTCGATCCTGACGACGAGATCATCATGGTCTCCCGCGCCGGCCTCACCGTGCGCTTCGCCGAGTCCGACGTCCGCTCGATGGGCCGCGACACCACCGGGGTGCGCGGCATGGACGTCGGTTCCAGCGGCGAGGTCATCGCGATGGACGTCGCCCGCGACGACATGGACCTGCTCGTCGTCACCGCCAACGGCTACGGCAAGCGCACCCAGATCAGCCAGTACCGCAAGACCAACCGCGGCGCCAAAGGCGTCAAGACGATCAAGCTCACCGAGCAGAAGGGCGCCCTCGCCGGCGCGCTGGTCGTGCGCGAGCACCAGGAGCTCGTGTTCATCTCCGTCGGCGGCATGGTCCAGCGCACCTCCGCCGGCCCCATCTCCCAGCAGGGCCGCTCCGCCACCGGCGTGCGCGTCATGAACCTCAAGGAGGACGATCTCGTCAGCGCCGTCGCCCTCGTCGTGGACACCGAAGACGACGCCGCTCCTCCCGCCGCCGACGCGGGCGCATCGGTCGAGACGCCGCTCGCGGAGTAGCCGCGCCCGCGTCGGACGGGCCCACGCGCCGTCCGGGGCGGCCCGCGAAACGATCGCGGAACAACTCTGGCGCCTGTCATCTCCGTCCGCTACTCTGGCCGGACCAGAGAAAGGAGGTGGTCCAAACGCTTAGTCACAGTTTTCACGGGACCCTGGAGGTGACCGGCCGCTAGGTCGGGCTGGACCGCTTAGCGGAATCCAACCCGGGACACCCCGAGACGGCCGCCGGACCTGGTCCCCCCGGCAGCTTCATTGCCGCCGCCTCGGCCTTTCCAGTCAAAGCCGCATCTTCGAGGGGCGCCTTGTAAAGGGCGCCCCTCGCCCTCTTTGCGCTCGGTCCGGTACTGGCTCCCGGACGGCCTCCCCGCCTGCCCTCGTCCAGACCGTTGCGCCGCGCCCCTGCTCGACCAGCCCGCTGGGCGACCGGCGGGCGCCACCCTCATGCGGGCGCCCAGCGCGATTGTCTCCCACCGATTCAGCCCCCGCCGGTCCTCCCCGCCCGGGGTGGCTCGCGCTACGCCGCCTGCGGCAGGTACTGCAGCCACGCCGTCGGAATCGTCGGCGCGGCGACGCGGATGAAGATCTCCGCCCGCGGCGTTCGCGGCGCGCGCCGCGGGTGCATACCCGCCTGTCGCGGCAGCCTGTCGCCCTTGCGCCGGTTGCACGGCGCGCACGACGCGACGATGTTCTCCCAGCTCGACGTTCCGCCCTTCGAGCGCGGGACCACGTGGTCCACCGTGAGGTTCGACCGCGATCCGCAGTACTGGCAGGTCCACCCGTCGCGCGCGAACACCGCCCTTCTGGTGATCTTGCGCCGGTGCGCGTCCCTGGGCACCTTCACGTAGCTGACGAGCCTGATCACGACCGGCCGCGCGATCGTGGAGCTCTCCGAGTGAAGCGCCCAGCGCCCCCGCTCCACGAGCTCCGCCTTCTCCTTCAGGAGCAGCACCACCGCGCGCCTGACCGTGCACACGTTGATCGGCTCGTACGTAGCGTTCAAGACGAGCACCCGGCCACTGTCAGGTCCGTGCCGCCGGTGCTCTGGTGGCGGCACGGACCTCAGTACTGAAGGTGGAACGGTGCTATCCATCGCTAGCGCCGGAGTGTAGCGATGGCGTCTGTCCGTCGTGACTGCCAGTCGAGGGAGCGCTTGCCCGATAGGACCCGAGCACCCGCGCCTCTTCGCAGATCCCTTCGAGCCCCGCCACCGCCTCCGCCACCCGCACATCGTCGACCGGTCCCTGCAGATCGACGAAGAACATGTAATGCCCCATCCGCTCGCGCTTCGGCCGCGACTCGATCTTCGTCAGGTTGATCCCCCGGCGGCCGAACTCGTCCAGACACCGCACCAGCCAGCCCGGACTGTCCGCCCCCGGACCCCAGAACACCAGCGACGTCTTCCACTCCCCCTGCTCTGCTCCCGCACGCAACGGCGGCCTTCCCGGCCGGTCCCGCGTGGCACGATCGGGCCCGGAGCGTCCCTCGGCCCGGTCGTCGCCCCCTGCCCGCGGGCCGCCGCGAGCACGCGCCAGCCAGGCGAAGCGCGTTTCGTTGTCGTCGCGGTCCTGCACTCCCTCCCGCAGGACGGTCCCCCCGTAGATCTCAGCCGCCAGCACCGTGCCCAGCGCCGCCTCGCTGCCCCGCGCGCCCGCCACCACCGATCGCACCGCCTCCGCGGTCGAGCTCGCCGCGAGCACCTTCGCGTGCCCCAGCCGCCCGCGCAGGAACCGCTCGCACTGGCCCGGAACCTGCGGATGGGTGATCACCGTGTCGATCTCCGACAGCTCCGCCTCCCCCGCGGCGATCAGCGAATGCCTCACCGACAGCGCCGCCTCCCCGACGATCTGAAGCCCGCCCTCCTCG